>CAXTJJ010000049.1:0-11679 GCA_964244155.1 uncultured Spirosoma sp.
TGAAAATAACGGCATAAGACTATGCAGATTCGGTTCACGTTTGAGGTCGTACTGGCGATGTTCATTATTAACGTCGGTTTTTTCTCGGCGGGCTTGCTTTGGTTCCAGTCGCATAACCGGCAAGCCAACCGCTTTCTGGCGGGACTGATGACGGCCATCTCGTGCTGGCAAATCGACGGTTTCTTCAGAGTATCGGGCCTATACGGCCAAAACGCGAATCTTTATTTCCTGCCCATTTTTTACTCATTTGGCTTTGGCCCACTCATTTATTTTTACGTTAAAAGTTTAACCAACAGCGACTTTCACTTTACAGGTAAAAATTGGCTTCATTTTATTCCGGTCGCCATTCAGGCCCTGGTCTATGTGTTTCTTTCGTTCCAATCCTACGAGTTTCGGAATTGGTTCTGGGCTAACGTCCATTATCCAATCACGTATAGTATTGAGTTTGATGGTACCTGGCTTTCGTTGCTGGTGTATTTGATTTTATCATTACGGCTGTTACAGAAATACAGCCACTATGTTCAGGAGAACTTCTCCGAAACCAGCCGATTGACCTTGCGCTGGCTACGTGTACTGTTACTGATTCTGGCTGTGATCTGCGGACAGTGGGCGGTAGAACTCGTTCTACGCGATATTTTTCATACCTTTTATCAATATGATTACTCGTACTGGCTGTTGTGTGTTTTCCTGATTGCGTTGGGCGTGGCTGGGTTGCAACAGGGCAATTTAGCCAGCGTCCAGTTTCAACCTGAACCGGCTGTCGACATGACTGCCAGCCCGGCCAAAGTGACAATCGACGTTAATCCGGACTACATTGAGCGTATTCGGGCGTCCATGACGATTCAGAAACTTTACCTCAATCCCACGCTGACACTCACAGAACTGGCCCAGCACGTGGCTCTGAACCCGAAAGTTGTTTCGCAAGTCATCAACGCAGGTATTGGAAAGTCATTCAACGATTTTGTGAACGATTACCGGGTCGACGAAGTGAAACAACGACTCCGCACCAACGACATGGCCCGATTGACATTACTAGGGATCGCGCTTGAGTCGGGCTTTAATTCAAAGACCACCTTCAATCGAATTTTTCGTCAGCACACGGGCCAATCGCCCAGCGAGTTTGCTGGCCTCGACTAGGCCCAAATCATCCGTTGGGCCGTCCCAATCCGGTTTTGGGGCGATTTGCGCCTTTTACTAGCCCCATCTTTGCATCGTTCAAACGAATAAACCGATTCAGCGATGCGCACATTATTTCTCCTCACGACCTGCCTGCTCCTGGCCACGGTCGCCATTTCTCAAGCCCAGAATCAGGCAAAAGAGACTGCCACCTGGTCCGACAAAAGACGCCTGCTTCCCGACAAGCTCCGATCGCTCCCCGTTGGGCTATCGCTCTGGCATACCAATAACCCCTGCGTTCCGGTTCTGGAAGGTGATACCTATGTCTGGAAACATTCGACAATGATCCGGGCCGAAGTAAGCGACCTTGAGCTAGTCGAAGCGGGTAGTTTTATCTGGTACGATTCGACCGGCTGGCACCCGAATATGCAGTACGACAGTAATTTATTTGCCGAAAAATTTAACTGCCCCGGCGGCAAGTTAAAAAGCGGCCAGCTGTACACGTTCGGCAAAAACTGGCGGTTCGGCAAGCAGCTCTACGGGGGCGATGCGCTTTGGTACATCATTGCCCGTGACCGTACAGGAAAGCTTTACAAAGGCTATGGGCTTATTGAAACCGAAGGCAAAACCAGCTTATAATCAACAATTAACGTAAACCAGTCAATCCAAATGAAAACGCTCTCTATTTTCGTATGCATTCTTACGTTGGTTACAGCACCCGTCGCGCTGGCACAAAACCAGCCCCTTTTAATTGACACTAATGCCAGCCAGCTCACCTGGACAGGCTATGCCGAAGTTGGTTCATGGGCACCCTCCGGCACGCTTCATGTATTAAACGGACAGTTAACCCGAAAAGGCAACCTAATCAACAATGCCACGATAACAATGGATATGACGACCATTCAGCATGAGAATGATCGCCTGCAAGCGCACCTCCGCGACGAAGCTTTTTTTGACGTCACCCACTTCCCAACTGCCATATTTGTTTTGCGCTCCCTGACAGGTGCAACGGCAACCGGGCAACTCACGCTGAAGGGCGTTACCAAAACAATCTCGTTTCCCGTGGCTATCAGCCAGGAAGGGAGCGGACTGCGGGTTAAAGGTCGAGCGACTCTTGACCGCACGCAGTTCGGCATCCGGTACAACTCAACCAGCTTCTTCGCCGACTTAGGCGACCAGGCCATTAAAAATGAGTTTACTTTATCGTTCGACCTGGTAACAAAGCCAGCGGTGCAAACAGGTAAACAGGCTCGGTAACTATCCGGTACCTCATTCTTACCGGGCCAATACGCCTGTTAAGGTTGATACTAATTTAGAAGACTGGCGTTTACGCCTTTCTATCCAGAAAATTAGTCCGGCGGCCAATAAAAACGCGAACAATAGCCCCACCCACAAAATAATGTTGATGTGAGGAAGCGGTTCCGTATCGCCCACCACGATCAGGCCGGCCCAATTAGCAGGCAGCTGATTAGTTCCTTCGGCTGTTTTAAGCCAGTCCTGCTTGGCTCGCTGCAAGGCAAGATCTTTAGGCAACCCTTGGTCCAGATAGTGGTAAAAAAGATCGGTCAATTGATAAGTAGCTTCATTCTGAACGCTCCATAGGGTTGTCAGTACGCTCGGCACCCCTAAAGCAGAAAAGCCACGGGCCAGGCTGAATACGCCTTCGCCCCGCTGGTTGGCTCCAATGCCGGTTTTACAGGCAGCCAATACGACCAGTTGTGCATTAGGCAGTGCCTCATTGCTTAAGTCTGACAGTTGCAGGGTTGAATCGGCGAAATACAACCGGGGCTCCTGGCTCGTACTATCGGCGGTAGCATGGGTAAACAAGTGAATAACCCGCGCTTTAGCTGCCTGCGTCAGAAAAGCCTGCCGCGTAGCGGCTTCATGGGTGAGCAGGGTCGTTACCCCAAAACGCCCCGCAATCGGAGTTAAGGCCGCATCAGATCCCGGCAGCATGACCTGATTGAGGGAAGCTGAAAAGTTTACGGGAGCAACACCTAAAAAATCAACCGACTGAACGCCCGCCGTTCGAG
Source organism: uncultured Spirosoma sp. (assembly GCA_964244155.1). GTDB lineage: Bacteria > Bacteroidota > Bacteroidia > Cytophagales > Spirosomataceae > Spirosoma. Next base: position 3,150 of record CAXTJJ010000049.1, read on the forward strand.
CCAGCGTTTTGCCCTTCTTGCGCAATAGCCCAACCGAATAAACATAGCTGAACGCATAGTCATTTACGGCATAATTCGGCTGAGTAGCCGAACTGCTTAAGGCATCGAACGGCACAAAAAAGCCATCGGGAGAAACAACAACCCGCCCTTTGGGCAAAGCGAATGGGGCCAGTAGCTGGCGGTACAGCTCGTTACTAAGCCTTAAAAACTGCCGGACGTCGGTCTGTTTAGTCATGGCCAATGGCGTTGACAATAATACAGAAAACCGGTCAAGTGCCTGTTTGTAAGCGCGAATGGACTGCTTTTTAAGGATAATTTTATGGCCCGTTACGCCGAGTATATAGAGCGCACTATCACCAACAAAGTAGGTTAACAGCGAGCCTGCCTGTTGTGTCAAATAGCCTTGTAAGTCAGCCAGCGGAATCGTTTCGTTATCGTATTTATAGCGATAATACGCTGGGTTCGAGGCTTCGAGAGATTTCAGAAACGTGGTCAAACTATCCTGTTTGGCAAAGAGAGCCATGCGGGCTTCGTTGTAGGCCGGACTAGCACCGGGAGCTATGCCGGCGAGTTTATTTTGCTGATCACTTAGCGACTGCTGCAATTGTCGCTCTTCGGCTAGTTGCTGTGCTGTAAGCTTTTGCTGTGCGCCAAGCTCGTTCAGCTTATCGGCCAGCATAACGGCCCGGCTTTTCTCCATAAACCGGAACGCCTGCCCGGCATCCTCAAGTAAGTAGCAGGTTTCGATTGCCCGTTCATACATACTACGTGTTTTATCCCTCCAGAACAATTTTGACTGCTGGCCCGTATGCTCCCAGCGCATAAAATCAATCATCTGATCGGCAACTTTGTAGGTGTCGAGGGCGGCTTTCAGTCGTTTACGGTCATTGCCCGTGGCTTTGGCATAATCGAGCCAGGTATCGGCTTTATCCTGTATGAGGGTGAGGAGATGTTGCTTCTGATCCGCCTGTCGAATAGACTTTTCATCGGGCAGGCTCGTGACCGCTATACTGTTGAAACCTATAGGCATGATTACCAAAGCTTGCTGATAATACATCAACGCGCGTTCGTAATTCTTTTTCTGCCAGTAAGTTAACCCCAGTTGATCCAGCGAAAACGCTTTGGCGTACTCATTATTATTTTTCTCAAATCCATACTGGAAACAATCGATTGCCTGATCGTACTGATGAAGTTCATAATACAACCGCCCCAATTCTATAGCGTAGTTAGGGCGGCTTGGATCATTCGGGAGAGCCGTTTGAAAAGCCCGCTGGCAGTAGCTCAATGCATCTTTCAAATAATGCTGCTCCGTAGCAATAGAACCTAATAGTTGGTAGGCCCTGGCTGTCACAGCACGAAATGTATCCTGTTCCACCAAGGCGGCCGCTTGTTCGGCCGCCTTACGAGCGGGAACGTACTGCTGGGTCATTTTCAATGTCTTTGCTTTCTCCTGCAGCGCTTTGGCAACTAATACGTTGTCTCCTGCGCTCCGGGCGATCTGCTCTGCGCGCTCTGCATTATTAATGGCCTGTTGAAAATCACCAGCAGAATTACAAGTATAAGCCAGGTATAAATAGGCTGTACTAACCCACCGATCTGCCGCGCGTATACCCTGGCCTTGCCGAATAGCTTTTTTGAGGATATCTACTGCCGGCAGACTCTGTTCAATTAACAACATACCCAAGCGATAAAGGGCTTTGGCTGGTTGATCTGCTGCTACATCAGGGCGTTTTACCTGACTCAACTCAACAGCCTGTCTGACAACTTGAGTAGCCTTTGGATAATCGATTGCATTAAGACTAATATAATCAACCCCTAATTGCAACAGGCAATTGATATAAGTCGAATCAGGCGGGTAGCGGTCCTGTTGCCATTGATACTTCCATCTGGTCAATTTGGTAATTTGAGCCAAAGTCTGACCCTGCGTCAATGGCTGTTGTGCCAGTATTTGGCCTAATTTAACACGAAGTTGGTTAGGGCTGCCCTCCTGAGCCAGGACATGAAAAGATGGCCCGGATAGAATTATCCAGGCGATCAGATAATGGCGATAAAATACGTAACCCATATCAATCAGGATTACAGGTGTTAAACACTACCGGCTTATTCTTTAAGCTGATCAATCAACTGCATAGCCATCCAGATAATAGCCCCCCGATACATATTCCTGAGCTAGATTTGTATCCGTTCCGCTCATAGCCTCGAGTAGCTCTTTACGAGCTTTAGCTAAATCAACCCTTGATCCCGTTTGGACTAATGCCAGCAAGACAGGATCTGTACGCAATTGTCGGACAACAAAACCCGACACAAACGCACAGGCATACGAACTTCCTTTTATATCAGGACTTTTCCAAAACGGACTACCAAACAAACCCCTCCTACTGACGACACCTACATTCACGAAATTGGTCGAATAATTTTCAACAGCCACGTATCCCCGAACTGGCAAGACTTCTTCGACGATATCGTCAGCAGCATCTACCAATTTAGATAATCCCGCCTTTTCGATGTGTGACAGTACATTATCAATAATTGAATCTCCTTTTGGCGAAAGTGTATCGGGGCTGAAATAGGTCTTCGTCACCGAAGTAACAGTGATCACGTTGGGTAATTCAGCACTGTAACAGGCCGGATAAACCTTTGCTTCGTCTAAATTTCTGGTAGGTGTTTGGCCTTTATTGCCTGCTGCGGCTACAACCAAAACACCCGCCTTTAATAACTGCTCGATTTTCCTCTTTAGTAAGGGTTCATCCCTACCAAAAATCCAACTGGTATTAACCACTCGAATAGGTGAATGCTGGCATCGATGCAGGATATAATTAAATCCATTTAGCACGTCGAATAACGTAGCGTATCCTAAATTATCAAAGGCTTTAACAGGCACGACCTGCGCATCATCGCCATTTTGCTGAATAATTGCCGTAATGGATGTCCCATGCCGGGCACCTTTAATATTTTCCATCTCCAGACCATGGTTGGGGTCTATGAGAACGACACAATCATCAAAAGGACTATTGATAACGTCAGTCGATGTATAAGGTCCGGACATGGTTGAGAGAAGCTTCATCTGCGCGATGAAGTCAGTTTGGCGATAGGCTTGCAAAGCACAGTAGCCAAGGTGGTTGTCTGCCATGGCTTTGCTACAGCCATTTGTCGACTCCTCCCGATACGCTAATGAAAATCGACGTTCCTGCCCATTTGCATCCCGATATACATAAGGGTCAGGCCAGCCTTCTTCGTTTTGGTTATAAAGGTTAAACTTTAGACCAGTATCTATAACCGCAACAACTGGACCTGTATCCTGACTTACGTAGTTTTTTTGGTAATGCAGGTCATCGCCCGGAGCGGCCGGTCTAAAATCGCTTTGTACTGTATTGATCGGTTCTGATGCAGTAACAGGTGGCCGGGCTGGTGGACTATTGGTTCCCCCCCCATCGTTATAACTTACAACCAGAAAGTTATTGGACTGTGTGACAGGGAAGTCATTATTAGATACATCGATCAGTCGCAACTCAGGAAATAAATCAGTCGTTTCTTCTTCCCAATCCAACAATACCGTGTAGACAGTATTGCCATTGTCATCTACTTCAGGACAATCCATTTTGATGACACGGCTCAAAAAACTATGATTGAGAGACCTTAGTATTATTTCTAGTTGATCGTTATTCTTTTTAGCCAATGCACCCACTTTCAGTTCTTCTTTCTCCAGCAAGCTAATTTGACTCTCCGTAAGTGTAACGATCTTTTGTTTTCGCACTGCGAAATGAGGTATCCTACTATTCGGATCGTAGTATTCGGCGAATTGTATACCCAGGAAAGGAGGAAGTTTACTGCTATTTCCATCTCCCCCACCAGTAGGCAACGGTGTTGTATTAGTGCCTTTAGAACCACTACCGCTCTGGTTATTTACTACCTCATTGCCATGGGTTCCAACAGGAGATCTGTGCTCTTCTCCAGTCGGGCAGTCTACATTATCTGGTTTAGAAGTAACCTTTGATAATGAATCGTCAGGATCGAGTGGAATGGATTCAAAGGCCATAGTAGTGGGAGATTAGATGATTAAAACTCTTTAACTAGCTTCTCAGCGTCCCGTTTCCCTTCCAAGTTCTTGGTAATCACCTCGTCAAGCAACTTTTTAGCATTCTCTTTATCCATCGGTCGTCCACGCTTGATAAGCGTAAGGCTTTCGTAGAAAATGCCGGGGTTGCTATATAGGTCAGTACGCTGGCTAAGGCGGTGAAACTGAGTAATGGCTTGGTCGTAATTACCCTGACGTAAGGAAACAATGCCCGCAAATTTCAACGCTGTATCATTATCGGGCTGGCGGGTCAATACATCCCGAAAGATGCCTTCGGCCTCGGCAAGATTCCCCTTGTTGAAGAGCCCAACCCCCAGTTTGACACTATCAACAGATGGTGACCCGGATGTGCCGCCGTCCATTGTCGTTGGCAGTTGGGTAAAATGCTGGGTTACGTATTCGTCGGTTAGACGGTTTGCCATTTCAACAGAATCGGTTGGACGGAAGAGAAACCAGCCAAGGCCCAGCACGACTATAATGCTGGCGGCAGCAGCCCAACGTATTGGCGCACTCCAGAAGGGTGTTGAAGTGGCGTTTCGATGCAGGACGTCCAGTTCGGCCTTGCGTTGTTCGCGGGCCTGTTCCCTAGCCACTTGCCTGGCTAGGGTGTAAAACGCCAGGGCTTCGGCCAAAGCCGGGTCGGTACGCAGCCCGTCCTCAAACCGTTTTCGTTCGTCGGGTGTGAGTTGACCGGTCACATAATTTTCGATAAGTTCCAAATCATTGTTCATAGTATGTCGCGGAAACGTTCGCGTAATTTTTCCAAACAGCGTAAACGGCTGGTTTTAGCCACAGCCGCCGAGTTGTAGCCCATTGCCTGTGCAATCTCGTCGTCAGAATACCCTTCGCCCCATGACAAAATCATGGTACGACATTTCTCGCCCAGGTCTTTCAACTGTTGATGCAGCTTTTCTACATCACTTTCGGCAACGAGTTTCTGCACCACCGAGCGCGCTTCGTCGGGCAGTTGCATCAGCGAGTCATCGAGCGAGAAGGCATCGTGGACACTACTACGCTTAGTCGTCTTTTTACGAATTTCGTCAACACATTTATTCGAAAATATTTGATACAGGTACGTTTTGAGTTCTGATCGACCCTCAAACCGGTCGCTGGTAATATGCTCAAATACCGTTAATACGGCATCAGAATACGCACTGGCACAGTCGTCTTCAGTGAGACGGTGCTTTCGGGTACCATCCGCGATAAAGTAATGGTATTTCTCGTAGAGTTTATTCTCGTAGAGCCGTCGCTGCGTGCCACCGGCCCGGATACCGGTCATCAACTCAGCGTCGGAGAGCTGTCGGGAAGGAAGTCGCATAGGATAGAGAGGGTATTATGCGACTCAAGATAAAGAAATTCAACTAATTGGTTTCTCGTTCCTAGTAAGCGGTTATTCGCTCTTACGAAAACATAAACGGACGTGGGCTAAAACATAAGACAAAGACAATCAAGGCGATCCAGCCGAGTATCTGCCGTTTTGCATCCAGTGGCTCTTCCAGTTCGGTTTCGGGATGGTATATACCCAAGAATCGGCCCAACACGAACGCAAATGCCAGGAATCCACGATACCCCATTATATCGGGATGCAACCACGACAACACCAACTGCACGGTCACCACACTTAGCGTAATGATCAGTGAAGTCATGCGATTTTCGCTTATCCGCGAAAAAGCCAGATACAGGAACCCCACATACAGGCCAAAGTTGCCTAATTCCGAAAAAAATGCGTCGTCGGTCTGCACCGCAAAATCACTCGGCTTGAACAAGCCCAGACCGGCATAGAAAGCAAACAACGTAAAGAGTATAGGTGATACCCACTGAAATCGCTTTCTGCCAATAAGGGCGTACATGATGTGACCGCCGTCTAGTTGCCCAATGGGAATGAGGTTTAACGAGGTAAAGAATAACGCCAGATAGCCTGCCAAAAGGTAGGGGTAATGGATCATTTCATAGGCATGTGGCACACGGGCCGGATCGGCAACGTAGCTCTTGAAAAAGTTGAAAAGTATGTTGTCACCAAGCCCCAGAGCCGCTCCCTCCGGCAAATGCTGATAGGCATACTTGCCATAGTTGAGTCCCCATTTTTTATACTCGGGATGAATCGTAAAAATGAATTCGGGCGGGGGTAAATGCGTAAACCCGTACCAGAGTACAACCAGGGCCAGCGCGAAACCGGCCAGCGGCCCGGCAATACCAATGTCAAAGTATTTTCGGCGACTATTGATAAAATCCTGAATCCGGATAAAAGCCCCCAGTGTGCCAATGCTCTGCCCAATACCGATCCAGAGCGGAATATAATAGGGCAAGCTAACCCGAACATGGTTGGCCCTGGCAGTAAAGTAATGCCCAAATTCATGAACGGTCAGAATGGCCAGGAACGGTATGGAAAAATTAAATCCAGCTACAAACTCATCCCAGCCGAGTGTTTTCATCCCCTCAATTGGAATAAACAACCGGCCAAACATCCACTCAGCTCCCGCCATGGTGGTCGTGACGAGGGTAATTAAAAAAAGACCTCCATGCAGGAGGTAGGTGCGGGTACTTTTATTCATGGGAAGAAAGATGTGTGATGTATGGTATATGATATATGAACAGGACAGCCGACGCGGTATGATGTATAGTCCTTTAGTAGCAAATACATCCTGCCGCGCGAGCGACCCCGATCATACATCATATATCAAACATCATACATCCAATAGATAGTCCAGTATTGTTGAAGGGGGCTGAACGTGTACGGCCTGAATACCTAACCCGGCAGCCGCCTTGATGTTCGCAGCATTATCGTCAAAAAAAGCGGTTTCTTCGGCAACTAACCCCACTTCGGCTAATACATGCTGGTAAATTTCGGGGGAGGGTTTCATCATCCGCACCTCGTATGAATAAAACACGCGTTCGAAGATTTCCTCCAGTGTGGGCTCATTCATTTGGGTCAGCACCTTGTTCACCTGCCGAATATGAATGGGGCTGGTATTGCTGAGCAGAAACACGCGGTATTTGGTTGTCAGCTCTTTAACACGCTCAAGCCGTTCGACGGGCAAGTCGAGCAGAATGGTATTCCAGGCCGTATCAATCACCTCATCGGCCCAGCTATCCGGCACATCGTTACGTGTTTTTAATAGCTGACGTACATGACTCCGAAAACCCTCATCGTCAATGAGGCCGGTTTCGTACTGCCCAACGATGTCGTGCTGCATCCAGAGGTCGCGCACTTCGTCTTCGGGCAGGTTAGCCAGCATCGCAAAATTCCGAATGGGAGCCGTCAGGTCTATCGGGATGATGACATCGCCGAGGTCGAAAATGATATTTTTGAGGATTGATGTGTTGAGCGTAAACTCCATTGGCAGATACGGTTCGGGTCTTTTGTGAACCGGAAGCCAAAGATAACGTTAGATTTGCAGACAAACGGTGATGTAAGATGGCAAAGTTGACGGTAAAGAACGTCGGCCCGATTCGGGAGGCTGATTTAGAAGTCAAAAAACATACAGTGTTTATCGGTCCGCAGGGTTCGGGGAAGAGTACGCTGGCGAAGTTGATTGCGATTGGAGGGGAAATAAAATTACATGAGCCATCAGGTTATAATATTAACTCTCTAATTGAAAAGTTTAGCCTTACTGCCTTTATTGATGGAGAGAGAACTTTTTGGAAGTTTAGTGAAGATTGCTATAATTTGATTTATTCATATTTACGATCATGAAACAGAAAAACGCTGCTATGTACACACAGATGCAGACGGGATCAAGCATTTTACGGTAGTAAACGTCGATGGAAGACCAGTTCATTTTCTGGCTATTGATAAATGTATGCCGGCGGATGAAGAGTTGACCAAGCGTTGCGACTGTGCCGTTTTTGATGAGCAAACATTTTGTTTCATCGAGATAAAAACGACGTCGTCTATGACACAACGAAAGAAGTTGCGAAGGGATGCCAAAAATCAACTTAAAGCCATAATTGCTTCAATTTAGGGAGAATGTATCATTTACATCTCACCAAATTGAAGCATACGTCAGCTTGCTAACCGACTCTCAGACACGCCCGCTTAATCGGGCTAGTCTCTTGGAAGTAACAGAAGAATTTTCAGAATTAGGTGCTGTCTTATACCTCGGCAACATAAAACGTTTCGCATAGAAAAAGCCGCTGAGACTCTTCCAGCGGCTTTTTCTATAAATGTACGTATTCTAAAAATTACTCCACCACTACCCCCATATCGCAGAATTTCTCAATGCGTTGATTGATGCGTTCCTGCGGGTCGATCGCATTTAGCTCGGTGATGGTATTCAGGATTACCTCTTTCAGGTGATTAGCCATAGCCTGGTGATCGTTGTGAGCGCCACCAACAGGTTCTTCAACAATATCATCCACCAGTTTATTCAATTGCATATCACGGGCTGTCAACTTCATGGCTTCAGCAGCCTGTTCTTTAAAGTCCCAGCTCCGCCATAATATAGTCGAACAGTT
>CAXTJJ010000049.1:11689-18379 GCA_964244155.1 uncultured Spirosoma sp.
ACAGTTTTCAGGCGAGATAACCGAATACCAGGTATTTTCCAGCATGAGCACCTTATCGCCAATCGCAATACCCAGAGCACCACCCGATGCGCCTTCGCCAATGACGATACAGATAACCGGCACGGTGAGCATGAACATCTCTTTCAGGTTACGGGCAATGGCTTCACCCTGGCCACGCTCTTCGGCTTCCAGACCCGGAAACGCACCCGGTGTGTCGATCAGGGTGATAATAGGCTTGTTGAATTTCTCAGCCAGCTTCATCAGGCGAAGGGCTTTCCGGTAGCCTTCGGGATTAGGCATGCCGAAATTCCGGTGCTGACGCTGTTTGGTGTTTCGGCCTTTTTGCTGTCCAATGATCATGACCGTTTGTCCCGGTTCGCCGGCGCGGCCCATTTCACAGAAACCACCCACCATAGCCGGATCATCCCGAACGGTACGGTCGCCGTGCAGTTCGATGAACTGATCGCACATAAGCGATATATAATCAAGCGTATAGGGACGGTCCGGGTGGCGCGACAATTGAACGCGCTGCCAGCGAGTGAGGTTCTGAAAAATCTCCCGGCGCAGTTTATCAATGCTCTGCTCCAGCACATTTACCGCTTCGCTAACGTCGACATTGCTGGTCTGAGCTAGTTTCTTAGTCTCTTCCAACCGCGCTTCGAGGTCGGCAATGGGTTTTTCAAAATCGAGGTAAGTTCTCATAAAAAAAGGGAGAAAGGAGGAAGGGGAGTAAAGGGATGAGGGGCCACATAACCATTCTCCCTTTCCTCCCTTTACTCCTTATAGTTCATAGCTTTCGCCTTTCCTGGGGATAATCACCTGTGGATAGCCTTCTTCAGCCAGGGTGGCTTTGAAGGATTCCATACTCTCGTATTCGCCGTGAACCAGGAAAATATTCCTGAGCGTTTCGGGTGATTGCATACCCACAAAATTAATTAAATCATTGCGGTCGCCGTGGCCGCTGAAGACGTCAATCTTTTCGATGTTCGCCAGCACCTGGTGATCAGTTCCCTTGATACTGAGTGTTTGTTGTCCGTTCAGTAACCGCCAGCCGAGGGTCCCTTCGGCACAGTAGCCAATAATGAGAATGGTCGCGTATGGATTGCTGATGTTCTCGGCCACGTGGTATTCGACCCGCCCGCCCTGTACCATACCCGACGATGAGATGATAATGCACGGCTCCGCGAAGTTTGACACCGCTTTACTAGCTTTCGACGACTCCAGAAACTGAAAATTCTGAAAATCGAACAGGGCTTCGTTTTCCTTGAAAAACTCTCTGGCTTCGGCACTCAGCATTTTTATATGCTGGGAATAGATTTTAGAGCTTTCAAACGCCATTGGGCTATCCGAAAAAACCCGGATTGGCGGGAAATCACGTTCAGTGTAGAGCCGATTGAGCGTATAAAGTAAGGCTTGTGTGCGGCCAACACTGAAGGATGGGATGATAAGCCGTCCGGGAATGTCGATGCAAGTCCGCTGGATAATGTCAGCCAGTGCATCTTCGGGACTCATCAGGTTCTCGTGAAGGCGATTACCATAGGTACTTTCGCAAACGAGGTAATCGACCTGCGGAACCGTTGCCGGGTCAACGAGCAGCGGGTAGTTTTTGCGGCCAATATCGCCCGAGAAGCAGATACTTTTCCACTCGCCGTTCTCGATTACGTTAATGACGATATGCGCTGCGCCAAGCAGGTGACCAGCCGGAATGAAGGTCACATCGACACCATCAGCCACTTTAAACTTGCGATTGAAGCCAATAGGCACCACGTTCTCCATCGCTTCACGGACCTGTCTATCCAAAAACAAGTCTTTCTGCATTTGAGACTGCCGATCTTTTACCCGCTGTTTCTTGCTGGCGTTCAGTTCGTTGATGCGCTTCTGATTCAAGGAAGCGGCATCTTTGAGCAGTACATTCGTCAGTGCGAATGTTGGTTCCGTACACAGAATCTGCCCTTCATAGCCTTCCCGGAACAGGTTGGGCAGATTACCCGAATGATCTACGTGGGCGTGTGTCAGCAGTACCAGATTGATGCTTGATGCCTCAAACGGGAAGAATCCCGGATGAGTAACGGCGGGGGTCGTTTGACCGTTAGAACTGGCCTCCCGCGACCCGGCCTCTCGTGGCCCGGCCCGTTCCAGATCGGAACCACAGTCAATCAGGATGCGGTAATCATCCTCCAGTTCCAGCAGATACATACTGCCAGTTACCTGCCGGGCCGCCCCCAGAAATGATAATTTCATGCTTGCAACTTTAACTATTCGGTGTCGTTTATTCGATGTCTTGAGGTAGGTGCTTAAAAAGCAAGTCGGGTGGCGCGTATTTTGTAAGTTTGCAAAAGTACGAAATACCCATCGAATCGCCTAACTGTTACTGAATGCGCTTTTTCTCCCATTTTTCGGCTTATCTGTTCATTTATTTCCTAGCCGGTTTATTACCTTTTTCGGCGCCTATACCCGCCTTTTCGCAGGCTCAGCCACCTGCCGATTCGCTGGCTATTCAACAACTAATCAGGCAGGTAGATGAATTTCAGGCAAGCCCGGCAACCCGCTATGGCACAGTTGCATTGTCGGTTCGGCGAGTGCGAGATGGGGAAGAATTCATTGGTTACAATGCCCGCATGAGCCTGCCCTCAGCCTCAACGCTTAAACTAATTACCACGGCTACGGCCCTGGCTGTGTTGGGACCTAATTACGTCTATACCACTACGCTCGAATACGATGGCACGATCAAAGACAGCGTATTGACCGGCAATCTGTACATTCGGGGTACGGGCGACCCTTCATTGGGTAGCTGGCGATTCCCGAATTATTACGACCTGCCAACGTTGTTAAAAAGCTGGTCGGATGCCGTTCGAGCTGCAGGTATCCGCCGTATTCAGGGGACTGTTGTGGGAGATGCCAGTTTATATGATGACCTGACGACTCCCGAAACCTGGCCGTTCGGCGATTTAGGCAACTACTACGGAGCCAGTTTAAGTGCTGTGAATATCAATGAAAATCTGTACCGGGTGTTTTTCCGGCCGGGAAAATCGGTTGGGACTCCTGCAACTGTACTTCGCACGGACCCGCTACTCCCCTACCTAAACTTTCGCAACACGGTCACAACCGACGCAGCGAATACCGGCGATCAGGTGAATATTCTGGGCGCACCGTTCATGAATCAGCAGTGGCTGACAGGCAAAGTGCCCATGGGTGAACCAGCGAATGAGTTCAGCGTAAAAGGAGCCATGCCCGATCCGGCTTATTTTTCAGCCTATGCGCTCCAGAATCAACTTATTCAGGATAGCGTATCTGTCAGCAACTTACCAACATCTGTGGGTGGGGGCTTATCTACAACAGTTGTCACTATGGGGAAGCGTACAATGCTTAACCAGCATAAATCACCCTTATTGACAGAGCTGGTTCAGCAAACGAATTTTCAAAGTATCAATCTATATGCCGAGGCATTGTTGCGAACAACCGCGCTGGCATTAACCAAACCCGTCCGGTCGACGAATGCCAGTATCGACGCGTTGATCGCCTTCTGGAAAAGCAAAGGCGTTACACTGGATGGCTTTCGGATTCGGGATGGCAGTGGCCTATCGACAGTGGGTGCACTAACGGCCGATAATATGACGGGTATTCTAAGTGCGATGGGCCGCGATAAAGCATTCCCGCAGTTCTTCGAAACGATACCCATTGTCGGACAAACCGGAACGGTGAAAAGCCTGGCCAGGGGAACGGCCGCAGCGGGCAACATCCGGGCGAAAAGCGGCTCTATTGAAGGAGTTCGGGCTTATGCGGGGTATTTTACCGCAAAAGATGGCGAACAGATGAGTTTCTGCATATTGGTCAATAAATTCACTCCCGGCCAAAACCGGGTGGTGACCAAAGAACTGGAAAAGATTTTTGCTGGACTGGTTGGATTGAGTGGAAAGTAAATTGGTTTACGGTATATAGTTTACGGTGGCTTACTTTGGCAATACCTAACTTGTTGGAACCAGTCTTACAAGCGAACCGCAGAAAACCGTAAACCATATACCAAAAACCTATTCCCCATCCGAATGCTCGCAAACGGTGACGACGTTGAACCAGTATTGCCCAATGGCTTTAGTAACCTCGCTGAGCCGCTGAAAGGTTGGCGGCTTGGTAATGAAGCTATTAGCACCGTTAAAGTATGATGTTTCAATATCGTCTTTTGCGTCGGATGTTGTCAGCACGACAATAGGGATGTGGCGAAAATTATCGTTTGCTTTGATTTCCCGCAGGGCCTCCCGGCCATCTTTACGAGGCATGTTCAAATCCAGTAATATCAATTCGGGCAACGTATGAGCTGCTCCCGAATACCGGCCTTCGTACCGTAAGAAATCCAGCAGATCTTCGCCATCTTCGGCAAACGAGATACGACTGGATGGATAATGTTGATGAAATGCCTCCCGGGTGAGGTAACGGTCGTCTTCGTCGTCGTCAACCAGCAGGATATGAATAGGTTTCTGAAGTTGGTCGGTCATACTGATGTTGTGATTGGCTTTCTGGTAAAACGACTACAAACGTGGTGCCCTTATTGGGTTGGCTACGGGCCGTAATGTAGCCGTGGTGATACATGACAACACGCTTGCAAATAGCCAGGCCAATGCCGGTGCCTGCAAATGCACTCTTGCCATGTAATCGCTGAAAAACTTTAAATATATGGTCTACATATTTTTCGTCAAACCCAATTCCATTATCTTCAATAGTGATCTCAACATAATGTCGGTCGGGCGCTAACCCCATATAATTCTCTCCCGTAACTACCTGTACGTTAATGCGAAGCAAAGGTTGCACACCTGGACGAATAAATTTGAGCGCGTTAGAAATCAGGTTGTTAAACAAATGATCCATCTGGCTCGGAATGCCTTCAATAACTGGCAAACTAGCTACCTCAAGGTGAACGTCCAGCCCTTTGATTCTCAACTCCTGATCGTCCAGAATACGCTGTACGATGTCGTTGAGGGGGACTGGTTTGAAATCTTCCCGATGACTGGAAATACGGGAAAAATTCAGCAGGTCCTTAATCAGTTTAGACATTCGCTCGGCCGAGTTCGAAATCTTACTCATAAACAGCAGACTGTCCGAGTCGAACAAGTTACCATAGCGATCAGTAATCAGATTTGAGAACGACTGAATCTTACGCAACGGCTCCTGTAAATCGTGGCTGGCGACAAAAGCAAAGCGTTCCAATTCTTCATTAGAAGCCTCTAACTGCCGAATCTGTCCACGAAGCTGCGAGTCGTAGAAACGCAGTTGATCTTCTGTCTGCTGCCGGTGTGTCAGTTCCTGCTCCAGTAACCGGTACAAGACCAATAGAGTTAGAAATGTTAGCAGCGACAGTGAAGAAATAATAATAAGTGTATTCCGAAAGGAACGCCCCGCCTGCCGGTCTCTGACGTTCATCAGCGTTTGCTCCGTTTCCACCATCAAGGCTACATGAGCGCGTAGTAGGTCCATACGACGCTTGCCCACCGCGTTCACGATTGTGCTCTTCGGATTAGATGTCTTTATGCGAATGCGTTCTTTAGTTATAGTCAGTTTATCTCTGATGAGTTTTTCGAGGAGAATACGACGCCGAATTTGAATTCGATTGTCTGTAGTGAGGGTTCGTAATTGCTGGATTTCTCCCGGCAACAGGCGTAACGCGGTATAATAGGGCTCCAGGTAGGTTTTATCATTGGTAATCACGTACCCTCGTGAACTGGTCTCGACGTCTTTAGCTAATGACAGAATATTGTCCAGAACTCGTATCACCTCGTAGGTATGCCTAACCTGTTTTGTATCGTCGCCGTACTGGATATAGCTATAAAACGATATGGTAAATCCAGAGCCAATCAGCACCATAGCCACAATAAAACCAAGCGAAATACGCCGGTTCATGAGCGAGGAGCCAACTAGATTCAATTTCTTCATAACGTTAGGTAAGCAGTGGGCAGCAAATATAAAACACGAACAAAGGTGTTACCTATATCTATAACGTTTCAACCACCAAATTATGGTTTGTATAGATGCAGACATCGGCCGCGATGTGTAGACTCTCGCGAACCATCTCCTCGGCCGATAAGCCAGCAGCGTGTTTTTTCAAGGCTAAAGCCGCCGATTGGGCATACATGCCACCAGAACCGATAGCCGCCACATCCTCGTCGGGTTCAATGACATCGCCTGTACCCGAAACTAACAGCAGGTCATCTTTTGACGCCACAATTAACATAGCCTCTAACTTTCTAAGATAACGATCTGTCCGCCAGTCTTTTGCTAACTCAATAGCGGCCCGTTTGAGGTTACCACCATAGGCATTAAGTTTCTCTTCAAAGCGTTCAATGAGTGTGAATGCATCGGCGGTTGAACCGGCAAATCCAGCCAAAACTTTTCCGCCCATCAAAATGCGGACTTTACGAACATTACTTTTGGCAACAGTATTGCCCATTGTGGCCTGACCATCGGCACCAAGCGATACCTGGCCATTATGCCGAATACCAACGACTGTAGTTGCGTGAATTTTGGGTTGCATGAATGTTAATTTATTGGATAGTATAACACGCTGAGGGGGGATTAGGGTTCAGGACAGTTGTGAAGTAGTCGATTAAGTGAAGTAAGTGGAGTAGTCTAGTGCAAATACCTACTTGACTCACTACACTTAATCGACTACTCCACTTACTAAACCCACTCTACCACTACCCC
>CAXTJJ010000050.1:0-17876 GCA_964244155.1 uncultured Spirosoma sp.
AAGACTCCCCCGGCATGCTGCATACGGCCGAGCATTATTTTTACAAAGCCCTGATCCTTTGCGCGCGCTATCCGGAATCAACCGGAACCCAACGACTGAACTGGAAGCGAACCATACAAAAGATCCAGTCAAAATTTGAAACGTATGCAGAAGGTTCGCCGTCAAATTTTATCCATAAATGGCAACTGCTGAGTGCCGAAATTTGCTACATTAATAAGGACATGGCCGGTGCTGAAACCCTTTATTACGCAGCCATCGACTCAGCCCGCCAGTATGAATATGCTCATATTCAAGCCCTTGGCAGCGAACTGTTGGGCCGTTTTCATGACCGGGCAAAACGCCGTCGCGAGGCAGATTTCCACCTGCGCGATGCCGTATATGGATATCAAAAGCTGGGGGCCACGCAGTATGCAAGCGAATTGCTACAGCGTTACCCAATGCTGTTCGACCCGATTGACGACGAAAAGAAAGTGCCCGCCCGTACGTACCAGAACGGGAATTTCATGTTGGCAAAAAATGGCGAAGGCAGCCTGGATCTGACGACCATTCTAAAATCATCGGAAGCCATCTCACGCGAAATTCGATTGCCGGACCTGTTATCGACATTGATGCGGATTATCATCGAAAACGCAGGGGGGCAGCGGATGGTTTTCTTATTACAACGCGAAAACGAGCTGATTGTACAGGCTGAATGCCTGGCCGATTCCAGCGAGGTACAGATTCTGGCCGAAATTCCGCTAAATGACTATGTCAACATAGCCAAATCGGTTGTCAACTACGTGGCCCGCACCCAGGAACCGGTCATTCTGGACGATGCCACCAACGGAGTCTTTACGAACGATACGTATATTCTTAATCAGAAACCCCGCTCTATTTTATGCGTTCCCCTGATTCAGTTTGGTAAAATAATGGGTGTTATCTACCTGGAAAATAACCTTACCAATGCCGCCTTTACGCAGGATCGTGTCAATCTGCTGAGCCTGCTGAGCGGTCAGATGTCGATTTCCATTGACAATGCATTGCTCTATAAAAATCTTGAAGAAAAAGTAACGGAGCGAACCGCCGAACTCTACCAATCGCTGGATAATCTGAAAACAACTCAAAATCAACTTATTCAGAAAGAAAAGATGGCTTCTCTGGGGGAATTGACGGCTGGCATTGCCCACGAAATCCAGAACCCGCTCAACTTTGTGAACAACTTCTCGGAGGTCAGCGTCGATATGATCCGCGAGTTGAAAGAAGAACTGGCGGCAGGCAATATGAACGATGTGCTGGCTATTGCCAATGACCTTTCCAAGAATCTTCAGCGAATTACCCATCATGGCAGCCGGGCCAGCGGCATCGTGAGGAGTATGCTGGAACACTCACGCACATCAACCGGTGAGCGCATTGTCACCAACCTGAACGCACTGGTAGATGAGTATCTCCGGCTTGCTTATCAAGGCCTTATAGCAAAAGATATGGCGTTTAACGCCGAGCTGAAAACAACCTTCGACCCCGATCTGGGGGATATCGAGATTGTACCGAAGGACATTGGACGAGTACTCCTTAACCTTTTTAACAATGCCTTTTACGCTGTTTTAGAAAAGAAGAAAAAGCTGGCCAAAGTATCCTCCGACTACCAGGCAACACTCACCATCAGCACCCGGCGAACCGGAAACCGGGCAGAGATTCGCATAAAAGATAACGGCATCGGCATTTCCGATTCGGCACGTGCCAAGATATTTCAACCCTTTTTCACCACCAAACCCGCTGGAGAAGGCACCGGCTTAGGCTTATCCATCAGCTACGACATTGTGACGAAAGGGCACAACGGCACCCTTTCTGTTGAAACAGAAGAGGGCCAGTTCGCTGAATTTCTGATCACGTTGCCAATAGTCTAATCCCAACGTCCAGCCAGGACCCACTGGGCACGAACCTAATCGGTCAGTAATTTCTGTGATCGACTGAACGTCCGGCGAACAGCATACCACCGCCGACGCGAAATCGGTAAAACGACTCCTGATTTCAAGTAAGCAAACCCGCCCTTGTCCGGATGGGTTTGTTCCACCCGCTCAATGTAGTGTATGTTGACGATGCAGTTGCGATGCAGTCGAATAAACAACGTGCCTGGTAGATAGGGCTGGTAGTATTTTAAGGTGCGGGACATTAGCATACGTTGTCCATCTTTCCAGTACAACCAGCTATAATTGCTGGTAGCCTGCAAAAACATCAGGTCTGTCACAGGCAGAGCAAAAGGGGCTTTTTTGTCAACATACAGGCTGTTTGTCTCTGCTGACTTACTAAAATTGGGTCGATTGGTGTATAGGGCCGTATTCATGATATTTCTTAAATAAACTGATTTTCTCACTTCTAAACAATTGACCATCAATGCTCCAATTGTAAAATGGGCATTGAGCAAATGCAGAAAAAGCCATTCGAGGAATCATTTCCAGGCAGCAAAAGGCCAGATCGGTAATGAAAGACGAGCCAGGTCATTCAGGAAATAAACAGTCATGAGCCAGGCCGCCGAGATGAGTGCTAAACTGGCAGTGGTGACGAAGGTTGTCAGCGCGATGCTGAGGGCTAGATTCGATAGACGTTGCATAGCGATAAGTCATTAATTTTGAGGAAGATATGACAGGCAGATGCCCACCTTGAACGAATCAAAGATCTGGCTGTTTCTCAGGAAAGGCTGTCAGATTTGGGAAATAAGTTGGTAAGTTTGAGTCAGTAAAAGCGGTATACGCCATACGCCCGAATCAGGAAAGTATCCTTCTACGATCTGTTGACGCTTGGCTCTGCCGAGTGTCGACTATCCTTGAAGGCCTCTGGCCCGTGTGTTTTGCTCTTAATTGTAAATCGCGAAGGGATTTCATCGGGTAAGCAACTGCTACGGGCCAGAGGCCCTCAAGGATAGTTGACACTCGGCAAAGCCAAGCGTCGACCAAACGACAACCGGGGAAACAAGATTTAACCACAGAGGCACGGAGGGCACAGAGGTCTGATGGGTTGTTTTATTTCCCGTTATACCTCTGTGCCCTCCGTGCCTCTGTGGTTAAATTTTTCTTTTCTTGACTGGCTAGTAGCTGAAATTCAATTAATTACATCTTCACCTACTTCGCACCATCAGCTTTGGCCCCGGTAACGGCCATTTGTCCGATAGTCGTGCCCAGCTTTACGCCTGCCTCGGTGTCAAATCGAAACTGCGTGCCGCCATACAGGCCCGACAAAGCCGCTTCGGTGGCCTGTGCGTTCAAATCGGTGGTCTCATCAGGAAACAGATAGCTCAGCACCGTAGCGGCAGCCGCCGAAACCGTTGCCTGATCGGATACGTAGCTGGGTGTGTTGGGGATAACCGTCGCCGTTTTGATCGTCGCGTCCAGTTGCGACGGACGAGGGGTGAAGTAGGTGTATTTGGTAAGCCATGCTGCCGTAGTGGCGTCCTGCATCGCCCGGTTCAGGAGCGCATAGGTGCGTGCTGCCCGGAGTTCATTCTGGCTGTTTTGCCGAATAAGGTCTTCAACCAGGAAGTTCCAGAGACCGGAAAGCGAAAACGTATTGGTGCCGTTATCCCAGTAGCTGGCAATACGCGATTGGTCGCGCGTGCGGGTGTTGGCAATGTCGCGAACCTCCGCCAGAGCTTTCTGGAATTCCGTTGAGGTTGTGGCCGGGGGCGCAGTAGGCAGCGCCCGAACAACTGCCGTTGAATCGAACCAGGTTTTCACGTTGCCCGCCAGTGGTAGTACGGGTGAACGTGCGGGTATCTCCAGACTAGTCCACTTTACATCATAAGGAGCCGAAGCCCTTTTGTTTTGCCAGTTGGCAGTCGGGTCGAGCGCGAGGGCGAAGCGGTCGGTTTTAGCGTGGTCGAGGACGTTGGTTGTTACGGCGATCGCCAGTTCTTCACCCGCTTTTACATCGCTGGGCACATTGGCACCCGCCCAAATACGGCTTTGCTTATGCTCGGCAGCTTTGGCCTTGAGAAAAGCAACTTCGTTTGGAAAGAAATAGGCCAGCACCTGGCACGAAGCCTCCGCAATAGCCGCATCCTCCGACGGATACGAAGGCACATCCAGCACCGGCACTTTTGTAAAAATACCCTGTTGTTCCAGCGGTGCACGGTTATACTGATATTTGGCCCGCCAGGCAACAACCAGTGCATCATATTGCACTACGCTCAACAGCGCATACACCCAAGTGGCATAAGGCTGTCCGGCATACGGATTAGCAATAGCGGATGTAATCACCTGCCCCGTTGCTGCATCGTAGCCGGGGGGTGCATTGTATTTGGCCACCAGTTGACGGGCAATCTGGTTCCAGCGAATAACTCCCCCGGCCGCCCAGTAATTTACCGCAATGTTTTGTTCGGGCGTAACGGTTATCAGGCCATTTTTAACATCGCTCAACTCACGCAGGTAATCATCCGAAGTAATAGCATTAGGCTGGGGCACCGAAATATCGGCGGCCGATTTGAGTACAATAGGTCGCCACGTGCCCCCATTGGCGTCGGGTTCGCCGGGGGTTGTAAATGGTAAGATGCCTTCGTCGATGATGGGTTCACGACAACCCGCCATCCACAGGAACAAACCACAGACAAGTATAGATGGAAAATGCGTTTTCATAGTTGATAGGATTTGCGTAGCGCGGACATCTTGTCCGTGTAGCCGTAGGCTAATAGTTTCGAGTCTTGGGCTACGCGGGCAAGATGATCGCGCTATTAATTATTTGCGGTCCAGTGGCCAATGACCAGCCCTGCATTGATCTGTGTACTTTTACCCGTATTACGCCCATCGAGCGTAGTTCCGTAGCCCGCCGTCAGACCAAATTGCTTTAACAGGCGGATATAAGCTGTTGCGCCTACCCTTGTAAACCCAATTGCGTTAGTGGGAAATGGAATGCCGGGGGCAATATCGGTTCCTGAACTATGGGGTGTTTGCCGTTGCCCCCACACATCCACATTCAATACCTTCGACACAAATCCGCCCCGCACGATCAGCTCGGTTACGTCGGGCACGTTGACCTTCGAGCCGCTGTTTGGATTCGTTTGACTCGGGTCGTAGTAGTTAACGATGTGATCGAGGGTGACCTGCCCATTTCGTATGTAGCCATACTGGCCTGTCAGAAAAAACGAACGGGCTTTAAAGTGGAGGATCGTTCGGGCATCCAGATTTTTCGACCCACGTCCAATAGCCACCAGCGCGTCGTTCACATAATTCTGAATAGGTACAGAATAGCCCACGGCAAACTGCCAGGAGAGCCGGGACCTGCCGAATTTATAATCATATGCTTCGCACCGAAGGGTAGCCGAAACATCCTGAAAGCCTTCCTGTTTGGAAAAATAACCCGCGCTGGACTGTGTGCGGATATACGGCGCAGCGACAATCAGGTCGAGGTCATAGCCCAAGCCATAAGTGCCTACTACGGTTACCGCTTCGGTCGTGACGGTACCCAGGTTCGGGTTTTTCGTTTCGGTCTTGTTGACGTAATAAGTATCATAAGTCGACTGGGAGCCAAATACAGCCAGACTAGCTTTTCGCTGGCCGCGCATAAACCCGTCAATCAAGCCCTGTGCCTGGGTCTTTACAGCGAAATTCAGCAGCAACAGACTACTGACACTAAAGATAAAAAGCCGCATACATCCATTTTAGGTTGAACAAAAGTAGTCGTTCGGACTGAGCATATCCTATGAACGACCGTTTTCCTTCTTAGTGGTCAACCGGACAATAGAATTCGGCAAAAATCTTCTGGAATAGTCTATTACCTGGATATATACAGAATGCAGTCGGTTTCACCTGGGCTCATGCCGGTGAATATATCCCCGCCCGCAGAGCAGGCGAGGAATATGAAATACTTATTATGGATGTTAGTCAGGGGTTTAGTCGTTGTACATAAAGTACCCCAGCCACAGAGCAGCCGGGGACTAAACACTATACCTATGATAAATGAGTAGCAGGACTGACCTGCGGTGTTGGTAATTGATAGCCCAGGGCACCCATCCGCTCGCCCATGGCATCATACGCAGCCGGGTCGGTGGGGGTTAGGGTAGCCAGTCCATCCACGTACCGATTGTACATACAGAAGGCCGCAGCAATCAGTACGGTGTCATGAATATCGCCGTCGGTTGCGCCCTCCTCACGGGCTGCTGCGATCAGAGTGTCGGAAACAGTTCGCGCGTCGGCCCGAACATGATCAGCAATGGTCAACAGAGCTTTTAGTTTGTCCGAAATTGGCGCTGTTTCTGCATCGGCCAGGGTCAGATCGACCAGGTCGCGCTGGTCGGCATAGAGGTGCCGGGATGCCGCAGCATGACTCTTCATGCAGAAATCGGTCTGGTTCTGCTTCGACACGAAGGCGGCAATCAGTTCGCGCTCGGCGCTGGTCAGGGTACTATCGGGCGAACCGGCACGCAGCAGGGCCTGCGCCAATGCATACAGCGGCTGGCCCGTATCGGGCCGATACATGACAAGGCTCCGAATGCCCGGAACGCCCTCTGGAAGTGGAATATGAGGCATGATCAGTATAAGATGTTGAATGAGAGAATGTTTGAATGAGAACGGTTCGTTTATTCTCGTATCCAGATAGCAACGAAGGCGATCAGGAAGGCGGCTGAGAACACGACCAGTGCATTACCAATGCCACCCAGACCACTGGTCAGGCTACCGACAAACAGCACCGCCGTGGCGGTAAACAACCGCCCAACGTTAAAACAGAAGCCTGTGGCCGTAGCCCGTATCGACGGCGAAAACAGGATTGGCACATAACTCGACAGTGCACCCTGACTAATGCCGAAGAATAAAGACAGCAGTGCCACTTCGCCGTAAATAACGGTTGAGAAGACATGATTGGTGAGAAAGAGCAGTCCGCAGGCCAGTATACACCCGGCAAATGTGAGGAGTAAGGTAAGTCGCGCTCCTAATCGAGCCACTAGAAAGCCCGATGCAATACCACCCAGAATACCACCCATTCCCAGCAGCAGCATGGTCATACCACGTTCGGTCTGGCCGGTTTGGCCCGTGTGCAACAGCGACTGCACCCAGGTTGGTATCCACGAGAAAATACCCCAGAGGCCAATCAGAACCGAGCCGAAAATGACAGACCCGCTGATTAAGTTGGGTCTGTTCCCCGGGTTAAACAGATTAGGTTTATTTACCGACAGCTCGCTGCGTCCCTGCTGCCAAAGGGCCGACTCAGGCAGAAATATCCAGACCAGAAGCCCGACCGTGAGCGGCAGGATGCCAATACAAAAAGCCAGTCGCCAGTCGCTGAAACCGCTTACCAATCCACCCGTTGCCACAATACCCACCGGAAAAGCCGTTGCCAGTACGCCCAACACAACCGGCCGGGACTGCACAGGCCAAACCTCCGACAAATAGACCGTCGAGATTAGTAAGATACCCCCAACACCCGCCCCTGTTAAGGCTCGTAACAAAAACAGAACGTATTGATTAGGCACAAAAACCGTTGCCAGCATAGCTCCTCCGCATAATCCCGTTGCCAGTGCTAATGCCTGCACGCGTCCCAGCCGGTCGGCCAATGGGCCAAAGAGTAGCCCACCCGTCATCCAGCCATACAGAAAAGCGGCACTCACCCAGGCACCAACTTCCTCGATTTGCTCCTCTGGAGTATTTCTTTCGAGGAGTTGCGGCAGGGCTACCGGCAAATACGTGGCCATGAGGGTACTGGCAGTGCCCCCAAATAGGTAGGCTACCAGACAAAGGGCGAAACTACCCCAGGGTAATTTAACACTTTGTTCTTGATTAAGAGGGAGTTGAATTGTTTCCATATGCTGATTTCCTGCGAGTCAATCACCTGGACGTTGAATACCCACCCGGTGGCCGCATGTAGCCCCGACCCGTGATCCGTTCGCCAAGCATCTGGTAATAGGCAGGATCGGCAGGGGCTACCGTGGCCAGCCCATCCACATACTTGTTGTATAACGAGAACAGGGCTGTGATCAGCACCGTATCGTGAATCTCGCGGTCGGTGGCACCGGCTTCGCGGGCGCGGGCAACGGCTTCGGGCGTAACGGCTTTCCCGCTCTGTTGCGCGAGGGCCGCCAGCTGAAGCAGGGCTTTCATTTTCTCGCTGACGGGTGCCGTTTCAATATCCAGTTTCACAGCACGAGCGGTTTCATCGTCATCCAGAAGCAGGTCGGCGGCTTTGGAATGGGCCGCTTCGCAGAAGTTTGTGCGGTTTCGCGAGGAGACCAGCGCGGCAATCAGCTCACGTTCCCCCTGCGACAGCGTTGAGTCACCCCGCAACAGAATCTGCGTGAGTTCACGAATGGGCTGAGCCGTATCCAAACGATATTCGAGCAATCCCGTAATGCCGGGGAGTTGCTCAGGCAGCGGTATATGAGGCATACGTAGAGTTATTGAATCTGTTTCGTGATCTGGTAAAAGTCAGCAATGGCAAACCCATCCGCAATCTTACCCTCCCGTAGTGTAAAACGCCACATCACGGGCATTCAACAGCGCATTGAAGAACGCAACGGCAGTTTTGCCATTGGCACTGTTCACAGATAGGGCGTTGTTTTTCTTGATGAGGGCCTCGGCCTTCTGAGCCACGCCCGTATTCATCGCGATATATTGCGCTTGAACAGCAACCGAACTAGCTAGCAAGAGTATGGCGACTAGTATGTATCTACTTGACTTCATGAGTGATGGTGGGTAACGGATAGTTGCACCCCTGAATCCCTGAAGGGGACTTTTTCTAAGCAAAAGCAAGGTCCCCTTCAGGGGATTTAAGGGTGAAAAAGCCTCCTATGTCGTAGTGTCGAGTTTGGGAACCCGACACCAAGGCACAACAGGCCAAAGCCTATTATAGATCACAAACCAGACCCATCCGCTTTACCACGTGCTACGGCGTAGGAGCCAATGTTTTTACCGCAGGTCAACCCTACCGAACAGTCGAAACGGTAGTGAATAAGGCCATAAATCCGTGAGTTCGACGCTTCCTGTGCCTGTGCCCAGAACTCATCCGTCCGCTCAGGGAAGATACTGCCCAGAACAACGGCCGCTGCCGCCGAGAAGGTGGAGTGGCCCGAGGTGTATGATGGGAAGTTGGGAAGACCCACCGACGTTTTCATGCCAAACTGCTGGGGGCGAGGATAGTAGTAATACGACTTCGTATCCCAGCAGCAAATACCCGCATCCATCAATGCCGTACCAACCAGGGCCAGCGTCCGGGCCATGCGTACCTCGCTGTACTTGGCGTCATTGGCCGCATTGGCAGCTGCCCGCATCCAGTGGCCGGGGGGCGTGTAGCTACCGGCTCCATCTGACCAATAGTTGGCAATCCGGGCCTGTTCGCGGGTCTGGCTCTTGTTGATCGTTTGCAATTCGCTCAACGCCGTAGCAAACTCCGGGCTGTTGAGGGCGGGTGGCGGACCGGGCCGAAGTGCCACTTTCGTGGCAGCATCGAAATTCCAGTTCGTTACCGCACCGTAGTTGGGCAGCATCGGCGGACGAGCCGGACTTTCCTGACTTACCCAAACCTCGGTCAATCCACGACCTTTGGCGGCTTCGATCATACCTGCCGTGAGTGTCTGGTTGTTTGCTCCACTCATGCCATCGGTTTTGGCACGAGCCATCACTTTGGCGGCTACCTGATTACCCAGATCGGCACCGGCGGTCAGGTCACTCGCTACGTTCATACCCGCCCATAGGCGGCTGTTTTTATGTTCGGCCAGTTTCGCATCCAGATAAGGCCCTTCGCCCGGAAACATCGCTTTCAGTACGGTGTACGACGCTGCTGCGACAACGGCATCTTCTGATGGGTAGGCGGGCAACACCGACGCTGGTAACGCTACCCGAATCGTGGCGTCTACTTTCGAGGGGGCCGACCGCTTAAAGGTATACTTGTAGTTCCAGGCAGCTACCAACGCGTCGTATTGCGCAACGCTCAGGTAAGCAAACGCGCGGGCCGAATAAGGCGGATTGGAGAACGGAAACTTTGGATCGGCCAGCGGATTGGCGGCATCGGGCACCGGGTATTTGCCATCGGCATTCGAAGCGGGCGGCACGTTATACCGGGCGGCCAGTTCGCGGGCAATTTCGTTCCAGCGATACACGGCACCTGCACCCCAGTACACAACGGCTTCCTGTTGTTCCTGGGTCAAACTCGCCGATTTGGTTTTAAGATCGGCGAGTTCAGCCAGATAATCGGCTGAGGTTACTGCGGTTGGCGTGGCCACCGTTACAGCGGTTGGCGCGGTAATAACATAAGTTTTCCAGGTACCGGCTTTCTCATCGACGCTGGCGGGCGCGTACCCGACGCGTTGCGGCTCGGTGATGCTTTTGTCGCAGGAAATGATAGCTGCCGACAGGCCGACCATCACACAACTGGTTAGTAATAATTGACTATATTTTTTCATGGCGCTACGGCGATCCAGTTATTTTTTGAAATTGATTTGATACAACAGACCCAGCATGTAAGTCGTGCTCTGGCCCACATTCAACCCATCGACCACATAACCGACACGGGCGTTTACCCCAATATTTTTAGGCTGTACTTTGGCATACCAGCCCACCGAGGTAGCCTGCATGTTGTTTGTGAGAAAAGGCATGTCGTTCCGGCGAATGTTATCACCATTCAGACAGGCGACACGCTCGGCCCATACTTCGGTTTGCCAGCCCCTCCGCTGAATCCCCAAACGAACCGCAGCATCGTATGTATTTGGCACTTTTACCTGATTGGTGTTATACACCCGGTCATCCGCCTGGTAGGCATCCTGATCTATTTTGCTATTACTCCGCCAGCCGTAGCTGCCATAGGCGGTTAAATACAGACCCGTTCTGGGTTCTTTGTAGTTGGCCATTAACCGACCCGTAAACGTACGGCATTGCATACCAATAGACATTGGCATAAAATTCGGCACATAATTACCAACCGGAATCGATCCACCCACAATGGCATTGACCGAAAAACCTCCCACTTTTATCGCCTTCACTTTCAACCAGGCCGACAGATCCTGAATGCCATGCTGACCCATCAGGTTACCCGCGCTGTTGCTGGTCCAGACATACGGCAGGCTCAAAATAACGTTGACGCGCTTGCTGATACCGAAGGCGGGCATCAGCATAAAGCTCTGTGTCGTTTGTGTGCCGATGTTAAAATTCTCCCGTTTAAGGGTATTCTCCCAGTATTGATTCCAGGAGCTGTGACTATACACACCCGCCACACACAACTGGTTTTTACCCATGTAAATAGCATCGTTCGGCATTTGGGCCTGAGCCGCAAAGGGCGTCAGCAAGGCCGCAACGATCAGGCATTTTAGATTTCTTTTCATTGGTTGGTACTATTTTAAAATACGATGGAATATTAAATGACAAGCCCAACGGTCAGTACCGCACTGCGGCCGTCGGACGACCAGACGCCCGGTCCCGGATAGAAGGTTGGGCGTTTGGTGAAGTACTGCTGGTTCATCAGGTTATTGATACTGCCCCGCATGGTAAGCCTGGGTTTGATATGCCAGGTGCCGTTCAAATCCCACAAACTATAAGCAGGCACCGGGCCGATAGCACCATTGGCCGAAGGTACGGGGGTGTTCAGCGCATCGGAAAAGGTCTGGCTAACGTAACTGTATTGCAGCGTCAGGCTGGCGGTTCCGTAGCGGGCTGTTAGTCCATTCCGGCTAGTCCAGCGCGGGGCCGACTCGACCTCATTGCCTTGCACTGATCTGTTTTCGGTTCCAGCCGAGACACGCCCGTTGATGTAGCGGGCGTTGTTAAACGCGGTCGATGTAAAGCCGTTGATCGAGACTTTACCGACCTGAGCAAGCTGTCCTTCAACGAGCGCTTCAACACCCGTACTACGGCTGTCGCCAATGTTGGTACGAAACACGTAGTTTGAGCCGTCGGTATTGGTCAACAGCAACGTACCCAGTCGATTGCGGTAGAGCAGATCAAAGGCCGTGATGTTCAGGTGCAACCCCTGCCAGCGACCCTCGACCCCGATTTCGGCGTTATAGCCGTAAGCATCTTTCAGGTTCTTGTCGATGCGTTCGTAAACCGACGTCGGGATAATATCCTTGAAAACAACCGGACGGTACGCCTGCGACCAGCCTCCATACACCTTCACCGCATCGCTGATCCGGTACTCGCCATTGATACCCAGCAAGGCAAATTTGTGGCTGATGTCGGTGGGAAGATTGCCCGGATCATAATACGTGATCGAGCCGCGCATCTCCGTTTTACCCTGCTCGATCCGAATACCCGGCGAGACCGTTAACCGGCTGGTGAGGTAAAACTGATTTTCGGCAAAAAACGCGACGTTGTTTGTCCGAAAGTGCAGATCACGCTTGAAGGGACTCGTCAGGGTCAGGTCGAAATCGCTGGCGGTTGTGCCCACGCCGAGTTGCCGTCGGTGCAAATCTGTGCTGATCAACTGGATACCCGTCGCCAGCGTGGCCCCAACACCACCCACTTTGTAGCGATGCAGCAACCGGGTTTCGGAGGTATAGCTATTGAAATTATCAATATCTACCTGCCGGGCTTTGTACTGGCCCGTTACCCGGTTGATCGTATCGGGAACGGTGGCGAACGCATCCAGTTGAACGCTGTTACGCGCTCCCAATACCGCCGAAACGGTCCACAGAAGCCGCGTCCGATCTGATAGTTGCCAATCGGCTTTTACCGACGGAATGTAAATATCCGGGTTGAAGTAGTTGCGGCTCCGGGTCGACTGACGCGGGTCCTGCGCAAACATGGCATCCGTCAGCGGGCCGGGAATATGGTAGACGTAAGTCGACCGGCCAAACTCAGCTGTTACGCTCAATTTCCGGCTGGCCTGAAACTGGAGTCGTCCAAACTGCGCTTCGGCATTGGAATCGCTATTCTGCCGATAGCCGTCCGAATGCCGCCGGTAGTAATATGCGTAATAGGTCCATTTGCCTACGCGGCCACCAATGGCGTTATACGAACTCCGTAACCCATACGCCCCAACCGAATTGACCGTCTCGAAACCAAACCGACGCGTGGTATCCGCTCCCTTGGTTACGTAATTGAGCATACCGCCAAACTGCGCCCCGTATTGAAGCGAAGCCGTGCCGCGCACCAGTTCGATCCGGTTGATGCTTTCCATCGGTGGCGAGTAATGACTGGCCGGATACCCATACATATCGGAGTTGGTAATGACACCATTCTGACGAATATTATTCTCCCAAGACCGGTGCGGATCAAGACCACGAGTGGCAATATTGATCTGATTACCAGTGCCATCCATATCGTAAACGAACACACCGGGAATGCGGGCAAATAGCTGACGCGGTGTTTTCTCAGCGACATTCGCGTCGATCTCCGACAGACGAATCACTTCGCTTTTCTTCCCGCCCATCAAATACGTACCGTGCACACCGGGCAACGACTCCACAATCGTCGAACGACTGCCTTTCACCGTCACCTGATTCAAGGTTCGGGCGGGTAGTGAGTCCGTCGTTTGGGATTGAGAAGCCAATTTTTGCTTGCTTGGCTGGGCTGATACGTGGCCTGACAGGAACACACCCAGCACAGCCGCCCATAGCTGTAATGTCTTACTTTTCATGATCAGATTGCAGGATTGATTGGGGAAAAGGCACGCTCTTCTCCCCAATACCATAAGTAGTAGTTAGTTGACAAAAAGGCGAATAGCAGATCGGTTAACTAATTAACCATTTACCTATTCACCTATTCACTACTACTTAAAACCAGCGGGATACATTGATCGAAACCAGATAATCGGCAAAGGCAGCATCACCATGTTTCAGACCCAGTGGATCTAAACGATCCGCATAGCTGGTGATCCGGTTGCGGTACACAGCAACAGGCACCGTAGCCGCTATTGAGGTTTTGTGGCGCATGTACGACACACCCGGCTCTACCGATACGATATAACCAGGACGACGGAAACCACTGCTGCCACCAAAGGCATCAATGGCAGGTACGCCTTCAACCCGGCCACCCAGCATAACGGCCAAACCAGGAACAGCCGGGATAGCCTGACTCAAACCAATACGAGCAGCAAACTGATCGGCAACCGAGAACGAGCCGGTCACTAAATCAATCGTTGTGGCGGTTGGGTTGCGAATAACGCCGTTGGTTTCGCGCGGATTGAACAGGTAAAACCCGTTGGCGTAGGCGGTTAATGTTTTCGTCACCTGCGCATAGCCCTGAAGTTCAACGCTTACACCAACACCACCATCGCCCAACTGAATCGACTGATCGACGGGCAGCGTAACGGTATAGTCCTGACCTTCTTTCGTTAACCGGTGGAAACTATCCGTTGCGCCGTAATTGCCCGTTGGCAGTTTGACACCCAGGCCGACAGACATGTTCGCTTTAGGCAGTTTGACCGGATTGACGATCCAGTAGCTTCCCGAAATACGCAGGTCGCCAATGCCAGCCGCACCGGTATGAAAGCGTTTCTGCTGTGGATTTTGGGCGACCGAGTTGCCATAATGCTCATAAAGCGACGAGCGATCATTGTCCTGAAGCGGCAGATTGACCGAAAACGACAAACGCTGATTGACCATATAGGTCAATCCCAGGTCGATAGCATGTGACACGTTGATCACATTGGTGCCTTGCTCTACGCGCTGCGTCTGTTCGGCATCGCCCACAAAGTGTTTATAGGAGCGAAAGAAGCGGTAGCCCGCCGATACCTGCCAGTGACCGGTACGTTGTTTGAAATAATCGGCAGAGCCTACGGGGGCCGCGCAGCTCATGTGCCGAACTGCTACGCAACCCTGCGCCGATGTTGTTGAATGAGAAACCAGACTATAGGCGAACGCCAGAACGATAGTATAGATCGTTTTCATTGATACGAGATGTCTGAGATGGAAAATGAACCAACACGGCATGATCTACGGCGACAGGCGTTGATGCAGCCCATGGGTTGTATAAACCGACAGGGCCATCAGGCCATCAGCAGGATCAAAATCCGTATGATCGCGGAACCAAAACGCCGAAGCGAAAGGCAACACTCTGGCTACTTAATTGAAGCAGTAACGTAGCGTCCACGTTTCGACGATGCCATACGGCATCGAATGAACAGAGCCTACCTGTGCAAAAATGCACAGCAAAACAGCCCGCAAAAGCTTCGTCAATTAGAGCCGGAAACGCGATCAGGAATTCACCTCAGATTTCGGGAGGGGGCGAATGAACGGGCAGGGCGCGGGCAGCAAACACAAACAGAACGTTTGGCATGCGAACGGCTTCGCGCCAGCGAGGGGAGAGAAAGTTGAAAATGGCTCGTGGATTGGGCGAGTATTCTTTTAACAGAAATTTCAGGAGCTTATTGGCTTTCTTGTGTGGGTCCGTCGCACCCGAAATATGATCGTTGAGAAACGTAAGCAGATCGCTCTGCCAGAACGAATGACTTACCGATTGCAATCCCGTTATGTGCAGCACGTCGCCCTGCACTTCCAGGCTGACCACACTATAGTACTGACCCCGGTAAGTAAATCCGTCGGAGGTCGTTCGGGTGATGGCACTGGCATCGGGTTGCCCTTTCAGAGGAATCTGAAACTCGACCATGCTATCCACCGACCGGTACACCATAAGCTGTTCCGACAGGTCATGCTCTGCCTGCCACCACGTACCCACAAACACCAGCACATACGCCAGCGTGTGGTAGAGGAACAAACCAAAGAGACCGATGGAAACCGCTTTCTTCACAAGTGTGATCAGTGAAAGTTTTCTCAAAAATAATACTAATTTCTTAACAAAAAACGATTCAGTCTAGTAAGACGGTATTTTTACTCAATTTATACGATTAATTAATTCGTTTGTTATTCACCCCTTATATCAACTCAGCATCTGAAAAACACTAATTTAAACCTGGTTTTCAACAGGAATTGCGCTAATGATCACTTAATCAGTAGCTGGCGGGTCTACAAACTCAATACCAGCTTTTGGCAAGCCAGCTTTAGTCGTTGCCTTTAAGCTAGTTCAATTTTCTCAAATTTTTCAGTGTCGACAAAAACATAGGCTACTCGCTTCATTCAATAGATATAGTCAGAATTTGGATTGACGCCTGCAATCAAAAGCAGTAGATTTGTGTTAGTAGACTACTGCATGATTTACGACAACCACAACCGCCCTATTTCCTACCTTCGGCTGGCCGTAACGGACCGCTGTAACCTGCGTTGCTTTTACTGCATGCCCGAAGAAGGAATCAAGTATTTGCCCAAACACCAGGTGCTGACCTACGAAGAGATGGAGCGGCTGGTACGCGTTCTGGCAAAGCTTGGCGTTCAGAAAGTACGCATTACGGGTGGAGAGCCGTTTGTACGGGCAGGCCTGATGGATTTTCTGCATCGACTGGCCGAAATTGATGGACTCAACGACATTTCGCTGACAACCAACGGCGTGTTGACGGCCCCGCATGTGAATGCGCTGGCGGCTTTGGGTGTTAAGTCGGTCAACCTAAGTTTAGATACACTCGACCGGGAGCGATTTCACAAAATTACCCGGCGCGATGAATTACCCGCCGTCCTGAAAACCCTCGATGCACTGCTGGAAGCGGGTATTCAGACCAAAATAAATGCGGTGGTAATGGATGGGCAAAATACGCAGGATCTGGTACCACTTACTGAAATGACCCGTACCATGCCCGTCGATGTGCGGTTTATTGAAGAAATGCCCTTCAACGGCGAAGGGAGTCATTACCCGGTGTTGAACTGGACTCACAAGCGCATTATCGAAGAAATCCGCGCGCACTTCCCCGATTTGCAAAAACTCCCCGACCCGCCGTTTTCGACTTCGGCCAATTACCAGATTCCGGGTCATCAGGGCACGATTGGCGTTATTGCCGCTTTTAGCCGGACATTCTGCGGCACCTGCAACCGCATTCGCATGACCGCACAGGGCACCCTTAAAACCTGTCTGTACGATAATGGCGTGCTGGATGTTCGGGCGTTATTACGCAGCGGTGCTTCCGACGAAGAATTGACAACAGCTTTCCTGAAAGCTTTTTCCCACCGCCCGGCTAACGGGTTCGAAGCCGAACAGAAGCGGGAAACCGTCACCGAGTCGATGTCGACAATTGGGGGTTGATTAAAGGCTCAAACAGACTCTGGCTGTTTGTTTAAAAAGATGAGACAAACAGCCAGAGTCTGTTTGAGCCTTATACTACCGCATCATAGCAGGAACACCTTCCAGGAATTTATTCGTAAACAGCGTATCGACATCCATCCGTTGAATTAAATCGCCGGTTTGGTCGGTGAGGAGGTGATTACGAATCATCCAGTTTACAAACGATACCCAAACATTCCGGTGCATAAAACCCCAGTGGCCTTCGCCGTCCAGGTAATAACTGGAAACCATCTGCTGGCTTTGCTCCACAAAATTCCGTTTCAGGCTCGGGTGGTTCGCTGTTTTTATTAGTATCCGGGCCGCTTCGTCAGGGTTTTTTATGGCGTACCGATAGCCCGATGCTGTCTCTTCCAGAAACCGCTTCAAGGCATCGCCATTTTCTTCAGTCCATTGGCTATGGGCCGTAAGAACAGGATTGTAGCCGTACGGAATTTCGTATTCATCGAATAAAAACTGGTTCAGATCTACACCCTGAATATCGGCCTGAACGCCCTCCCAGGTTAACCAGCACCAGGCGGCATCGACCTCACGCGTGAGTAGTGCCCGCCAGATGCCCGACAAACCCGGTTTATGCGATACAAACTGACCACGCCCATCGTCGTTCTGGATCATCTGCCGAATAATGTCTTCCTCATACCGGGCACCGTAGGAAGCATACACTTTACCATCCAGGTCCCTTGGCCGGCTGATGCCACTTTCTTTCAGGGTAACAATAGCACTAACATCCCGCGCCAGTACAGAAGCCACTGCCACCAGCGGCACTCCATTGGTCTGGTAGCTAACAACACTTTCGGAAGGGGTAATGGCCAATTCGGCACTTCT
>CAXTJJ010000051.1:0-17822 GCA_964244155.1 uncultured Spirosoma sp.
GGATTTTCGAGCCGATGGGCACGAAAGACACCTATTCCTATTTACCCAATGCCAAAAAAGATCGGTTGGTGGCTTTATATTCAGAAGATAAAGATAAAAAGCTTGTCAAGACAGCCACACTGAAAAGCCTGCCTACTGACCCTGATTTCCCGATTACTGGGGCAAAAGCTTATTTCTCGGGCGGTGGTGGTTTGTCGAGTACGGCCTACGATTACGCTGTATTTTTGCAGATGCTGCTTAATGACGGCGTCTACAACGGCAAGCGTTTCCTCAGCCGTAAGAGCGTTGATCTGTTCACAAATTCCAACCAGACCGGCACACTTTTCCCCGACCCGCACAGCTACTTCAGCCTGGGTTTTGCGGTCACAAATGAGAAAGGACATACGAAAGACCTGAGCAGTGTGGGTACGTTTTCGTGGGGTGGGGCCTTCAGTACGGATTACTTTGCCGACCCTAAAGAAAAAATCTGTGCCGTACTCATGAAGCAAATGTGGGGAACCAGCTATGGCGGGGAACTTGACGACAAATTTGGTATGATGATCTATCAGGCGCTGGATGATCAGGAAGCTGTCGAACCAGAACCTATACGACCGTAAAAGTAACTGACTAAACACTCCTAAAAACAGCTTCGGTTTTACCCCAACCCCCTGAAGCAGGCTTTGTCTACTCACGAGCAAAGCCTGCTTCAGGGGGTTGGGGGTAAAGGCAATTAATGGAATAATAAAATTCAGACAGTCATAGATAGATTCTATTACCGCTCAGGAAAAGTTTCTACCTGATTCGACAAATCTTTAATCGCTTCCTGCAATTGATTACGACTCAACACAATATCCATTTCCAGCGGAAAATCAGGGTATTCGTGCCAGGAAGGCGTCAAATCGTGTCCTAGCTGAATTTGCAACCGATATTTGTCATTGGCAATCGCCTTGGCATCCATGCTCAATCCCGGCTCCGAAAAGGTCAGGGCAACGTGATTGGTTGCTTTGTTCCAAAGTGAGCGTAATCCAACAAGCAACCGTCTAACTTCCCATGTATGTAAGCGCGCTAGCTGCGTATCAGCCTTCTGTCCCCAAAGCGTAGAAAACCGGCATTGTAGCCGATTACGATCACGCCAGGTTGTCGTAGTCTTACCATACCCCAAAATGGCTAGTTCGAATGAGCCGGGTGAATCGGAAGAAGATACAAATTTCATAGTATGTATAAGTTAGAGGAGCTAAGTATTGTCTACTTAACAAATATACTAAATATGTTGTTTAATTTTTTCTAGTAATTCCCCTATTTGCTATGTAACCATAGTATTCTATGCAACGGGAAAAATAGGTCATCATCGTAAGTTCATGTCTCACAAACCTATTGGCTTAGTCACTTTCCTTATCTTTGCGCCAGAAAATACATAAACTAATCATTTCAGATAAATGGCAAAGGTGCTCATTATTGGAGCCGGTGGAGTTGGTAGCGTTGTAGCGCATAAATGCGCCATGAACAGCGATGTCTTCACAACGATTATGCTGGCCAGCCGCACCAAATCAAAGTGCGACCGTATTGCGGCCGAGATTCAGGAGATGCATGGCGTAACAATTCAAACCGCACAGGTAGATGCCGATGTTGTGGCCGACATGGTCGCACTCATTCAGTCATTCAAGCCGGTGCTGGTCGTTAATGTAGCCCTCCCCTACCAGGATCTGCCCATTATGGATGCCTGCCTCGAAGCTGGTGTGCATTACATGGATACGGCCAACTATGAGCCCAAAGATGTAGCCAAGTTTGAATACAGCTGGCAGTGGGCCTACAAAGAACGCTTTGAACAAGCCGGTTTGATGGCACTGTTGGGCTGCGGTTTTGACCCCGGTGCTACGCAGGTCTTTACAGCCTACGCCAATAAGCACTATTTCGACCGGATGGATTATCTGGACATTGTCGATTGTAATGCGGGTAACCACGGCAAAGCGTTTGCAACCAATTTCAACCCCGAAATTAATATCCGCGAAATTACCCAGCCCGGCCGCTATTGGGAAAACGGCGAGTGGATTGAGATTCCGGCGATGAGCATCCATAAACCGATTGCCTATCCGGAAATCGGTGAGCGCGAATCCTATGTTCTTTATCATGAGGAACTGGAATCCCTCGTCAAAAACTTTCCGACGCTGAAGCGGGCGCGATTCTGGATGACGTTCGGCCAGGCGTATCTGACTCACCTGGAAGTACTCCAGAACGTAGGCATGACCCGTATCGACAAAGTAAAATTCCAGGGTATGGATGTGGTTCCGCTCGAATTTCTGAAAGCGGTACTTCCCGCTCCCGATTCGCTCGGCGAGAACTATACCGGCCAAACCAGCATAGGTTGCCAGATCAAAGGTGTAAAAGATGGCGAAGAACGTACCTGTTTTATCTGGAATAACTGCGACCACGCCGAAACCTATCGCGAG
This sequence comes from uncultured Spirosoma sp., assembly GCA_964244155.1. GTDB lineage: Bacteria > Bacteroidota > Bacteroidia > Cytophagales > Spirosomataceae > Spirosoma. Next base: position 2,427 of record CAXTJJ010000051.1, read on the forward strand.
GTGCGCGGGCAGGCGGTGAGCTACACAACGGGCGTTCCGGCCATGATTGGTGCTATGCTGATGCTTACGGGCGTTTGGATGAAACCCGGCGTATGGAACTGCGAAGAACTGGACCCGGATCCATTTATCGAACAGATGAATAAGCAGGGTTTACCCGTGCAGGAGCGCATCAATATTCCATTGCCACACGAATACCCGGCCGCTTAATGCTGGAATCCAGTACGTGCTGTCAGTTTTAAGAAACTGACAGGTGAGGACGGTGCGCCGTTGCGATACTCAAAACCTCGCTTAGTAGATGGTGTATCCGATAGGTTTTAAGAAACCTACCGTGTCAGTTTTAAGAAACTGACAGCACAGCAACAGGATTAACTGGATTTTTCATTTAGTCAAACGAATCCTGTTAATCCTGTAATCCTGTCAAGAAAAATTATAATTTGTTAAAACAGAAATCCCGCTAACGTAAGAAGGCGGGATTTTCGTTATTTAGCCGACAAGCCAAATCCACTAAACCTTATTCCTATGAAATCAGTATTCCTAACCTCCCTGGTAGCCTTGTCGCTTTCATGTGCTTATGCGCAAAAACGCGATTCAACGAAAGTAGCTCCCACACAGCAGGCCAACCCCAACGACCGGCGAAATGGTTACGAAACGTATCAATCAACCAGTCAGATTGTTGGTTCTGGGCCAAACGGTATGATCAATACCATCGATCATCGTTATGAAGGATTGCGTGGTACACCCTATTTTTTGCCGGAATGGATTAAAGGACGAGTCGAAATGAATGCCGGGCAAAATTATACAAACGTGCCGCTTAAATTCAACGCGTATCAGCAACAGCTAATCTTGCTGCGCACCTGGGCCGGTAACGATTCCATCATTGTCGATGCCAGTCAGGTGAAGCGTTTTACGTTAACCAATGCTGACGGGCAGACTTATTTGTTCGAACGACTACCGACGGCAAAGACCAACGATCAAACCCTTAAAGAGGGCTATTTCCTGGTGCTTTATGAAGGGAAAAACGTGCTTCTGAAGCGAATTTCGAAAACCTTTAAACCCGCTGACTACAAAAACCCATATGCGAACGATGTACGCTATGATGCCTTTCGAGACTCCTACTCGTATTACCTGCTCAAACCAGATCAAACATTAACCAAAGTAAAGCTCTCCGATAAATCAATCATCGACGCTCTCGGCGACCGGAAAGATGAATTAAAAGCCTTTGTAAAGCAGGAAAATTTATATTTCAAAACAGATAACGACGCTGTTACACTCGTAAAAAAATACGATAGTATGTAGGTCGTCATGTGGAATCTGGCGGGTGCGAACATCCTGGTGAGACAAACCAAACTTCGCAACGCCCATGTTTCCGTCAACTACTTCCGAAACCGTCGTGCTGACTTACGACGACATTATTTTTCAGGCACGCAACCGTTCCTACGGCGCCTTTGATCTGCGTAAAAACTATCGACCGACACTCAGCCGCGCTTTAGGACTGGGCGTCGGTTTGTTTTTGGGAACGCTCACGACCCCTACCCTATACGCCCGATTCTGGCCTCACGAATCCATGAATACCAGTCAGTCCATGACTGAGGTAACGTTAACAAAACTAGCCGAGCCACCCATAGAAAAACCGATTATTATCCCACCCACAGAAACGGCTCCTGCGGTGAACACGGTGCGCAATCTACCCCTCGTTGTCATGCCCGAAGCCGATGTTGTGGAGGAAACGTTGCCGCCTACCACCGATCAGCTACAGGATGCCACATCGGGCACTGAAACCGCCGAAGGTACAGGTGAATTGGACGTCATAGCCGCCCCTGAAGCAGCCGTACCCACTACGAAAGAAAAAGCGCTGGAAGTCGAATCGAAAACTGAAGCCCCATTCGTAACCGTTGAGCAACAACCCGAATACCCCGGCGGGCTGAGTGCGTTACAATCTTTCTTAAGCAAAAATCTGAATTACCCAAGATCGGCGGCTTCGGCGGGTGTGGCAGGCCGGGTTTATATCAGTTTTGTGGTCAATACAGATGGCAGCCTGACAGATTTACAAGTGTTGAAAGGCATCGGCTTTGGCTGTGACGAAGAAGCCCTCCGCGTCATGCGTAAGATGCCTAACTGGCGTCCCGGCAAGCAGTCAGGTCGCGCCGTTCGGGTCAAGTACAACTTACCGATTTCGTTTACACTGGAGTAATTTTTATCGTGAATAATAGCCTGCGTTGATCGAACTTAGTCAGTACGAAAGCATTATTCACGACAATGATCTTGTCGATAAAAAAAAGATTTAACCACAGAGACGGTCCGCCGTTGCGGCACAAAGCGCACAGCGGTTTATTGGGTTACTTTCTTCCCTACTAGACCTCTCTGCGCTTTGTGCCGCAACGGCGGACCGTCTCTGTGGTTAAATCTTTTTTATTAATTCTGGCTTGAATTGATCGGGGCCTAATCTGTATCACAGCCATTATTCACGTTAAGTTAGTATGGAAAAAGCCTGAGAAATGCATCCAGTTTCTGTACAAACCCGTCGACCAACATGCAGCTTCATTTCCAGGCATCTATACTCGCATTCACCCGGCTTTTAGGGTTGAGTGCGGGTATGTTTTTATTCTCCATAACGGGTTTTGCCCAAAAGCCCGAAAAACTTGATGATCCGACCGTTTTTACAATTGTCGAAAAACAACCTGAATTTCCGGGTGGTATGAGTGCTTTGACCAACTATATGAAAGCAAACGTTAACTACCCACCCGAAGCTCAGAAAGCAGGTATCAAAGGGCGGGTTTTTGTCTCATTCATCGTCGAAACAGATGGTTCTCGCACAGCCATCACAATTTTAAAGGGGCTGGGATATGGCTGCGATGAAGAAGCCATTCGGGTAATCAGATCAATGCCCCGCTGGGAGCCGGGTGGCCAATCGGGACAGCCTTTGCGGGTCAAGTATAACGTACCGGTGCTTTTTGGTATCGACTACGCAAAGGTCAAGGTACGATAGATAGGTTTACTTACCTTTGCGGGATGAATACGACTTTGCTACAACATCTCGACAGTAACGAAGAACCCATTATTCCGTCGCCCTGCTTTGTTCTTGAGGAAGCTAAACTCCGCAAGAATCTTAACCTGATTGATTCGGTACAAAAGGCCGCTGGCGTAACGATCATTCTGGCCTTGAAAGGCTTTTCGATGTACTCGGCTTTTCCGCTGGTACGCGAGTACCTGAGTGGTGCGACAGCCAGTTCGCTCAACGAAGTCAAACTCGTGAACGAATACATGGGGGTGCAAGCCCATACCTATATACCTGCTTATCAGGATGCGACATTTGACGAAGTTGTCGAACGCAGTAGCCACCTGACGTTTAACTCCTGGACCCAGTGGGAACGTTTCAAAGATCGGGTAGCCGGTAAGCCTGTTTCATGCGGCATTCGCGTGAATCCGCAGTATTCGGAAGTAGCCACAGATATGTACAACCCATGCGTACCCGGTTCCCGGCTCGGTGCCACCCGCGACCAACTCCCCGACCAACTTCCCGAAGGTCTGGAAGGTATTCACTTTCATACCCTCTGCGAGAATGACTCGTTCACCCTTGAACGCACATTGGAAGCTCTCGAAAGTCGGTTTGACAAATTGTTGCATCAGGCCAAGTGGGTCAACTTTGGCGGGGGGCATTTGATGACGCGTGAAGGATACGATACCAAGCACCTGATCGGTCTGCTAACCACTTTCCGGCAGAAATATAATGTGGATGTTATTCTGGAACCCGGTTCGGCCATTGCCTGGCAAACGGGCGTTCTGACCTCAACCGTACTCGATGTGTTCAATAGCCAGGGGATCGACGTGGCGATTCTGGATACGTCGTTTGCGGCCCACATGCCCGATACGCTTGAAATGCCCTACAAGCCCAAAATCATAGGCTCCTATCACGAACCCGTTGCCGGAAAGCCAACCTATCGCCTGGGTGGTATGACCTGCCTCGCCGGTGACTTCATGGGCGACTACTCCTTCGATAAACCGCTCGAAGTAGGAGACAAAGTCGTGTTCGACGATATGATTCACTACACAATGGTTAAGACCACCACGTTCAACGGCGTAAACCTGCCCGCCATTGGTGTCTGGAAAGAAAATGAGTCATTCCAGCTCATCAAAACCTTTGATTACGAGAGCTTTAAAGACCGGTTATAGTACCGGGCCGCATAGACCGGATCTTCGATACAACAATAAAAAACCTGCATACGATACCGTGTGCAGGTTTTTGGTAGACAGCTAAAGGTAACCACCTAAGGCAGTTACAGCGAAGTAAAGCTACGACGGTTTTCGGGAATGAAAGCCGGTCCGTTTACTTTTTTGAGAACTCGCGGTGGTAGGCCGCTGTATATAATTCTTCTTCCGGCAGGCTCTTGAAGTAGTCATACGTAATACGAAGACCCTCTTCACGCGACACTTTTGGTTCCCAATCCAGAATTGCTTTGGCCTTCGTAATGTCAGGCTGACGCTGTTTAGGATCGTCTACCGGTAGGTCTTTAAGTACTAATTTCTGTGTTGTTCCGGTAAGTTTGATGATCTCTTCGCCAAACTCCTTGATCGTAATTTCCGATGGGTTGCCGATATTGACCGGGTATGCATAATCGCTCAACAACAGGCGATAAATACCCTCCACCAAATCATCGACATAACAGAATGAACGCGTCTGGCTGCCGTCACCAAAAACCGTAAGGTCTTCGCCACGCAGGGCCTGACCAATGAATGCAGGCAGTACACGGCCATCGTTCAGGCGCATCCGGGGACCGTAGGTATTAAATATCCGAACGATACGCGTTTCTAGTCCGTGGTAGGTGTGATAGGCCATCGTAATGGCTTCCTGAAAACGTTTCGCTTCGTCGTACACACCACGTGGCCCAATCGGGTTTACATTACCCCAATATTCTTCGGGCTGTGGGTGAACATTAGGATCACCATATACCTCCGATGTCGAGGCAATGAGTACCCGCGCATTTTTTACCCGTGCCAGGCCCAGGCAATTGTGAATACCCAATGAGCCCACCTTCAGCGTCTGAATCGGAATTTTAAGGTAATCGATCGGGCTGGCGGGAGAGGCAAAATGAAGAATGTAATCCAGTTCGCCCGGCACGTGGATGTACTTGGAAACATCGTGGTGATAGAACTCAAAGTTGGGCAGGTGAAACAAGTGCTCAATATTGCGAATGTCGCCCGTAATGAGATTGTCCATTGCCATTACATGGTAACCTTCCTTAATAAACCGGTCGCAGAGGTGCGACCCCAGAAATCCGGCTCCACCCGTAATCAGTACACGTTTCATAGATTGCTTGGAATAGAATTACACACAAATACACAGAGTATACGCTACGTATACCCTGTGCAACTCTCCGTGTGTTTTGTCTGTATAAAAAAGTTAGACTTTCTGTTCAACGGGTGCCAGAACAGCTTCGCGTCCAACACTATAGTAGGTATAATTTACTTCACGCATCTGGTCAAGTTCATATACATTACGACCATCAAAGATCACTTTGTTCTTCAACAGCAAATTCATTTTGTCGAAATCAGGCGTGCGGAACAGCGGCCATTCAGTAATGATGACGAGCGCATCGGCATCATCCAGTGCAGCGTACTGCGTGTGGGCATACGTAACAGAGTTACCTATAACACCGCGCACATTTTCCATGGCTTCCGGATCGTATACCGTTACTTTAGCACCCGCGTCAAGCAGTTCCTTAATGTTATCCAAGGCAGGTGCCTCACGAATATCATCGGTATAGGGTTTGAACGCCAGTCCCCAGATAGCAATCGTTTTTCCTTTCAAATCGCCACCAAAGTGATTCAGGATCAACGGCATGAGTTTTGTTTTCTGTTCGTAGTTCACCTCCATGACCGACTTCAGCACTTTGAAATCGTAATCAAAATCCTGGGCGGTTCTGGCCAGTGCCTGAACATCTTTCGGGAAACAGCTACCACCGTAGCCAATTCCGGCAAACAGGAACCGTTTGCCAATGCGGCTGTCGGTACCTATACCCCGGCGGATATCATCCACGTTTGCGCCAGCGCGTTCGCACAGGTTGGCAATCTCGTTCATGAACGTAATTTTCGTAGCCAGGAAAGCATTAGCGGCATATTTGGTCATTTCAGCCGAACGTTCGTCCATAAAAATAACCGGGTTGCCCTGCCGCACCAGCGGTGCGTAGAGTTTATTCATTACGGCCTTGGCCCGGTCTGACTTTGTTCCAATAACGACGCGGTCGGGTTTCATGAAATCTTCCACAGCTACCCCTTCACGCAGGAATTCGGGATTTGACACCACGTCGAAATCTACTTTCGCGTTATCGGCAATGTGTGCATGTACTTTTTCGGCTGTACCAACAGGAACCGTACTTTTATCAACAATTACAGCATACTGACTTAGGATCGGCCCAAGATCGCTGGCTACTTTCAGAATATATTTCAGGTCGGCCGAGCCATCTTCGCCCGGAGGGGTTGGTAAGGCGAGAAAAATAACTTCGGCCCCTTTGATTCCTTCTTCCAGATCCGTTGTAAAGGATAAACGCCCTTCCTCCACGTTCCGGTGAAAAAGTGTTTCAAGGCCAGGTTCGTATATAGGAACGATACCATTATTTAGCTTTTCAACTTTTCGTACGTCGATATCGACGCAGGTTACCTGATTGCCCGTCTCAGCGAAGCACGTACCCGTAACAAGTCCTACATATCCGGTTCCAACAACTGCTAATTTCATATCTATCTATCAAAATAAAATTTTACAATAACTACTACAGACTATCCTGAAGGGTTTGCTCCACAAAAATAGGAGTTTTTCAATACGCACCCATATCTGGTATACAATAATGACTTAGCGGTCGGAATGCCTTATTCTCCCTGGTCTCCTTTATATCATACCTTGCAGCTATTCTGATATGATACCGCTTTTAGCTATAATCTATTTTTTTGTTTCAAATATAGTTATTCCGTAAACAAATAACTTATCCATTGGTGTTTTATTTACTAAAAGATTGAATTTACGAATCAAGAAAAAAAGATTGAACTTCTTTTAGAATTTCCTTAAATTTCTATTCACTCATCAACAGAAGGAGCACCCTTATATGATTAACGAAATTGTAGAAAATCAAGAATTAATTGCCCAATCGGTTCGCGATCTTGGCGAACGCCTTATCCGACCGAATATCCGACAATGGGATGACAGTCAGCACTTTCCGCAAAAATTGTTTCAACAACTCGGCGAACAGGGTTTGATGGGTATGCTTGTCCCCGTTGAATATGGCGGCTCAGGCCTGGGTTATCAGGAATATGTGGCCGCTATTGTTGAATTATCCCGTATAGACGGGTCGATCGGGTTGTCTATGGCTGCCCATAATTCCCTCTGCACTAACCATATTCTCCTGTTCGGTAACAACGACCAAAAGCATACTTACCTTCCCCAGCTGGCTTCCGGCGAGTGGCTTGGCGCCTGGGGACTAACCGAACCCAATACGGGCTCCGATGCAGGAAATATGCGTACAACAGCGGTTCAGGATGCTGCAACAGGCGACTGGGTGTTAAATGGAGCAAAAAACTTTATTACTCACGGTATAAGCAGTAATGTGGCTGTTGTTATTGCCCGCACTGGTGAACCCAATACTCCGCACAACGCCACGGCCTTTATCGTTGAGCGAGGCACCCCTGGTTTTTCGGGCGGACGTAAGGAAGATAAGCTCGGTATGCGAGCTTCGGAAACAGCTGAGATGCTCTTTCAGGATTGTCGTATTCCCGATAGTCAGCGGCTGGGTGCTATAGGCGATGGCTTTGTCCAATCGCTGAAAGTGCTGGATGGCGGTCGTATTTCGATTGCTGCCCTTAGCCTTGGCATTGCCTACGGGGCATACGATGCGGCTCTGGCATATGCCAAAGAACGTGAGCAGTTCGGTCAGCCCATTGCTACCTTTCAGGGGATCAGCTTTAAACTGGCCGATATGGCTACCGATATTGAAGCGGCTAAACTCCTGACGTATCAGGCTGCAACCCTTAAAGACAGTGGAAAATCTGTAACGAAAGAATCAGCAATGGCAAAATTGTTTGCTTCTGAAACAGCAGTACGTGTGGCTAATGAAGCTGTGCAGGTATTTGGAGGCTATGGCTATATAAAAGATTTCCCGGTCGAGAAGTTCTACCGGGATGCGAAACTGTGTACCATTGGAGAGGGCACCAGCGAGATTCAGAAACTTGTTATTTCGAGGCAGATCTTAAAATAAGGGAGAAAGGAGGAGAGGGAGGAAGGGGAGTAAAGGGAAGAAGGAGCTTTAGATAAGCATTTCTTTTACCTTTTACTCCCCTTCCTCCATCTCCTCCTTTCCCCTTTTTATTATACAGTACTACTGCGACCTTTGATCAGGGCAGCAATGCCAAGAATTATTACGGCACCAACGAAAGCAGTCAAAATTTGATCAATTACACCGCCATCACGGCCAAAAATCCAGCCGCCAACAAACCCGCCGGCTATACCCAGTAAGATTTCGGCGAACAGTGAGAACGAAAACCGTTTGAAAACAAGGTCGGCCAGCCAACCGGCTACCGCACCTACCAAGATTGATACTAAGATTCCCATGACGTTTGTGTTGAGTAAAAAGTATGTGATAAAAACAGATACATAACCCTACACAACAAGTATTGTTTAACCGGCCAATCCAATCACGGCTAACATCCGTCCCGTTTGTCCTTTTTCTGCCCGATACGAAAAATAGGTATCATTATTGATGACCGTCGAATAGGGCGAAATGGCGATCTGAGTCGTCGGGATACCAAACTCTGTTAGCAAGTGCGTGTTGGCCGCTTTTAGATCGACCACGCTCTTGTTACTGGCAACAACGGCTCGTTTGAAGGCCGGGTCAAACTGATCGGCCACTTCCGGGCCAACTTCAAAGGCACAGTCATCAATACATGTACCCACGTAGGCATAGCACTGCTCAGCCTGTGTACCAAACTGCTGTTGCATGGCCACCAGTGTTTTTGTAACAATTCTGCCAACCGTTCCACGCCAGCCTGCATGAATAGCGGCAACGGCCTGCTGTTGCTGATCGTAAACCAGAATGGGAACACAATCGGCAACAGTCACGCCAATCAGTAAACCGGGTGTATTGCTTATAAGCGCATCATAGCCGTCAAATCGACCGGCTTCCGTAGCACGATAAATCTCGGTGCCGTGTGTTTGGTGCGATGAAGCAAACTGATCTGTAGCCGCTCCAATAGACATAAAGAAACGACGGCGATTCTCGTCCACATTCGCTGCGTCGTCAGTTGTGTTAATACCCAGATTAAGCGATGCAAACGGAGCAGGACTCACGCCACCGTGCCGGGTACTCTCGGCGGCAATGAGCCGGGGAAACCTAGAAAATAACGCAGGTTTATAATAAAGATACATGGATTAAAAAACGTTTTGTACGGGCTGCTGACTGTGAAGCCGAACAAAATTGCGACCTAAATACCATCAATCCTACAGGCCATTCCCTCAACCATCCCTATTTTCCATCCGCTCATCAATCGCAGCAACCGCTCCGGTAGTTTGTAATGCATAGTACTGTCTGTCGCCTATATCTTTGTTTCACCAATCGGAAGTAATCCGACTCGCTTTTACACCAAAAACAAAAACATACAATTATGAAAACGCTCATTAGATCCCTCGCATTAGCCCTTTCACTGGGTATCGTTACTTCGGCTGCTTCTTTTGCTGCTGTTCCAGAAACCAACCCGATTGGTCGCCCATCGAAGGTTGCCTCTTATAAAACCGGTATTTATTCGACTGTAACAGGCAAACTCCATATATCTCTGGATAAAACGGTTGGCGGTCGTGTTGACATCCGCCTGACGGATACCGATGGCAGGGTATTATACGTGCAGCACCTCGGCAAAAACGAACAGGGTTGTCGTATCCGGCTGAATTTAAGTGATCTGGAAGATGGCACTTACAACCTCGAAATTACAAATGGCATTGAAACGACTACGCAAACTATAACCCTTTCTACCCAGCAACCCACCGTTACGAACCGCGCCGTCGCCATAAACTAACCCTTCTTCTCTACACCTTGTCAACAAACCGCACTGGATCAGGTCCAGTGCGGTTTTTATATGTATTTGCCTACCCAGTGGCCAACATAGGCGGCATTTTTTTGTTGTATATTCAAGAAATATTTGACTTGTACTTGGTGTACAAATAGATACACTCTTTTTTCTTTATGCTTACGACGCAATCTGTACACCTGCCTACCAGTTGGCTCGATGCGGGCGCTACTGCCCAAAGCTGGACAACACTGGCGCAGACCTTGTTACCACCATATGTCAATACCTGCCGCTGGTTTGCCGGTAAGGCGCGGCAGCAAACCGGATTTTCGGTTCGTACCGTACACACTCTCTTGCTAGCCGACGGCGATGTGGCCTACCTGCTGATTCTGGAAGCATCGTATGTCGATGGCATTTCTGAACAGTATCTGTTGCCCATGTCCTTTCTGGCTGATCACACAGCGCATACGCTACCGTTTCAAGTGGGCGATGTTCCCGAGAAAGGCCGCATTGGCGAGGTCATGATTGGCAGTCAAACAGGGTTACTGATTGATGCTATTTACGACGACCGATTCCGCCGGGCACTGTTTTCGGCTATCTGTCAAGATCAGGTCATACCACAACCCGACGGTACGCTGACCTTTCACCGGGGTAAAGGGCTGGACGAAGGTGATGACTTTCTTTCCTCGCAGGTGCTGCCCGTCGATTCGAGTAATTCGGCCATGACCTTTGGCGATAAATATTTCCTTAAACTGTACCGAAAGCTTTTCCAGGAGACCAATCCGGAGGTTGATATGGTCGCTTTTCTGACCGACGATAGCAGCTTTGAACATATTCCGGCCTTTGGGGGCAGTATTGTCTGGCAGAGTCAACAACGGCCCGATATTACGCTGGGCATGGTGCAGCGAATGGTGCCCAACGATAAAGATTCCTGGATGCAAACCGGCGATTACCTGAACGATTTCCTCTACGCCGTTCCGCAGCGACTGTTTGCCATTCGCGAAGATGTATTCGAGAAAGTTGAGCTGCTGGCTAAGCGGACCGGCGAAATGCACTGTGCGCTGTATAAGCCATCCCGTCCCGATCACCCAACCGACCCTGCTTTTGCCCCCGAACACTTCACGGATGAGTACCGCGATTTTTTGATTAAACGTTTCGAAGACCTGCTCGACCGTCGATATGCACTCCTTATCGACAATTATACCAAGCTGGACATTCAGGCGCAGCGACTGGCCTGGGTATTTATGGAAGCGAAAGAAATGATCGAAGCGTTCATCGCCGACTTCCGCACCCGCCCAATCGACTCACTCCGGATACGAATCCACGGCGATTATCACCTGGGTCAGGTGCTGGCAACGGAGAACGATTTTGTAATCATTGACTTTGAAGGTGAACCCGAAATCAGCATTGCCGACCGGAAGATCAAGCATTCACCCCTCAAGGATGTGGCGGGTATGATTCGGTCGTATCATTACGCGGTTTCGGCCAAACTGTTCAACTCCGCCGAAACCGACGACCTCGACCCCGATCATCTGCAACGGGTATCGGATCGCTGGTTCTATCTCATTCGGGATACGTTTCTGGATGCGTATCTTGACGTTTTCGGTGCCCCCCATCCATTGTTTAAGAATAATAGCGAAATCAATTTCCTGCTCCTAATTTACCTGCTCGAAAAAGCCGTTTACGAGCTCGGCTATGAGATCAGCTACCGCCCCTCCTGGGTAAAAATCCCGTTGAAAGGCATTATTGATGTAATACGCGAGATTGAAAAAATCCGCTTGAGTGATGGCACATCCGCGCCCCATGTGTCCATGCTGCAGACCGGTTTACTGCAAACAAAATAGGTATGACCAGGCTTGCACAACTTAACGATTCCCGGAGAGGGCAATTACTCTCCATTGCCTTCCTGATGCAATACCCGATGCCTTTCTATGGCTCACCCGACCTAGATGAGCAATGTGCGAGCGACTCAAACTCGTTCGGAGCGGCAGGAGTTGTTTGAAAATAAAGAAGCCAGAAAAAAGTAGATCGTGATGCGATTTACGCCATTTTGAAACAGGGTGCAGCTAACTGGCCCACAAATTGACTCCTGATTCCTGTAGAACGGCAAGGAATTTTTCTAACTTTCCGGCTCTGATTCCGTTCTACAACGAGCGTTCTACCCTTTTAACCTATGGCAAAACGAAAAACGACTACACCCGCGGCCGAAACCGAACAGACGGTTCAAACTCCTTTACCCCAACCATCCACAAGTCCAACTGCCCCGGCTGAGTCCCCGACCCATCAGGATAATGGGATCTATTCCCGCTTCACTGACTTCGACATTCACTTATTTCGGGCGGGGAAGCACCAGAAACTTTATGAGAAATTTGGCTCTCATGTCGTTGAACACAATGGTGTTATAGGGACGTATTTTGCCGTTTGGGCACCCTCCGCCCGGTACGTTTCCGTGATTGGAAATTTCAACGGCTGGAACAAAGGCAGCCATTCCATGAATGTTCGCTGGGATTCGTCGGGTATCTGGGAAATATTTGTTCCGAACATTGGCCGGGGCGAAAGCTATAAATATTTTATCGTCCACGAAGGTGGTCGCGAAGTGGAAAAAGGCGACCCCTACGCCCACTGGTGGGAAGTTCCTCCCAAAACAGCTTCCATCGTCTGGGACACTTACCACGAGTGGCAGGATCAGGAATGGATGGCCATCCGTAAGGAAAAAAACGCGCTCAACGCGCCAATTTCCGTATACGAAATGCATATGTCGTCCTGGCGACGTGATCCGAGCGATCCTGAACGCGAGTTAACCTACGGCGAAATTGCCGACGCGCTGGTACCTTATCTACAGGATATGGGCTTTACGCACGTTGAGTTCATGCCAGTTATGCAGTACCCGTATGCGCCGTCGTGGGGGTATCAGATTACGGGCTATTATGCCCCCAGTAGTCGGTTTGGTACGCCACAGGAGTTTATGCAACTGATTGAACGCCTGCACCAGGCGGGCATTGGCGTGTTGCTGGACTGGGTTCCCTCCCACTTCCCCGGCGATGCACATGGCCTGTATGAGTTTGATGGCTCACATCTATATGAGCATCCCGACCCACGCAAAGGCTACCATCCCGACTGGAAAAGCTACATTTTCAATTATAGTCGCCCGGAGGTTCGCTCCTTTTTGTTGAGTAATGCCCTGTTCTGGCTTGACCGCTGCCACGCCGATGGTCTCCGCGTAGATGCCGTGGCCTCGATGCTCTACCTGGATTATTCACGCAATGCGGGCGAATGGGAGCCTAACGTATTCGGTGGGCGTGAGAACCTGGAAGTTATCTCACTCATTAAAGAACTGAACGAAGCGATTTATAAAGAATTCCCGGATACACAGACTATAGCCGAAGAATCGACCGCCTTTCCGGGTGTATCCAGACCGGTATTTATGGGCGGGCTGGGCTTTGGCATGAAATGGATGATGGGCTGGATGAACGATACGCTCCGCTACTTTGAGCGTGATCCGGCTTTCCGTAAGTTTCATCAGGATGAACTAACCTTCAGCACGGTGTATGCCTTCACAGAAAATTTCATGCTGCCGCTTTCGCACGACGAGGTTGTATATGGCAAAAAGTCGCTGGTAGGTAAAATGCCCGGCGATGAGTGGCAACGGTTTGCCAACCTGCGCTTATTGTTCTCCTACATGTTCACGCACTCAGGCACTAAATTGCTGTTTATGGGCGGTGAATTCGGGCAAACATCGGAGTGGAAATTTGATGACAGCTTAGACTGGCACTTACTCCAGTTTGCTCCCCACAAAGGCATGGCTACCTGCGTAAAGGCATTGAATACACTTTATAAGAGCGAACCAGCCCTGTATGACCGCAACTTCACCGCCGATGGCTTTGAGTGGGTCGATACAACCGACCGCGAGAACAGCGTGGTGACTTACATTCGCAAAGGCAATCGGCCAGAAGACAATTTGCTGGTTGTCCTGAACATGACACCAATCCCACGTTCTTATTACCGAATTGGTGTTCCGGCGGCAGGCTCCTATCAGGAGATCTTTAACAGCGATGCTGTTGAGTTTTATGGAAGTGGCGTTATCAATTCGTCGCCCATTACCACCGATCAGGAAAGCTGGCACGGACGGTCTCAGTCGATTATGTTGAATGTACCACCTCTGGGCGCGGTTGTCCTTAAGATGGTGTAAATCAACTATATGTATTGGCAAAAAAACAGGTGCTGCCAGTTTTTGCTGGCAGCACCTGTTTTTTTGTTTCTTTTATTCTGATTTAACGTAACCTTCTGCGCCCCATTCATTGCTTATCTTTGCCTGCTCAAACAGCTTGAATTCTTGATGAAGCGATTAATTACCGCGTCCTTACTTTTATTTCCTCTTCTCACAGTTGCGCAATCGCCGATATCGGCTCGTCTTAGTAGCGGTTATGATGTAGGCATGGCCTACTCAAAAAGTCATTACAATCCGTCGCTTGCCTACTACCAGTTAATGAATATTGGTGAACGCAAAACCTTTTCACTAGGCTGGACAGCGCGTTTGGCCGCTTTCTACGGCGATAATCTTAACTATTATACAGCTCCTGCCCGCCTGACACATGGGAAGAGTGGATTCGGTGCACTGACGGGTCCGCTGCTTGTCGACAACATTGACACGGTGCGCTACGATTATGTATCCATGACCTCACTCAACATAGGGGTTCGGGCGCAGGTTAACCTGGGCCGATTGGAATTGGGTTTAAGTGCTGACCTCCTGGGGTTAAGTTTTGGCAAGTCGCGCACAGGGCGTTACCAGTCGTCAACGGGCCAGTTCAGCGTTCAGTCAAGCACCGGAACCGATTCGACAACGGTTTATTACCAGGGTGCCAACACCTTTCAGAAATCGCGCCCAAGCCTGCTGAATCTACGCTTACTTGGCGACAACGACAGGGGTACGCTCGCTACTGAAGTGTATGCCAGGATTAAAATTGGCCAGCGTATTGGGCTTAAAGTAAGCTACCAATGGCTTACAACCGAAACGACCGTCGCCAATCGCGATGTCATTTCAGATAACAACCGCTTTCGAAACCGGACCAACATGGCGTACATAGCCCTGACGATTCCGGTCTTTTATTAAGAATATGGTTATTGAAGCTGTTTAGGATTTACGTTTAACTAGACAAGTATTTGCTTTTTCAGCCTGTTTTACCGGCAGAAAAAAAATAACCCTAAACACCTTCATTATCTAAAAAATTGGCTGTCAGTCAATAACCATTAACTCAGTAATCAATAACCACTATTTATACTTCTATCGGCTTCAAGTCGAAATACGTCTCGAAGATTCTGCTTCCGATCTCGTTGGTGCGCGTCTGAAACTTGTCG
>CAXTJJ010000052.1:0-17808 GCA_964244155.1 uncultured Spirosoma sp.
CACTTTATTTTACTCGAAATTTCAACAAAGCCAATACAGGTTCCTCCGACCGGCAGGATGTCTGGTTCTCAACCCTTGAACCCGGTGTTGGCGGCAATCCATCGGGTTGGAGTGAGGCCGTTAACATTGGGTCACCCATAAACAACGCGGGCGATAACGCGATCAGCGGCATGTCTGCCGATGGCCGAACAGCCTACCTTATCAACGTATACAGACCTGATGGCGGCATGTCGTTTGGCATTTCCAAGTCTATCCGTACCAAAGCTGGCTGGTCGCAACCGATTGAATGTAAGATTGCCAACAATTATAATCTGCACGAAAAAAATCAACTGGAGTTTTGTGTCTCTCCCGATGGACGGGCCATTATTCTGGCTGTTCAGCGCAAAGATACACGGGGTGATCGCGACCTGTATGTATCCGTACAAAAGCCCGATAACAGTTGGTCAGAGCCTGTATCCCTGGGCGGAGTTATCAATTCTGCTGACTTTGAGAGTTCTCCCTTTCTGGCGGCTGATGGCCGCACCCTGTACTTCACGTCAGGGGGCCATCCGGGTTTTGGAAACGGCGATATCTTCGTATCCCGTCGGCTCGACGATTCGTGGGGAAACTGGAGCGAGCCCGAAAATCTTGGTCCAGCCATCAATACGGTTGAATGGGACGGTTATTTTACCATTCCCGCTTCCGGCGATTATGCCTATTTGAGTTCCCGAGCCGGATCACTTGGTGAGGACGATATCTTTCGGTTAAAATTATATCCTGCTATCAAGCCTGACCCTGTAGCCATTATAACGGGGGTGGTTCTCGATTCAAAAAGCAAAAAACCGGTGGCCTCGGAGGTGGTATCGAGCCTGGCAGGTGATCAAAAAAACATAGATAAAGTAGATTATAACCCGGAAACCGGCGAGTTCAAGCTTATTTTGCCTACACAAAAAGTTTATAATCTAACGGCTAGCCGGGAGGGGTACTTTCCAACAACCGAGGTTATCGACTTAAGCAAAGACAAACGGTTTCGCGATATAAAAAAGAGTTTATATCTGGTGAAAATTGAAACGGGGCAGAAAATAACCATGCGGGAGGTATTATTCCAGCAGAGCCAGTTCGCCCTTTTGCCGGGAGCCGATACAGAGCTGGACCGGGTGGTCGACATGCTGCAAAAATACCCGACAATGGAGCTGCTCATTGAAGGCCATACCGACAATCAGGGCGATTGGGAACCGAACATGAAGCTGGCCGGGGACCGGGTCCGGGTGGTAAAAGAATATATTTTGGGGAAAGGTGTAACCGCTGATCGTATCCAAACGAAGGCTTGGGGGCCCAGCAAGCCAATTGCCAGTAACGAAACCGAAGAGAAGCGTAAACTGAACCGCCGGGTAGAATTCACCATCCTGAAATTGTAAAACAGAGAGGTAGTGGCTTACCTTTGCGCCCAAATGCCGCATTCACTCACGACAGACCGCCCGATGAACGATACCCGTTCTGGTTTATTTGCCCAGTTAAGTTCACCACGCTTACTGCTTTTCTTAATCCTAGCTCTTGCACTTGGCCTCCGACTTTATAATTCCAGCGTTCATGGGCTTTATCTGGATGAGAAATTTACGTTGATCAATACCGCAGGGGTAGCACTGGAAGGTTTTAACCAGCACGATGTATTCTTTACACCCGGCAAGACGTATTTTACACCTAAAGAATTCTGGAAAGAGAAACATCTCTACGATTACATTCGGTCCATTATGCAGACCGATATAGGCAACAGTCCCTCCCACTACGCCCTGCTCTGGGTCTGGATTGAGCTGTTTGGCAATAGCGACCTGTCCATTCGAATGCCATCCATCCTATTCAGCACCCTTATTGTCGGCCTGGTGTTTATGATGGTCAAGCGTTATTTACGGTCAGAATCCTTGGCGTTGCTTTGCGCCTTTATAGCCGCTGTTGAGCCGTTTTTCATTGCCTATAGTCACATGGCGCGCAATTACTGCATGACCATATTTTTGACGATGCTGGGAACATACTGCTTTCTTCGTATCCTAGACCGACGCGAAGAAGGTAAACAACCAGTCGGGTTGTATGTGGCATACGGCCTGTCTTTTGCCCTTGCTACTTTAGGCCATTATCTGGCTTCCACCATTTTCATGTGTCATGGTCTATATCTGGTGCTGTTCAATCGCAATCTAAAAACATACATCGGGTTGGGTTTAAGTACGATTGGCGGTGCCGTTGGCTTAATTCTCCCCTGGTTTGTATGGGGTGGCGGAAAATACACCTTTCAAACGTTGGCGTATCAGGCCAAACTATATGGTGGGCTGGCCTATACGAATCCTTATAACAACGGCTTCGCGATAATTCTACCGGCTACCATTTCCAATGTTACGAAAAAATCGATTCCGCTTTGGGCCGACTTAATGCTGTTTTCTAATGGCATTTCCTCGGAAACGCTGGCGTTTCGAAATATGCTTATTGCCCTGGCGTTTGGCAGTCTGGCAGTGTTTATCGTTCACCGATTTGGTCGGCGCAGGTCGGTACCTGTTTGGGTAAGTGTGGTTGTCCCGCTCCTATTGGTTGCTGGCTTTGCGCTATATACCATCATGTCGGCCCGATTGATTGTCACAGCGGCAGTACCTTTATTTCATTACCTGCTTTACCAGGCTTTTCCAGGCTACAAAAATCGGCAGGATCGGCGCTTCCTGTTCCTGCTCGTTTTAATGAGCACGATCCCAACGCTGATTTTAATTGCTATAGCCTTTCGCAACGACCACACTTACGGCCTTCTGCAACGGTATTCCGGTTTTTCGTTTCCTTATAGTGTGATTCTGGTTGGTCTGACCGTGCGGCAGGTATTTCGGCAACCAACCTACCTCCGCCTGACGCTGGTAGCAGTGTTGCTGCTTCAAAGTGGCTATCTGGTTGATTTGCTGTACCGGATTTATGAAGATCAGTCGGTAAAATACACATACTACGGCCGTTATCGAATTGCCAATCCTTATAATACGGCAGCAGATCGCATCAGGCAGTTATATGCTCCGGGCGATACTGTTCTTTATCCGTCGGCACGAACAGCCCCGCGCGATGAAGTTGAAAACACTTATACCCGTCATTCGATTATCGACGCACAGTACACCAACCTGTATCTGCCTAAAGACGCGACCTATTTTCAGCGAATGGACACGACGCAGACCGACCGAATTATTTTAATAAAAGGGAAATCGGGCAAACGAATTACGATCTTTAACTTCGAAGGCACCAAATACCGGTACTAATTGTGACCACACAGCAGCTAACAACGAACGACATCCAACGCGCCGGCCAGTCTCTAGCAGGCCGGCGGTGGCAACGTGGCTTTGCCTGGTTGTTGCTCGTTATGCCGGTACTTACGTTCGGATTGATTTGGTCCGCTTATGCGGTTAACATTCCGAAATGGGACGACCATGCCCTCCGTGCCTTTCTGTTCAATTTCGATAAGGAGCCAACATGGACAGGGAAAATCTACCAGCTTTTCAGGCAGCATAACGAACACCGGATTGTATATGATCGCATCATTACAGCACTTGACTATCAGCTATTCGGGAAACTCAATTACATCCACCTGATGCTGGTGGGCAACCTGAGTCTGGTTGGCTTGTTATCAGTTTTTATGGCCACACTACGCCGGTCGAAACTGGGTCTGTCCGGCCAGTGGGTGCTTTACTCGCTACCCACCGCCTGGCTGCTCTTTAACCTGTCGCAGTGGGAAAATATGTTCTGGGGAATGGCTGCCCTTCAAAACTTCTCCGTAGTTCTCTGGGTACTTGCTGCATTTTACTTCCTGAGTTATACAGCCCATTGGCGAGTGGCTTTCGCAATGGGCGTGCTGGCTACAATTACCAGTGGCAACGGCCTGATGGTGTGGCCAATTGGTTTGTTGATTCTGTTATTACGCCTGCCCGCCTATTCCAGGTCAAGTGGCCGCAGACCGTTTGGCCCCGCGATAAGCTGGCTTATTGGCGCGGTTATCGTTATTGGTTTATATTTTACCGGCTTCGAAAAACCGGGGGATGTGAAGTATGTTAAACCGGGGATTATTGAGTTGAGTAAAGGCTGGCTGGCTGTTGTTGGGGCGGCTGCCGAAGCATTACCCATCAACGCCCCGCTTCGCACAAGTATCTTTCTTGGGAGCCTGGTAGCGGTGGCAACCCTGGCTATACTGATCTGGAGTATCGTTATGAATCGGTTGGCACTTGGTAACCGGGTACAAACTCTACTTTCCCGTACAACAAAAGGCCGTGCATCGGCACATGACATCCCATCAATTACCGTGTTTTTTTGGAGTTGTACCGGGTTTGTGCTGGGTACCGCTGCGGTAGTTGCCTGGGCCCGAACGGGAGCTGGCATCGACTTGCTGATCACCAGTCGTTATAAAATGTACTCGTTGACGACTTTAGCGCTCCTGTATGTGTATGGTGTTGTTAACCTCCATGAGCGGCTTGCTCGCTGGTGGATGATTGCCGGTGTAATTAGCAGTATATTGTTTGCAGGGCTTTCCTATTTTTCTTTTTTAGATGAGACGATCTGGTGGCGGCATTGGCTGACGACGAACCAGTTTAACTGGTCATATACGACGAACACGCCAGTCTTTTCTTCAGATTCGGTCTCACAACACTATACCTCACCAAGCCCGGCATTCTACGATCATGCGTTGCCTATTCTGTACGGACCGGCTTCACAACCAGCCCTAAGCGTCCAGATAACAAAAACAAATTCCGGCTATTCCATACGTAATACAACCCTGTCTGCTTTAGGCTTGGGCGATGCAGGGGCTTATTTACTGGCTCGCTCGCCTAAACGAACCTATTTATTTCCTGTCTGGCAAAAACAACAGCCTATTGGCACAGCTCGTTTTTCACCAAAGAGACTATTTACAAATGGGTTTGAGGCCAGCATACTATCGGCTGAGCTGGTCGCCGATGCGTATCAACTTTTTGTTCTGACGGTTTCTGATAAAGGCATATATAAACTACATCCAACGAATCAAAGCATTGTATCGTCAGGACCGTCGGCTACGGGAACAGTCAAGAACTGGTAAAACCAGTAAACAAAATCATTTTTCAGTACATCAAACAACAACCCGTTGGTTCATAATCAAAATCACCCGTCCGATTCGCACAGCCCCTCCTCTATGCCAACGACTACATCCGCCCGGTCTACGCTGAATCATTTTCGGCAGTTGGACGGCATTCGGTTCCTGGCCGTGGGTATGGTCTTATTCGATCACTGGATGGTTGGTCGGATAGATGGGTTGCCGCTGGGTGCGTTAGGCGTTACTATTTTCTTTGTACTCAGTGGCTTTCTGATCACGCGGATTCTGCTGTCGAGTAAAGACAAATTAAGTAATCAGCCGAATGGGGGGTTAGGAAAATACCTGAAAACGTTTTACATCCGTCGGACCCTCCGTATTTTCCCGATCTACTACCTGACACTGTTTGTTCTTTACCTCATCAATGAGCCACCCGTTCGCCGAACGATAGGCTGGCTGGCTCTTTATGGCACGAATATTTATATAGCCATCACCAAATCCTGGATGGGAACGGTCGATCACTTATGGTCGCTTGCCGTTGAAGAACAGGTTTACTTAATTTTTCCGCTGCTTCTCTTTTATGTGCCGCGCCGGTTTGTACCCGTCACAGCGATTCTGATGATTATTGGCAGTATTGGCCTCCGGTATGTACTTTATCGTAGCCGAATGCCGTGGTTTATCGAATATGTATCGACGCCGACTTGCCTGGATTCCTTTGGGTTAGGGGCCATTATGGCCTACGGCTGGCTGTACCGTAGGGAATGGCTCATTCGTATTTTCAGCCCGGCAACAGGCGTCTGGTTAAGTATAGCCTGCTTTGCCGTTATTGTTTATCTGAATAACTGGATTGCCGTCGATTCGCCGAGAGGATACCATAATGTGGTGTCTGAAGTATGGGAACGATTAGCCGCATCTTTACTTGGGTTCTTCCTGATCGGCCATGCGATTATCGGGTTCAAAGGCCTTATGAAATGGGTTCTCGAACATCCGGTAAGTCAGTATATGGGTCGTATCAGCTATGGGCTATATCTCTTTCACAACTTTATTTTTAACGTTTTTCATACGCACCCAACCCACTTTACGGTACGCGCCTGGCGACGCCTGTCTGACATCATGCCCTTTTTAACCAGTTCTTATTTCTTTCAGTTTTCGTTTTATTTGGCATTAACAGTAGTACTGGCAACAATTTCCTGGTTTGTAATTGAAAAACCGATCAATGATCTGAAAGATCGGTTTTCGTATTGATCAATTGTACTTATCACCTCAGTCAACAGGCAATTTCCGGTTTCCCGCTCCCTAAGGTACTGTCAGGTTTGACCATTTACCCGCCAACAATTTCCTATATTTGCAAGTCTTTATTAAATGCATAATCAGGCACGCGGGCGACTCCGTTTTCACTTATGAGGACGACTGCCTTCATTCACCCGTTTACCGCCCCCTGTAGTCATTGTACATAAATCCGTATTCACTAGTTATTTAAATATGAGTCTCCTGCTGTCAATTGTAATGCCGGCTTACAACGAAGAAGAAGTTATCGAAACTGTTGTCAAGCAGTGGACTGATTTGTTGACCCGCCAATTTCCTGCCGATAATACCCGTCTTATTGTCGTCAATGACGGTTCTCGCGACAAAACAGGGGCCATATTAGATCAAATCAAAAATCGTTACCCCAAACTCATGGTGGTGCATCAGCCGAATGGCGGGCACGGTAACGCCGTTGTCAACGGGTATCGGCAAGCGGTTGCACTGGATTCAGAATACGTATTTCAAACCGATAGCGACGACCAGTTTATCCCTGATGATTTTGGGAAATTGTGGACCAAGCGCGATGAATCACCGTTTATTCTTGGCTATCGGGAAGAGCGGTATGATGCGCCAGCCCGGTTGCTGATCACTAAAATTCTTCGGTTGAGTATAGCGTTCATTTACGGAACGTATATTATGGATAGCAATATCCCGTTCCGGCTGATTCGGGGCACGTTCCTGCGGAAACTGCTGGCTCAATTACCTACGCAAACTCCCTTTGCCCCAAATATTTTCCTGGCCGTGATGGCTAAAAAAGCAGGGTTCAACACCTTCGATATTCCCATTACTCACAAAGAGCGCTTAACGGGCACCGTCTCTATTTTAAAATGGAAACTCCTGAAAGTATGTATTCAAAGTTTTAAAGAATTAGCTCAATTTCGGTTTGAACTGGGAAGTAAAGTAAAAGCGCTAAAAAAGCCCGAACCGGTAACCGCTTAAAATGGTGTAAGCTGCATGATGTAAAGTAGTAGATGTAGGGTATAGGATGTATAATCAAAAAGAATAGCCCTTTACCATATACTATACATCATACATTTTATACCATACATCGTACATCTGATTTTAGCTCATGAAGTATAAATATGTCATTATAGGCTCCGGCCCGACAGGCCTTGGAGCAGCTTATCGCCTGAAAGAGTTAGGTATAACCGACTTCATCGTTTTAGAAAAAGAGAATCGCATTGGGGGCCTGTCGAAAAGCTTTGTCGACGAAAAAGGATTCACCTGGGATGTGGGCGGGCATGTGCAATTTTCGCATTATAAGTACTTCGATGACCTGATGCTGAAAGCCCTCGGCGAAGATGGATGGCTCACCCACCAGCGGGAGTCGTGGGTATGGATCGAAAACCGCTTCGTGCCTTATCCGTTTCAGAATAACATCAAGTACCTGACACCCGAAACGATGTGGAAATGCCTTGAAGGCATCATCCACAACTACAAGTTTCCATCTAATCAAAAACCGGCCAATTTTCGGGAGTGGATTCTGGCAACCTTCGGACAAGGGCTGGCCGATACGTTTATGTTCCCGTACAATTTCAAGGTATGGGCTTACCCGCCGGAAGATATGAACGCGGTATGGGTTGGCGAACGGGTGGCCGTTACCGATCTGCAACGAGTCACAAAAAACATCATTTTCGATCAGGACGATTTTTCCTGGGGACCAAACAGCACCTTTAAATTTCCCAAAAAAGGGGGTACAGGAGGTATTTGGGAAGCCGTTGGCGACCTGGTAGGCCGGGAGTATGTAAAGCTAAATGCGTCGGTCGAAAAAGTTATTGGACCGGAGAAAAAAGTGATGCTGGCCAGTGGCGAAGAAATTGAGTATGACTACCTGATGAGCACGGTGCCGCTCGATCTGTTTACGCAACGGGTAGAAGGGCTGGACGCTGAAACGGTTCAAATAGCTCAGGGACTCAAGCACTCGTCGACAAACGTGGTTGGCATTGGTCTGAAAGGCAAACCCAAGCAAAGCCTCGAAACCATGTGCTGGATGTATTTCCCAGAATACAATAGTCCCTACTACCGGGTGACGGTCTTCTCGAACTATAGCCCTAACAACGTGCCTGATAGTACACAAAACTGGTCGTTAATGACCGAAACGAGTGAATCCTCAGCCAAGCCGGTTAACCGTGAAACACTGATCGATGATACGATCCGGGCGCTTATTGAGGATAAGCTCATCGAGTCGGCCGACGATGTTGTTTCGACGTTCCATATGGCCTTCGACTATGGCTATCCAACACCATCGGTCGAGCGTGATGTCATTCTAAAAATGGTTCTGCCCAAGCTGGAGCCCTTTGGCATTTATTCCCGGGGTCGGTTTGGTGCCTGGAAATACGAGGTTAGCAATCAGGATCACTCGCTGATGCAGGGCGTTGAATGGGCTAACCGCGTAGCCGCAAATGTTCCCGAACTAACATTGCCATTCCCCGATACCGCCAACGCGATGTGGGGGAAATAAACTAGTCGGTAAGTCGGTAAGTCGGTAAGTTAGTAAGTGGCTGACGCATGTGTATCTGGGGCGTCAGCCACTTACTAACTTACCGACTTACCGACTTACTAACTTACTTAATCTATGAAACGAAATCTCTGGATTGGTGCTGTTGCCGTACTTCTGCTGCTGGGTGGCTGGCTGGGCTACCGACAGTTGTTTCCGGCAAGCCGCACGGTTGGCTCACTGGTCCCGCCGGGCGCTTTGCTCGTACTGGCCAGCGACCGATTACAGGATACGGTTTCTGCACGCGTATTACGCAATCAGATTTCACTGCGTCAGCTACCGGTCTTCGATGAAGCACGCCAGAAGCTCGACCGTTTCCTGTATGCAACCGCCGATTCGGCAACTGTCCTCAACTTCGTTTCGGGCCGGAACATCCGCTACTCGCTCCATTCTATTTCCAAAACGACGCTTGATTTTATTTTTTACATTCCCATTACGGCGGTCGATAAGCCTTTTCTGAGTCGGTTAACCAACCCTGACCCGCGTGAGTACCGTGTCCTCAACCATACGTTTGCGGGCGAGAAAATACTTGACCTGGTGGCAAGAGGTAACGAACCAGTCGGTTCCTTTATCCTGACCGATGACTTTCTGATTGGAAGCGTATCAGGCATTTTGATCGAGAACGTTGCCAAGCGAATGCACCAGTCACTGAAATTCGCATCGTCGGAGTCTGACTTCCGGGTGGATACGGATAATCTGGCGGGTTTGTCTGTTCGGCCCGAAGTGCTCCAGTCTCTGTTTAGCAACGTGGGTTCGCTGGTCAGGTTGTTTTTGCCCGAAGAATTAACATTACAGTTCCGGCCATCTGCTTCCCGCTCTCATCTGATTGGCTACGCCGTCGACCAGATTGGGAACCGGCAGGATGTGGCGGCTCTGTTTGCAAACCAGACACCCCGACGTATCCAATACGCAAATCTAATTCCTCAAACAACCGCCACCCTTTACCACATCGGCATCAGCGATGCATCCCAATTTGGCAAATCGCTTAGTAATCTGTTGGGATCTGCCTCCAGCGATTTTCTGCGCGACCGGTTTAAACAGATTGAACCTGAAACCAAACCTTTATATCAGTCACTCGGGCCGGACATTCTCCTGTGCCGGCTGGAATCACCAACGGGATTCTCACGTCAGATTTTAATTCTGACAGCTCAGGACGGCAAAAAACTGGCGAACGCTTACCAGCAGATTGCTTATCGTTCGGGGGCCAAAACGCATACTACACCCAAAAGCTATTTGGCGCACAAGATCTTGTTGCTCAACATTCCCGAGCTACCCGCATCACTCTTTAGCAGTTTATTTTCCGGATTTTCGCAAAGCTGGATAACGCAACATGGCTCTTCCCTTATTGTGGCCAACAGCGAAGATGCCATGCTGGATTACCTGCAACAGGTACAGCGGGGCGCAGTGTGGACGGCCGATGCGCGGCAGGCTGAGTTACTGAATACTACATTACGGCCAGCTAACTTCACTGCTTTTGCCCGACTGAATCGGGGTCATACGAATATGCTCACCAGTTGGCCCTTAGGCTGGCAAAACCTGCTCGACCAGGTAGACCCAACGACTGGCAGTCCAGCCCTGGCTAACCTGGAAAATATTGCTTACCAGGCCAGCTACGGGAATGAAAATATCCAGTCGACGGTCATTCTGGGCCGTACTACCCGTCGGGCGAGCCGGGCGGTGCTAAACAAAGTTTTGTTACAAAAGAAGACATTGTTTAACGCGCCCCTTATTTCGGCACCCATTGTAACGGGTAACCTCAGCGATAGTTCAGCCCAGTTTTATGCCCAGAATAATGCGAACCAATTTGTGCTGGTGACCCCCGATGGAGATAAGCTGGTGCAAAACAACACAGATGGTCCCATTCGTAGTAATGCCCTGGGTGTCGACTTTCTGAACAATGGGCGGTTGCAGTATCTGTTCATGACCGACCGAACCCTGTATGTGGCCGATCCGGTACGAATCAGTAAAAAGGTGGCCCTTCAGGCTATCCCGCTTCCAAAAGGTATCGATCCATCTTTTTTAGCCAGACCCCGGGGAAATCAACAACGTAACCTGGTCGCACTGGTTGCGCATGAAGATGGCCACATTTATGCCCTGGATCGCCAGAATCGAGCTTTTGTTCGCATTATGACGGCGCCTAATAAAGGCGCCCTGCAACTTCCTTTCCAAATCATACCTACCCCTACCGGCATGGACGTGCTAGCCATCCAGGCCGACGGCACACTGAATCACTGGCGCGAAAACGGGAGTCAATACCCACATTTTCCCACTAAGATCGAACGTACCAATGAAGAAGAACCCGAGATACATTTTGTAGGGCCTGCGCTCCTGCCACCCGGCCAATCTCAAATTCGTACCATTACCGACGAAGGTCAATTGCTGACCATTAATACGAACGGTCTTATTGCGAATCGCATACAATTGTATCGGCCTGTTCGCAGCGGTTCGTTCCGACTGTTTCCTGATGAGGAACAAACCAATTGGTTACTCCTTCGTACGACAGATACGGAAGTAGCCGTACTCGATCAGCAGGGGCAACGGCGGTTTGATGTACGAGCGCTTCAATCAGGACGCAATAACGTTCGGTATCATCGGCTTGGTGCTGGCGTTGAGCTGATTAGTGTTAAATCGGGTGGATTTACGATGCTTTATGATCTGAACGGACATATCCTGAATGACCGTCCTATTCCAAGCGATTTTCTGGTATCCTTACAATTCGACGAACGGACAAATGAATTGTATGTGCTCAGCGGGGCACAACAGGCGGTGCAGTTATTTAGTATTCGATTGAGGTAACTTTGAAAAGGTTGTACTGTTTAGGCAAACGACCTTTATCTCCATATTCATGCGCGTATTACGCTATTCAATTTTACTGATTGCCTTGGTACTCTGGGGGGGCGGCTTTTCGAGTACCTTACTTCACGGCCTCTATGAAGCGGGCGTCGTTGTGGACGACTATCGGTTTGGTGACTTGTACAGGCTCTCGGCACTGCCTCAGTTTAAGCAGGCACAGCCAGTTTGTACCGGTCCGAATCGGTCAAGCGACACCGCATCCACTCACCTCTACCTGATTGGCGATAGTTTTTCGGAACCTCAACGGCTCAGCGAATCCGATTTCCGAGTAAGTCACTTTCAACGTGTAGCCTGGGATTACAGGCAGCGGGTGCAACTTGATCCGACCAAACATAATGTGTTGCTTATCGAATCGGTGGAGCGACACATCCGGGAGCATTTTGCCCGACCTGTCAGTGAATTTGTTGTTGAGACGGACACCAGCCTGACCCCTACCCCCCAGCTCCCCCTGCGTCAGCGGCTTAGTAATGAGTTTCACCGGAGTGATATGGAAGAACGGCTCGAATCGGCCCTGTTCAGTCGCGACTGGGCATTTTGGTTCAAAGAGTTGAAGGCCAGCCTTACCTTAACCTGGTTCGGACGGGAGAATTCGAGCGTTAGCTTATCGAAAGACCACAGGCATCTGTTTCTACGAAGCGATACGGATACCAGTAAAACTCTCAATTCATCGTTTGCCCGTATTCATGACAACGACGTCAACCGGTTAGTGGATAGCCTAAACTCCGTTGCAGAACGGTATCAGCGGCTTGGTTTCGATGCAGTATATCTTTCCGTCATTCCTAACAAAGCGAGTGTTCTGGAAACAAATCGGGGCACGTACAATCATTTGGTCGAACGCATACAGCAACACCCCCGCCTACGGGTACCAACGATCAATACCTATGAAGCGTTTAAAAAAAGTCATCAACCACCTTACCTGAAAGGCGATACCCACTGGACTTGCGAAGGACGGGAACGCTGGCTAAATCTGGTACGGCAAACGATTCATATTTAAGTAGTAAGGTGGTCAGTAAGTCAGTAAGTGGCTGACGCACCATAGTGTAACATGCGTCAGCTACTTACTGACTTACTGACCACCTTACTACTTAAACCGGTATCTGTTCGAACACGACGGCTGGCTGATCGGCATCTTTAAATGCTTTACGGGGGCGGATATTGAGGGATTGGAAGAGTTGTAAATCGGCGTCCTCGTTCGGGTTTGGTGTGGTCAGGAGTTTGTCTCCCGCGAAAATCGAATTGGCACCAGCGAGAAAACATAGGGCCTGCTCTTCGGTATTCATCCGAACACGACCGGCCGATAGGCGCACCATCGCTTTAGGCATGATGATGCGAGCCGTTGCAATCATCCGAATCATCTCCCAAACGGATACCCGAGGCTGGTCTTCCAGGGGCGTTCCTTCTACGGGTACGAGCGCATTTACCGGCACCGATTCAGGATGCTGTGGCAATGTAGCCAGCGTATGCAACATCCCGATTCGGTCCTGATCTGACTCGCCCATACCGATGATCCCTCCCGAACAAACCGATATACCCGCTTTGCGTGCGTGGCCGAGGGTGTCTAGCCGATCATCGTAGGTGCGGGTACTGATGATGTCTCCATAGAATTCTTCGCTGGTATCCAGATTATGATTATAAGCATACAGCCCGGCATCTTTAAGTTTTTGCGCCTGGCTTTCGGTCAGCATACCGAGGGTACAGCACACCTCCAGCCCCATTTCATTGACGCCCTGCACCATATCAAGCACTTTGTCGAAGTCGCTGTTGTCGCGCACTTCACGCCAGGCCGCGCCCATGCAGAAACGCGTACTACCTGTATCTTTGGCCCGTTGCGCGGCCGTTAACACCTCATCCACTTCCATTAGTTTATGTACCTTAACAGCGGTATGGTAACGGGCGGCCTGGGGGCAATAGGCACAGTCTTCAGGACAACCACCTGTTTTAACTGACAACAGGGTGCATACCTGTACTTCCTGCGGATCGTGATGCTGGCGGTGAACAGTGGCGGCCCGATACATCAGGTCCAGAACGGGTGAATTATAAATTTCGGCGATTTCGGCACGAGTCCAATCGGTACGCATGGTATACGATTTTTCAGTTATAAACTCCCAAAAAAATGTGGAGCTATGGAAAACTTATCTCAAAAGCAAAGAACAGTCAAAAATCGCAAATCAAACGCCATAAACCAACATCATTTCATGCCAAATAGTAATCTGGTCAGCTTGAACGGCCGGATCAACAGGAGGTAGATAGCTATACAAACAACTAATGATGAAAGGCTTATAACCAGAAATCCATCATAGACCCCGAGTCTCGTACGGGTCAAAATAGTATAGCCGATAAGGATAATAACCGTTTGATGCAGAATATAGAACGGATAAACAGCTTCGTTCAATTTTGGTAAGATGGGGCGGTTTACATTCAGATAGCGATAACCATAGCCTACTGTGGCCAGTACCGAGAACCAGGTGAGTCCAATACTATTGAAGCTGTACAGTGTCGTTAACAATTGAGACGCATCAAGTGCATCGTCAGAGATGAGTGCTCGGGACGTGTATAGTATTACAGTGCAAATAATCGTTGCTACCAGGAAATAACGGCGCTGATCGGCAATAATCTGCCAGAATTGATATCTACTAATCAAGACGTAACCCAGCCAGAATAGCAAAAGATTTTTCATAAAATATGCCCAGTCATTGATAAGGGCGTGAGTTTCGTTCGGAAAGAAGCCCCCCAGCACGACATCATTAAGCAGTAAAAAACCAACCAGCCAGAGTGCTCCACCCGGCCGTACAATGAGCCGTTCAATGCGATCGATGAACCGCTGCCCCGACTCGCTTTTTAACCAGCGAAACACAGGAATGCTGATCAGCGAATAAACAAACAGGTAGCAAATGAACCACAGGTGATGCCAACTGAAGGCACCCCCCGTTCCGCCATCCTGATAGGGCTGAAAGTGGAACACTTCAGGGTAAAACGCCATGTAGCTTCCACTAAAACGCCCCTTAAAAATCCATTCGATATAGATTTGGGGCGGTACAATAACGAACATGCCGAAGACTAACGGTACAAACAGCCGTCGGACACGTTCACCGGCATAGGCTCCATACGAACGCTTTTTAAGCGCGAAAAATGTACCGGCTCCAGAAATAAAAAACAGCAACGGCATTCGCCAGCGATGCAGCCAGCGCATTATTTCTTCCATTGGCACACTGTGCTCCGTGCTTTTAATATGCCAGCCCCACGACACGTAAATCATGCCTGTATGGTAAAAGAGTAAAGTCAAAATAGCGATAACCCGAAGCCAGTCGAGATCGTAGCGACGGAGTGGCAAAGCAGAAAAAGTAGCCTCATCTGTACCAGTTTGTTGAGTCGGTTGCATAGGTATGCGTTTTGGGTTGGAAGGCTCAAAACTGGTCATTTAGAAGCTTAATGCGCCTATTTCCCGATAAGTAAGGAGTTCACGCCGACCGGGACGAAGACGCCCACCGCTCTACACATTAGCTTTCGGTTCTTTGACCAATCCCTTTGGCCCGGTATTGCGCCGGGGTTTGATTTGTCAACCGTTTAAAGGCCGTATGAAATGCCGACGTTGAGTTATAGCCAACTCGTTCTGCAATCTCGTCGATTTTTAAATTGGCCGTTGCCGATTCGTTCAGCAATCGTTGGGCCTCGGCAATCCGGTACATTGCCAGCCAGTCGAAGAAGGTTTGGCCAAGACGGTCATTGAGTAACTGCGACAAATTATGGGGGCTGGTGTCTAATCTGGCAGCCAGCTTTGGTAACGAAAGGTCGCTGTCGAGGTAGGGTTTTTCGGCTTCGAGCAATCGGTTAAGTTTAGCAAGAACGGCATCTTCCACTTCTTCTGACAAGGCCGACTTCTCGTATTTCTTCCTGGGCTCAGCCACAGGCTCTGTTTCTACGGGTAATGGCTGGATCTGCGATTCATCCTGAAAAAAGTCGGAACCCCGCATCACCAAAAAACTGGTTGCGTAAATCGTAGCAGCCATATAAGTAGCCAGCAAATAATCACCAACATCGTGGTAAAACTGGGGCTTCACCAGGACAATCAGGAAGGGCACCAGCGCAAAAATCAAACTTAAAAAACGTAAGGATGAGTGATTGGCGTCCTCTTCCGGCTTATACCTCCTAACCCTCCGAATCGTAAGAAGAGCCAATGCAGCATATACTATGCAACTAAGCAATGTCAATTCGTCAATATAGTCGCGGAGTCCGGTAACGTCATCCTGCCAATAGGGTTGCTGAGGAATAAAGGGCAGTTCCGGGTGTTGAGCGTTTATATAGGAATTGTACTTGAACTCAATGGGCTGGTAAAGCCAGGTTACCGAGTTAATTGTCCAGATGATGAATGGAAGTAAATGCCAGCCCCAGCGAAGTGGTAATCGTTGCCGGACACGACTATAAACGAAGAAGTAAAATAAGGGACCAAGAACAAAATTGAATGGTTCAGCAAAATCGCCGGTCCATAACAATCTGAATGTGTAGTTGGTGTAATTAAGAAATATTTCTCCACTAACCGCCGATAAAGCCAGGAGAAACAAACCCAGACAGCGATTTGAAACCCGTTTTGCCCGTCTACCGGTCAAAAAAAACAGCCCTAGAAAAACGCCCTGTGCTACGCCCAGAAAAATAACCAGGGCGAACAGGTCAAGATGAATGGGAAGCGTTTGCATCAGAACAACGTTGGGAAATGCAAGGTAAAAAAAAGACCTACACGTGTTGAAAAACATGTAGGTCTGCGCATTGTAAACCAACTTAATTTACCGAATCTCCATCTCGAATGGCATCCGCATTTGAATACCTTCCATTCCCTTAAGTTTCTTCATATAGTTGACATAAGGTGCCAGATCCCCAAGCTGCGCCTGAATTTTAGCGTCTTCATTGTCACTGAACGAGTTCATCAGTTGTTCGAAGAACTCTTTTTTACGCGGTTGGTACTTGATTTGATAGTCCCCCTCTTTCAGCTTGGCCGACTGAGCCGCCAGTTTGATAGCTTCGTCGATACCACCCAGTTGATCCACCAACCCATTGGCTTTTCCCTGTGCACCTGTCCATACCCGTCCACCGGCAAGAGCCCGCAGACTGTCGACCGGCAGTTTACGACCAGCAGCGGCTTTGCCGGTAAATTCAGCATAAATCCGTTCGGTTGATTTTTGCATGGTTTGTTTTTGAAACGGAGTCATTTCATGCGTGCCTGTTGGGAAATCAGCGTTCGTGTTAGTCTTTACCCGATCGTAAGTTACACCGAGTTTATCTTTGAAGAAAGTCTCGGTATTGAACAGCAAGGCAAACACCCCAATAGAGCCCGTAATGGTGTTCGGTTGCGCAACGATTTTATCACAACCCATAAGCATATAATAGCCACCCGAAGCGGCATAATCGGACATTGACCCAATAACGGGTTTTACTTTGCGGGCCAGTTGAACCTCTCGGTACATCACATCCGACGCCAGTGCACTACCGCCACCCGAATTAACCCGCAGCACAATAGCTTTTACTTTGTCGTCCAGCCGGGCTTTACGAAGTTCCTCCACAATGGTTTCAGAACCGATGCTGTTCTCACCGCTTTTACCGGAATGAATGTCGCCGGAGGCTATGATAACGGCTATCCGATTTTTGGAACTACCATCAGTGTCATCGCCGGATTTCTCCGAACTTTCGTATTTACCCAATGAAATGTAATTGATCTTCTTTTTCTCATCAACGCCTAACTGTTTCTTGATAACAGTCTCCAATTCGTCCTGATACCCGATGTTCGTAACGAGTTTGGTACGGAGTGCATCGGCAGGTTTCTGGATCGTCAGGTTATCGGCATAGCGTTTCAGCGAGTCGACCCGAAGCCCCCGGCTCTGGGCCACGCGGACCAGCATTTGGTCGTTTATCGAACCCAGGAACGAGTTAACCTGTAAGCGGTTTGGATCGCTCATATTCTCGCGAACAAACGGCTCAACGGCACTTTTAAAATCTCCAACCTTAAAAATCTCCGGTTTGATGCCCAGTTTGTCGAGCGTTCCTTTGAAAAACGACAATTCGGCATTGAGACCGTTCCATTCGAGATCACCGGCTGGGTTCAGGTAAATTTTATCGG
>CAXTJJ010000053.1:0-17767 GCA_964244155.1 uncultured Spirosoma sp.
GCTGAAATGTCTTGCCAAAAGCTATCCGTTCGGCGGCTTCGTCCAGCGTTTTAACAACGCCAGTGGCTTTGAGAGTCAATAGAATAGCCCCCATAGAGCCACTTTCATTACTGGCATTGAGCCGCACGGGAATGCCCGCCATATCGGCCAGCATCTGCACCCAAACATCTGATTGAGCAAAACCACCATTGGCGTGAATAACACGTGCGGGTCCGGTCTTGTCGGTCAGTAATTCATTTATACTAAGTAGGTTAAACAACACCCCTTCCAGAGCCGCCCGCACAAAATGGGCACGCGTATGTTGCCAGTCCACATGCAGGTAAGCCCCCCGAACAGATGCATCCCACAGGGGCGCACGCTCACCCTGAAGGTAGGGGAGAAATAGCAAGCCATCAGAGCCAGGGGTAATGGTTGCGGCTTCGGCCAAGACAGCGTCGGTGTCCTGCTGGGTTAGTTTTTCCGTAACCCACTCCAGCACATTGCCGCCATTGTTGGTCGGTCCGCCAACAACATAATAGCCTTCGTCCAGATAGTAGCAAAACAAGCGCACTTCCGCGTCGCGGAGCGGTTCGCGAACCGTTTGCCGGATGGCCCCGCTGGTACCAATGGTGAGTGTAGCCGTGCCCGCTTTGATGGCACCTGCCCCAAGGTTCGCCAGACACCCATCCGACGCCCCAATTATCAGTGAAACCCCCGCAGGCAGTCCCGTTCCGGCCGTTTCTGATCGGGGTTGATACGAACGTTGGTAAGTTGTTGGAACAGGCGTTGATAATTGATCCGCTCGAACACCGGCAAAATTCAGCGCCTGTTCGCTCCATTCGCGCTTACTCTCGTCGAACAGGCCCGTAGCGGTGGCAATGGAGAAATCAATCTCGAATGTGCCAGTCAGCTTATGCCACAAAAACTCTTTAATCGAGCCAAAATGAGCCGTCCGGCGGAGCGTTCGCGGGTCATGCTCGCGCATCCAGGCTAACTTACAAAGCGGAATCATGGGGTGCAGGGGCGTTCCGGTTTGCGTATAAATGGCTTTGCCCAGCTCGGCTTGCGTGGTTCGGAGGGCTTTCGCCTG
The DNA here is from genome assembly GCA_964244155.1 of uncultured Spirosoma sp. Lineage (GTDB taxonomy): Bacteria > Bacteroidota > Bacteroidia > Cytophagales > Spirosomataceae > Spirosoma. The sequence continues at coordinate 1,070 of CAXTJJ010000053.1, forward strand.
GACTTCGGCACGATTGTCGGACCAAAGGATGGCGTTACCAATCGACTTTCCATCGGCGTCCATTGGCAACAGACTGTGCATGGCGGTGCAAAACGCAACGTGCGTAATAGCGTGTCCATTGGCCGTTAGCTCATGGCTTACTTCGGCAATGACCTGTACAAAAGCGGCCCAGATTTCGGCCGGGTCCTGTTCGGCATAACCGGGCTCGGGGTTGAGGGTCGTAAGCGGGGCAGAGGCATGGGCCAGAATCTGGCTCAAATCCGCTGGCATGGCCAGTGCTTTTACATTCGTAGTGCCGACATCAACGCCAACGAAACAATTCATAAATCAGGGGGAAGAGTTGTTACACAGAGATTCGCAGAGAGTAAAAGAGATACACAGAGATTTTTTTTATTATTCCTCTGTGTATCTCCGTGTTTTCTCTGCGTGTCTCTGTGTAACAACTTCATAACTTGTAAAACGACACAGCATTACCACCAAAAACTTTGGCTCGTACTTCTTCGCCCCAGTTTTCAACGTAGTCTTCGACGAGCGTTTTAACCTGCGTGTAATCGGCGGCAACCAGGCAAACGGGCCAGTCAGAGCCGAATAAGATACGGTCAGGGCCGAAATGCTCGAAGATCACATCCATGTAAGGGAAGAAATCTTTTTTGCTCCAGTTATGCCAGTCACCTTCGGTCACCATACCCGATAATTTGCATGAAACCTGTTTGTTTTTAGCAATCTCAGCGATGAAATTCGACCAGCGGCTGATTTCCCCTTTCTTAATGTATGGTTTGGCCAGATGGTCGATGACAAAGGATACTTCGGGTACGGCACGAACCAGTTGCAAGGCCGCTTTGAGTTGCGTCGGATAGATAAGGATATCGTATGTCAATCCAAAATCAGCCAGTTGTCGGATGCCTTCAATAACCGCTGGCCGGGCCAGAAAATCATCTGGTTCGGCCTGGGCTACATGCCTGTACCCTTTGATTTCTTTGTATTGAGACAGCTCCTGCAAACGTTCGGCCAACTGTTCCGACTGCAAATCGACCCAACCGATCACGCCCTTCACGATGTCGTAGGTTTGTGCCATACGAACCAGAAACATCGTTTCGGCCTCCGACTGCGATGCCTGAACGGCCACGCACCCGTCGATACCGTTCTGTTGCAGAACCGGCTCCAGATCGGCGGGCAGGAAATCGCGCTGGATAATGGCCATATCGTCCGTAATCCAGCTATCGCGAACCGGATCGAAATGCCAGAAATGTTGGTGAGCGTCAATTGTCATGACCAGGATTTATTTGATTGAAATGACTTTCATGATTACGGCAGCAATCATGAAAATCTGTGAAATCACAAAAATCCCGGTTCAGACAAATGCTACCGCTGTCTGTTTCTGTTCACCCAGACCTTCGATGCCCAATTCAACCACGTCGCCGGGTTTAAGGTACCAGGGGGGTGTCATGCCCAGGCCAACACCGGCGGGTGTGCCGGTTGAAATGATATCGCCCGGTAGCAACGTCATAAACTGGCTGATGTAGCTAACCAGCGTAGGGACATTGAAAATCATGTCGTCGGTATTCGAGTCCTGTAACATCTTGCCGTTGATGCTGAGCCACAAATGCAGGTTGTTCGGCTCCGGCACTTCATCGGCCGTTACCAAATAGGGGCCAAGGGGCGCAAAGGTATCTGCACTTTTGCCTTTCACCCATTGACCGCCACGTTCCAGTTGCCAGGCGCGTTCGCTGTAGTCGTTATGTAGCGCATAGCCCGCAATGTAATCCATAGTGTCATCCAGCTCAACGTAGCTGGCACGCTTGCCAATAATAATGGCCAGTTCAACTTCCCAGTCCGTTTTTTCGGAACGTTTTGGAATGACGACGTTATCGTTTGGGCCGCAAAGCGCTGTGGTTGCCTTAAAAAAGAGAATAGGCTCGGCGGGTGTTGCCGCACCGGTTTCAGCCGCGTGTTTGGCATAGTTCAGGCCAACGCAGACAATTTTGGACGGACGCTTAATGCAAGGGCCGAAACGTTCCTCGGTCGATACTTCGGGGCAAGTATGCGCATGGGCCGAAAGCCAGTGCGTAAGCCATTCAGTGCCATTACAAAAAAAAAAGGATTCGTCGTAATCTTCACCAAAGTGGGTTACGTCAATATGTTGACCAGTGGGCAATACAACACCTGGATGTTCGTGGTCGGGTGAGCCAAAGCGGAAGAGTTTCATGAAGGAGAGAGATTCTTTGGACGAAAAGTAATACAGGCCGCAAGTTTAACCATTATGCCGCAAACGTAGCCTGTTTGAATGAACAGCATCGGGGATGAAAGAAATACCTTTCATCCCCGATGCTATATGAATGATTTCTTAGTTATTCAGCCGAACGAAACCTCCATCCAGCGGGTAGTCGCAGCCGGTAACGAAGCCTGCTTCGTCGGAGCAAAGGTAAAGGGCTAAGGCACCTACTTCCTGCGGTTCGGCCATACGGCCAATGGGTTGCGTTTTCGATAATTTCTCGAACATCTCCGCTTCCTGACCGGGGTAGTTTTTAGCGATGAATCCATCGACAAAGGGCGTATGTACCCGTGCCGGCGATATACAATTGCTCCGAATTTTATCTTTCAAATAGTCTTTTGCCACCGAGAGTGTCATGGTCAGCACCGCCCCCTTGCTCATTGAGTAAGCAAAACGGTCGGGCAAGCCAAGCGTTGCCGCCACCGATGCCATATTCAGAATAACACCTCCGCCATTGGCTTTAAAATGCGGAATCGTAGCATACAGGCAATTGTAAACACCCTTGACATTGATACGGAAAATGCGGTCGAAGTCAGCCTCGGTTGTGGTATCGGCTTTGCCAATGTGCGCTACCCCGGCATTGTTGACCAGTATATGAATGGGTGACTGGGCTGCGATCTGGCCGATCAGCTCAACTACCTGTGCCTGATCCGACACGTCAACGGTGTGGGCCTGCGCCTGACCACCATTCGCGTTGATCTCGTCGGCTACCTGTTGAGCCAGCTCCCCGTTGATCTCCAGAATGTGAATACTGGCACCCGCCTGAGCGAAAGTCTGCGAAATGGCCAGCCCAATCCCGCTGGCCCCGCCCGTGATGAGGGCGGTTTTGTTTTTGAGTGAGAACATAGGTGGCTCGCACAGGCTCCGGCTGTGCATTATAATTAATTGTAAACGCACAGCCGGAGCCTGTGCGAGCCAATTTAAAGTGAAACACCCCGTTTCCAGGGGATAAAATCGTCCTGCCCCAGCCGTTCGGCCTGGGTAAGTTCCTGACCCGATGCCAGCCGAATGATATATTCGAGCATATCGTGTGCATTTTGTTCAATGCTCTGCTCGCCATCAATAATGGGGCCACTGTCGAAGTCGATCACATCGGGCATCCGGTTTTTGAGGATGGTGTTGGTCGAAACCTTTACGACGGGACAAACGGGGTTGCCGGTGGGTGTGCCCAGGCCTGTTGTAAACACGATGACATTGGTGCCGGAACCCGCCATGCCAGTGGTTGCTTCAACGTCGTTGCCGGGTGTGCAGAGTAAATTAAGGCCGGGAGTTGTGACAGGTTCAGCGTAATCCAGAACATCTACCACGGGCGAGGTGCCTCCTTTTTTAGCCGCCCCCGCCGATTTAATGGCATCGGTAATCAGGCCATCTTTAATGTTACCCGGCGATGGGTTCATGTCGAACCCCGACCCAACTGCTTCGGCCTGCGCGGAGTAATCTCCCATCAGCGTAATGAATTTCTGTGCTTTGGTTCTATCGTCAGTTCGGTTAATCAGTTCCTGTTCAACGCCGTTCAGCTCGGGAAACTCGGCCAACACGGTTTTGCCGCCCAGCGTCACAACAATGTCGGAGAGTTGCCCAAGGGCGGGATTTGCCGAAATACCCGAAAAGCCGTCGGAACCGCCACATTTTAAACCAATCGTCAGAGCGCTGAGGGGTGCTGGCTTGCGTTCGAGCTTGTTGATTTCCACCAGGCCAAGGAATGTTTCTTTGATAGCCTGAGCCATCAATGCATATTCCGTTCCGGCTTGGTGCTCGAATAACAGAAGGGGCTTATTAAACTTTGGATTCTGCCGTTTGATTTCTGCCGAAATCATATCGACCTGCAAATGCTGACAGCCAAGGCTGAGGATAGTTGCCCCGGCAACGTTGGGATTATTGATAAAGCCAGCTAATAAAGAACACAGATAACCTGAATCCTGGCGAGTACCGCCACAACCCATTTCGTGCGTCAGAAATTTAATCCCGTCGATGTTTTTGAATGGACGATTCGCCTGATGATGGTCGAGCGTCTGATTCTGCGATTCATCGACAAACGGCTGCATCTTTTTCACAATGTCCATTTCACCCGCTTTGTACAGGCTCAGCATTTCATGCACCTGTGCGCGGTACATTTCGGGCTGTGCATAACCAAGTTCGCGCTCAAACGCATCTTTCAGGATCAGCACATTTCGGTTTTCGCAAAACACTAACGGCACAACTACCCAGTAGTTACGTGTACCTACGCTGCCATCGGTCCGGTGATACCCCATAAACGTGCGATCTTTCCAGGCTGACACGTCGGGAGGTTGCCAGGCATAGGCCTGTTTTTTGTCGAGACCATAACGGTCGGCGTCGTGTTTAAGATTAAAGGTTGTAATGGGCTCTCCCCGCCGAATTGGCTGGCTTGCTTTGCCAACCAGCACACCATACATTGTAATGGGGTCGCCGGGTTGACGGTCTTCGGTCACAAATTTATGTTTGGCCCCAACGGCGTAGGGCAGGTCGTAAATGGCATTCTCGAATTCGATTCGTTCTCCGGCAGACAGGTTGCGCAAGGCGACAATAACATTATCGGCAGGATGAACTTTTAACACACGGGCAGGCATCGGATAAAACGGCTTATTTTGTAGTAAAGAGACGGAATGACCTTAAATATACCACCCCCTGCAAAAACTTTAACCAACTCTATTGCGAATGTGACCGGCAATGCCAAGTTTTGGTGACTGAATTCCTTCCTTAATCATGCCCTCAGCTTCATCTACTACCCAAACCGGCCTGGCCGCTGGTCAGGCACTCCCTAATCAGGCAATGCCCGGTCGAGCGTTGCCTGACCGTCTGATGTCAATGGATGCCTATCGGGGCTTCGTGATGATCTTGATGGCGGCCGAAATATTACAGTTTGAACACCTGCACGAAGCCTTACCCAACAGTGTTCTCTGGGCGTTTCTGGCCCATCACCAAAGTCATGTTGCCTGGGCAGGCTGCTCATTACACGATCTGATCCAGCCGTCATTTTCGTTTCTGGTAGGCGTTGCTCTACCGTATTCAATGGCCAGTCGGGCGGGTCAGGGGCAGTCGTTCAGCACGCAGTTTGGTCATGCGCTCCGCCGGTCGCTGATATTAGTCCTCCTGGGTATCTTTTTGCGCTCGACCCATGCAGAACAGACGAATTTTACATTTGAAGATACATTGACCCAAATTGGTCTTGGGTACCCATTTTTGTTTCTGCTGGGTAAGGCAAGCCCCCGCACTGTCTGGATCGCGCTGGCCGTAGTGCTGGCCGGATACTGGCTGGCCTTTGTGCTTTATCCCGTTCCCGTGTCTGGCGCAGATTTCGACTATAGTGCCGCTGGTGTTCCGGTCGATTGGCAGGAACATTACAGCGGACTGATGGCTCATTTTAACAAGAATAGTAATGTTGCATGGGCATTCGATACCTGGTTTCTGAATCTGTTTCCGCGGGCGAAGCCATTTTTGTTCAATGGCGGAGGATATGCTACCCTGAGCTTTATTCCAACCCTGGGTACCATGTTACTAGGCTTGGTGGCCGGTCGGTGGTTACGATCGGGGCTAACGCAGCGAAACCTGTTAAAGCGGTTTCTACTGGCAGGGGCCATCGGATTGGCCGCTGGTGTTCTGCTCCATATAACCGGCATTTGTCCGATTGTCAAGCGTATCTGGACACCAGCCTGGGTGTTGTTTAGTGGCGGCTGGTGCTTTTGGTTACTCGCCCTTTTCTATGGACTCATCGATGTCGCCAATAAACGAGGCTGGGCGTTTCCATTAATTGTTGTTGGTATGAACTCGATTGCTATTTACTGTCTGGTGCATCTTATTGATCGCTTCATTATAACGTCCTTATATACACATTTGGGAAGCGGCCCTTTCTTGGTCCTTGGTCCAGCCTATGAGCAGTTTCTGATTGGTATCGTTACGTTAAGCATTTTTTACCTTATCCTTTGGTGGATGTACCGCCGAAAACTCTTTATTCGTATTTGATACATGCTCACGGCCAATATCCTGAATCTGTTTGACCAAACAATCTTTTACGGAACCATCACGGTCGAGAGCGGTCGCATTGTCCAGATTGATCAGCTTGGTCCCGAACGGACGGGTGAACCTTATATACTGCCCGGTTTTGTTGATGCCCACGTTCATGTTGAAAGTTCGTTGTTGACACCTCCGCAGTTTGCCCGTTTGGCCGTTGTTCATGGTACGGTTGCTACGGTATCAGACCCGCACGAAATTGGGAATGTGCTGGGCGTTGACGGTGTCAATTACATGATTGAGGAGTCGCGTCGAGTGCCGTTTAAATTTATGTTCGGCGCACCTTCCTGCGTTCCGGCTACTCCTTTCGAAACAGCAGGAGCCACAATTAGTGCAAAGGATGTCAGGCAGTTATTGGCCAGGAAAGAAATCGGGTATTTAGCCGAAGTGATGAATTTTCCGGGCGTGCTACACGGCGACCCCGATATGCTGACCAAAATCAGTCTGGCCAACGCCTTCAACAAACCCATAGACGGTCATGCGCCCGGTTTGACCGGCGATGACGCACAGCGCTATATTGACGCTGGTATCAGCACCGACCATGAGTGCTTTACCTACGAAGAAGGACTGGACAAAGCGCGCCGGGGTATGAAGATCCTGATTCGGGAGGGGAGCGCGGCCCGGAACTTCGAAGCCCTGATTCCGTTGCTCGCTGAATTTCCAGCGCAGATTATGTTCTGTTCTGATGATAAGCACCCCGATACGCTGGCCGTAGGACATATCAATCAATTGGTGGTACGGGCATTGGAAAAAGGACATTCGCTTTGGAATGTGTTGCGAGCGGCTTGCCTGAATCCGGTGCTTCACTACCGTTTACCGGTTGGCTTGTTGCGTGAAGGCGACCCTGCCGATTATATTGTGGTAGATGATTTACAACGGATGCGGGTACGTCAGACCATCATCAATGGAGAACGTGTGGCGCAGGACGGCCAGTCAACGATACCAGACCTGCAAAGTGAACACATCAATCAGTTTAGTTGCTCGCCAAAAAAGTCGACCGATTTTATCGTAAACGCCGATGCATCGGATGGCGAAACCCTCATTCGTGTTATTGAAGCACTCGATGGCCAACTTGTTACAAACGAATTGAAACTAGCGGCTAAAGTCGAGCATGGTCAGGTCGTGTCAGACGTTGAGCGTGATATTCTGAAACTAGTGGTCGTTAATCGCTATCAGAATGCACCCCCAGCCGTGGCTTTCATTAAAAACTTCGGGCTAAAACAGGGTGCCATAGCCTCATCGGTTGGGCACGATTCGCATAATATCACAGCTGTTGGCTGCGATGATGAACATATTTGCCAGGCTGTTAATCTGGTCATTGAGGCAAAAGGTGGTCTATCGGCAGTAGGTGAGGGGCGGGCGGAGCTGCTTCCCCTACCAGTAGCAGGCCTGATGACCGATGCCAATGGCTATGAAGTCGCTGCTCACTATACACTGTTGGACGGGCTTGCCAAGCAGGCGTTGGGAAGTACCTTATTGGCGCCGTTTATGACCTTGTCATTCATGGCGTTACTGGTGATCCCTGCGTTAAAATTGAGTGACAAAGGTTTGTTTGATGGACAAAAGTTTGAGTTTACAGCTCTTCAAATAATGAAATAGCTCCAGTAAAAAATTTTATTTAAAAACTATTTTAAATTCTATTTTTTATGGGTAGGTTTACACTTGCCAAGGCTATTCCTAACCTTTACCCTCTCACTCTTTTCTTATGGCTCGCTCACGCTCCCAAACCGGCCCCGACGACGAAACACTTTGGAATCAGTTTCGCGCTGGCGATGAAAATGCGTTTGCCCGATTATATCAAAATTATGTTCAAACTCTTTACCACTACTGCGCTCATTTTGCTACAGACCGCGCGCTGATCAAAGATTGCATTCACGATCTGTTTGTCGAATTATGGAAGCACCGGACCACTATCGGGCCAACTACATCGGTGCGGTTTTACCTGATGGCTTCTATCAAACGCAAGCTGGTCCGCCACTTAACCGCTGAGCAAAAGCTAGTTAGCCAGGACGATATGATTAACGGACGGCGTGTTGGTGATACATTGCCCGGTGCTGATCCTTCGCACGAAAACCTGCTGATTGCACACGAAGAAGATTCGTACATGACCGATTGTCTGCATCAGGCACTCGACAAACTTCCCCGCCGTCAGCGTGAAGCAGTTCACCTGCGCTATTTCCAAAACATGAGCAATGAAGAAATTTCGTCGCTTATGGAAATCAATATTCAATCGGTTTATAACCTTATATTCGGGGCTATGAGCAACCTCAAGCGTTATGTTACGCTTGAAAATGTGTCACTCTGACGCTGTCTATTCCTAAATCTTTTGCAAAGCCCGATAACTTCATAAAGTTATCGGGCTTTTTAGTGAAAGCCTGCCACTGCGGTTGTAACCGGTAGGCTCGTAAAACCCCGGGTTGTAAAGACTCTGCGGTTCGGGTAACTTCGCTGAATGAATACAGACTCAACGCCCCTCCCAGAACGGGTTCGCCCCCGCATTCTTGATGATGTCATCGGCCAGCGTAAACTTATTGGCCCGGCCGGTGCTCTGAAACGAGCCGTCGATGCCGGGCGTTTGCCATCCATGATCTTATGGGGACCACCGGGCGTTGGTAAAACTACACTGGCGTTGTTATTAGCTGAAGCCGTTAAGCGACCCTTTATCGCGCTGAGTGCCATCAACTCAGGGGTGAAAGAGATTCGGGATGTACTTAGCCGCCCAAGCGGTATATTTCCGCCCGTGGTGTTTATTGATGAAATCCACCGTTTCAACAAAAGCCAGCAGGATGCGCTGCTGGGTGCGGTTGAAAAAGGGCAGATTACGTTGATTGGTGCCACTACCGAAAATCCTTCTTTTGAAGTGAACAGTGCCTTACTGTCGCGTTGTCAGGTATACATTCTCGAAGTACTCAGTCGGGAAGAACTAATTCAGCTTGTCGATCGGGCTATTGCACAGGACGCTTTCCTTCAGTCAAAAAAAATTACGGTCGAATCCTATGATGCGTTGCTTCGCCTGTCGGGGGGCGATGGGCGTAAGCTCTTAAACCTGCTTGAACTGGTCGCTTCGGCCCATGTTTCTGCCGATCCATTGGTTATTACCGACGAGGGCGTTACGACCGTTGCGCAGCAGAACATTGCCCGCTACGATAAATCGGGGGAGCAACATTACGATATTATTTCGGCCTTCATTAAATCGTTGCGAGGTTCCGATCCCAACGCAGCGTTGTACTGGATGGCCCGCATGATTGTAGCAGGCGAAGATCCTGTCTTCATTGCCCGACGCATGTTGATCATGGCGTCGGAAGACATTGGTAACGCCAACCCTACTGCCATGATTATGGCATCGGAAGCCGTCCAGGCCATTCGGGCCATTGGTATGCCGGAGGGACGGATCATTCTGTCGCAGGTGGCAGTGTATCTGGCAACATCACCCAAAAGCAATGCGAGTTATGTAGCCATTGATGAGGCAATATCACTCGCCGAGCAAACAGCGCATTTACCCGTGCCTCTGCACCTGCGCAATGCACCGACAAAATTGATGAAGCAAATAGGATATGGGAAAGAATACCAGTATTCGCACGCTTACGAAGGCAATTTTGCGTTACAAAACTTTCTGCCCGACGATCTGAAAGGCCGCAAGCTCTACGAGCCTGGTCATAACGCTCGTGAAGCCGAAATTCGACGGAGTCTACAGAAATGGTGGGGCGAATGGTATGGGTATTAGGCAATGATAAGCTTATTTTTTCGTCGCTCTGGGGACGTATTCAGTATAAACTGCTTGATGGTTTACCGAAGTGCTTAAAATCTGCTTCCATTCATTTTCAAGTTCTTTGATAGGCGCGGAAAAAATGTCTCCGTCAAAAGCGTCGACGGATAGTACTGTAAGTTGACCTTCGTCGATCAGTTCAGCACTCAGGATTTGATTTCCTTTTGCTACGATGGTGCTTAAGGCGTCGAATGCAGCTTCTGGCGTAGTGAGCCACCAGGAGCACTCCCGGAAGTTTGCGTTTTGGTCGATTGATCTAAAAGTGAGAAGCATATGGTAGGTGTTTCGCGTTATGTTATTCAAAAGTATGGGGTTCGGTTAGGGCAGTTCCTGACCCGTATCAATAGATAAAATGACTAAAATCACATTTTTTGTAGGCTGTGTGCCTTAATAAAGCGTGTTTGGGCGACATTATATGTAACTGAATGCTCATTTCTTTAAGCCCATAACTCAATAGTTTGGTTATTAGAGGATGTAGCGATTATAAAATGTATAGTATTTTTAAATTACGGTGTAGTTCGCTCTATTTCAGTTGGATTATAGTCCAACTAAAGCTAATTAGGCTGATATCAACAGAATGAGCCAAACAAGTACTCTTCCATTTTTAGCTGGCGACAGCGAGATGGCTATCCTTATTCGTCAGAAAGACTGGTCATCCACACCTATTGGTTCAATTGAAAGCTGGCCGCAGAGTCTTCGAACAATTGTTAGTACGTGTCTAAACTCTCGTTTTCCTATGTTGATCTGGTGGGGGCAAGAGTTGATAATGATTTACAATGATGCCTACGCACCGCTGATTGGCGCTAAGCATCCTACTGCCTTTGGCAAGCAGGGAAACCGATTCTGGAGCGAGATCTGGCATATTATCGGACCAATGATCGATGGTGTATTGACACGGGGTGAGGCTACCTGGTCAGAGAATCAACTTTTGGTCATTAACCGGCAAGGCTTTCCGGAAGATTGTTATTTTACGTTTTCCTACAGCCCCATCTACATCGAATCGGGTGGTATTGGGGGTGTTTTTACTGCTGTTACCGAAACTACAAAAACTGTTTTAGCTGAGCGTCAACTGGTAAAACATCGTGAGCATATTGAACAAATTAATGTTGATTTAGAGGAAAAAGTAAATGAGCGTACACAAGTTCTGCTCAATACGCTTGACCAATTGAAGCAGTCCAAAGACGAACTGACGCGTGCATTGATGGTTGAACGGGAACTGAGCGAACTGAAATCGAGGTTTGTGTCGATGGCCTCCCACGAGTTTCGTACTCCACTAACAACTGTACTAAGTTCAGTTGCCCTGATTGAGAAATACACAGAGGCCGATCAGCAGGATAAACGGCTGAAGCACATTCATCGGATTCAATCAGCCGTTAACAACCTTAATAATATTCTCGAAGAGTTTTTATCGGTGGGCAAACTGGAGGAGGGGAAGATAAAAGCGCGTTCTTCGGAAGTTGACCTGATGCAGCTTGTTAATCAGGTCGTTGCTGATATGAAGGGAGTCATGAAACCACAACAGCAGATAATAACTCAACTGTTGTTCACATCACCACTCTGGCTTGATCCATCGCTACTGCGTAAAATTCTTGTCAATTTATTATCAAATGCGTTGAAGTACTCTAAGGCTGAGTCGATTGTACGCGTAGAAGGAACCTATATGACAGGGCAACTGATTCTTTCCGTCGAGGATCATGGCATTGGCATATCCAAAGAAGATCAGATGCATTTGTTCGAGCGGTTCTTCCGCGCCAGAAACGCAACCAATATAGCAGGTACCGGTTTAGGGCTGCACATTGTTGGACACTATATCAAATTAATGGGTGGCGAGGTTTCGCTAAGAAGCGAACTGAATAAGGGAACAACGGTTACCTTATTACTCCCATGCTAATCTGGTCGCAGTAAGGTAACCGGCTGAATTATTAAACTATTAAGTACCGTTACATCACCAGCGAACCTGGCCATCACCTACTACAATCCACTTCTCGGTTACCAGCTTTTCGAGGGCAAACGGGCCTCGGGCATGGAGTTTCTGGGTCGAGATGCCAATTTCGGCGCCCAAGCCGAATACACCGCCGTCTGTAAAGCGCGTTGAGGCATTGGCGTATACGGCAGCGGCATCGACCTCAAACAGAAAACGGTCGATAAGTGACTGATCCTGCGATAAAATCGCTTCGGAATGGCGCGATGAGTAAGCCTGTAAGTGCGATAAGGCTTCGTCAAGGCCCGATACAACCTTTACCGCACATTTATAATCCAGAAATTCCCGGCCGAAATCTTCCTGACGGCCCTGTTGCAGGTTTGTATAGCCAGCGTCCTTGAAAATCGGATAAGCGGTTTCATCCGCGAAAACTTCGACATTCCATTTGTTGAAATCAGCCGTCAGCATCGGCAGAAACTGACTGGCAATAGCTTCATCGACCAGCACACAGTCGAGGGAGTTACAGACCGATGGGCGGGAAACTCGGGCGTTGACGACAATAGCTACCGCTTTGTCGAGGTCGGCGGTTTTTTCGACATAAGTATGGCAAACACCAGCACCCGTTTCGATGGTTGGCACCAGCGAATTTTTTCGTACAAACTGAATGAGCGACTCCGAACCACGCGGGATAATAATGTCCACGTAGCGCGTAGCGGTGAGGATTTCGTTTACAACAGCCCTGTCGGGTGGGAGGAGGGTCACGGCAGCTTTCGGCACACCGAATTCAACCAGTACGCCCTGAATAAGGCCAACTAAGTACCGGTTTGAGAAATCAGCTTCTTTGCCTCCTTTCAGGACACAGGCATTCCCCGACCGCAAACAGACCGACGCTACATCGACCGTTACGTTTGGGCGGGCCTCATAAATGACGCCTACAACACCCAAAGGCACCGTAATTTTTTTGAGTTGAAGTCCTTGCTCAATCGTGCGTGACAAGACGACCTCGCCTGCCGGATCGGGCAGCAGAGCTACCTGACGCAGGCTCGTTGACAGATCGGCCACGCGGGCTTCGGTTAGTTTTAGCCGGTCATACTTCGGATCAGACTCAGGCATCCGGTCGAGGTCTTTCTGGTTTTCGGCCAGAATCTCGACGGTATGGTCCGCCAGTACATCGGCTAGCCGATTGAGCAAGTCTGTTTTGGTGGCAGGGCTGAGCCGTCGAACTATGGCTGCGGCTTGTTGGGTAGCCTGGAGGAGGGGTGTAATGGGTGTCATGATTACAAAAGTACAATATCGTTTGCATTGGCAACCTCAACGTTTTGCTGGTTAAGCTGTTGCGCCAGGGTTTCAGACGAAATCCGGGCGCGGGCTACGGCTACAGTCGTCTGCTCTTCGTCCAGGATCTCGATCATTTCGCCAACGGCAAATTCGCCAACGATGCTTCGAACACCTACCGCCAACAGACTCCGGCGTTTCTGCAAAGCTCGAACGGCTCCGGCATCAATCTGTATACGCCCAACGGCCAGACTACCACTCCCGAGCCACCTGTTTCGGGCGGAGAGGGCGGTCGCTTGTGCCATAAACTCGGTGCCAATTTCACTGCGTAACGCCCGGCTAATGCTGTCGGGTTCGCTCAACCCGAAAATGACTACCCGAATACCCATACGAGTGGCTAGCTTGGCAAATGTCAGTTTCGATGCCATACCGCCTAAACCCAAGGATGATTTGTCGGTTCGAACCACGCTAAATACGCGCTCATCAAAATCGGTTACCTGCCTGATGATCTGTCCGTTAGTATCGAGTAATCCGCCCACCGAGGTACAAAGCATGAGAGCTTCCGCACCGAAGCCAACGGCGATGAGGGTAGCCAGTTCGTCGTTGTCCGAAAATTTGAGTTCGCGGTTGCTGACTACATCATTTTCGTTGGCAATCGGGATCAGATCGTTAGCCCATAATTCCTCATAGGTCTGCTTTAGCTGCAGAAACTGGTCGCGGTTGGCAAAGTGATGACGCTCGCAGAGACTTTGGGCAATGGAGATACCGTAAATGGAGAAAAAGCGGGAATACTGATTGAGTAATAATAAATTACCTACAGCCGCTGCTGCTTTTCGCTGGGTAATATCGCCCCGGTAATCATGGATCAACGATTTTCCGGCACCTACTGCCCCGGATGATACCAGCACAATTCGATAGTGCGGGTGCAGGGCCGCTACCTGACGGGCGATGTCCACCATGACAGGTTCGTTCGGCTCGCCAGTGGGTTTCGTGATGGAAGCGGTGCCGAATTTAAGTACAAGTACGGGCTTTGTCATACCGGCAAAGATAGGGGTTTACTGATTGAGGTCTCAGCAAGTGCCTGTATTCGTCATTCTTGCCGGGCCATCCGGCGAGGAGAACAAAGTTTCTTATTCCTGTTTTCTGAGTAGGTGCTCCGTGACTGCATCGGTAAATCGGGCCTTTTTGCGGAGGGCTGTTTTGAGTTGCCGCAGGTAGTCGGTTTTGGGAATTTCAATGGCCCCATACCGCCGAACATTGTCATTGATGAACTGTGTATCGAGTAGAGTGAAGTGTTGCTGGCGAAGAATAAGAATCAGGTGATGAAACGCTACTTTCGAGGCATTACTAACCCGGTTGAACATCGACTCACCAAAAAAAGCTGATCCGAGTGCTACCCCATACAAGCCTCCTACCAGCCTGTTATCCATATACGTTTCAACGCTATGGGCCAGTCCCATGTGGTGCAACTCTGTATAGGCATCAATGATTTCTGAAGAAATCCACACGCTGTCATCCTCCGAACGAGGTATTGAACAACTGTGCATAACTTCATTGAATGCTGTATTAATACGAATCTCAAATTGATTTCGGTTAAGCACCGGCCGAAGTGACTTAGCAGGTTTATAGGTATCAATCGGGATAATCGCACGCGGGTCTGGCGCGTACCAGTACAAGGTACCGTCAGCGTCGGCCATTGGGAAAATACCGTTGATGTAGCCGTAAACGAGGTCGTCGGCGGTTAACTTCTCCATTAAACTGGTGGATGTGTATGGAGCAAAGATAAAACATTAAGTGACTGGTTTGCTAGTTGCAGAATAGCAGTCTACAGGAAATTAACCAATGGTATTATTGCCTATAAGGTTACGGTTGTGAGATTGGCGTATGCTATAAATTGCGAATGAAATGCTGGTATAATATATTGCTTCGTTATAAAAGTATGTTTATCCACAATCCATGTTTGCTCTCCTGTCTGACCAGCGCTCCCTGTTATTGACGGTTGTCTATGTTTTAATTAGTACGACAGTAGGACTCGCTCAGAAATTAACCGAATCTATTCCTGTAGTTGAGTTTGGTAAAATTACGTCCGCTCAATTTGCCACATCATCAGTGGATACTACAGCTGAGGCTGTCGTACTTTATGAGTCCGGCGATGTTTCGTTTGAGGTAAAGACCGACGAAAACTGGGTGATTTTTACGCATCATGTGCGCACCCTTATCCGGCGAAAGTCGGCTTATGGTCGAGCAACACTGCAACTGTCTGTTCGCCGGGGTGTTGGAACGCTCAACGAAAAAATGGCTGACTTAGAAGGTTTTACCTATAATCTCGTCAATGGGCAGGTTGTAACGGATCAATTAGATCTGAAACTAGCCCACTTTACCGAAAAGGCGACAGAAGAATATTGGATTGAAAAATTCACAATGCCCAACGTCCGGGAGGGGTCGATCATTGAGTATAAGTATACCGTTAAAACTCCATTTAATATAAATAGCCACCCTCAAACATGGCGTTTTCAACGGGATATACCGGTAGACTGGAGTCAGTACCACATTCAGTTACCGGATGGGTATCCGCATAAACCGATGCTGAGCGGTACGCTCAAACTGACAGTTGAGGAGGCTAAGCCAATAAAAATAAGCCTGGTTCCTGGCGAAATTCGAAGCAATGCTCAGGAGCTTTTTTATGCTATAAAAGACGCACCAGGATTCAGGCGCGAAAATTATTTGATAAATGAAGATGATTACATATCGAAGATTGATTTTGAACCACCCAATTATATCGACGTTAAGGCCGGTTTGGAGTTTGCCGATTACAGTTGGGAGGCTATTGACAAACGCTTACAGAAAAATAAAAGCTTTGGGAGTCAAATAACACCAACTCCCCAGATGCGCAAACAGGTCGAGAGAATGTTTAGCAGGCTAGGCGATACACTCAGTCAAGTGCTTGAAGTGTACAATTTTGTGCGTCGAACAATGACCTGGAACGGACACTTTTCTATTTGGGCGAACGATATAAATCAGATACTGGCGGCAAAAAAAGGTGATTCAGGCGATATAAATTTGTTGCTCATTGACTTAATCCGAGCTATTGGCTTTCATGCTTATCCGGTTCTTTTAAGCACCCGGTCGCATGGAGCAATTCCAGAAGAGCTTGCCTTGCTGAATAAGTTCAATTATGTCGTTGCGCTGGTCAACGTGGGTGGGAAAACGATACTTTTAGACGCAACAGACCCGTTTTTGAAGCCTGGTATGCTACCTTACCATTGCCTGAACGGTATTGGCCGATTAATTGACCCGCCAAACAGCCGTTTTGTGTCATTAGCGCCCAAAGAGCGTCTGGCTGAAGTGAAAGCAGCTCAGTTTACACTCAGCGAATCGGGTGAATTGAGTGGTACACTGGCTCATTCGTATGCTGGATATGCATCCTGGTTGAAT
>CAXTJJ010000054.1:0-17587 GCA_964244155.1 uncultured Spirosoma sp.
ATGTTTGGGCCACCGCCCGGCGGTATCTCGACTAGGATATTGTTATGCTGGACGAACGATTTTTTTTACCCCATTTTTCTCTCATACAACTGACCAAAGGCCCCAATCCGCTGGTTATTAACTTTGGTGTGGGCTATCCCTTCTGATCGGTTATTAGTTAATGGTTATTTATTAGTAAGCATTTACTAACTAATACCTGGCCACTTACCGAAAAACCCGGTAATCAATAAGTCAACAACTAACACCCACCCTTAAGCTTAAGGTATTTTAACGCTCAAATGCTGACAAAATGACAGCACTATCGAGGCTTTCTTTGTAATTTTGTAATTCCATCAGTAAGTAATGGTTTTGGGCTGTTAATTGCCCACAGCCTACAATCAACGACGATAGACTATTATGACGCTCATACCCGAACTGACTATACTTCATCCCGAAGACAAAGAGCAAATTGACCTCCCCCATACGTCGGAAGATGAGTTAGCTATTGGCAAAAAACGGCTGTATATCGAAAGCTACGGTTGCCAAATGAACTTTGCCGATAGCGAAGTGGTGGCGGCTGTCATGCGTAATGCCGGTTATGCAACAACATCATCGGCCAATGAAGCGGATGTCATTTTTCTAAATACCTGTGCTATTCGCGACAATGCCGAGCAGAAGGTCCGGCACCGGCTTAAGCACCTCACGGGTCTTAAACGCCAGAAACCCGAACTACTGGTTGGCATGCTCGGCTGCATGGCCGAACGCCTGAAAACCAAGCTGCTGGAAGAAGAAAAAGTAGTCGATATAGTAGCGGGTCCTGATGCCTACCGCGACATTCCCAAGTTGGTGGAAGAAGCTGAATCGGGACAAAAAGCGGTTAATGTGTTTCTTTCTCGCGAAGAAACTTATGCCGACATTTCCCCTATTCGCCTGAACTCCAACGGTGTAACAGCGTTCGTATCCATCATGCGCGGTTGCGACAATATGTGTAGTTTCTGTGTGGTGCCGTTCACCCGCGGTCGCGAACGAAGCCGTGATCCCCACAGCATCGTCCGTGAAGCGCAGGATCTTTTCGACCGGGGTTATCGTGAGGTAACGTTGCTGGGACAGAATGTGGACTCTTATAAATGGCAGGAAGGGGAGAAACGGGAGGAAGGAGGAAAGGGGGAAACTAACCTGACAAATTCATCCTCCGTAACGTTCGCCCACCTTCTCGAACTGGTGGCTCAAATCCACCCCGATTTGCGGGTGCGGTTTTCAACTTCGCACCCGAAAGACATTACCGACGAGGTACTACATACCATGGCCCGGTACGGCAACATTTGCAACTACATCCACCTGCCCGCCCAAAGCGGCAACAGCCGGGTATTGAAGTTGATGAATCGAACCTACGACCGCCCCTGGTACATAGGCAAAATTGACCGTATACGGGAAATTCTGGGCGAAGACTGCGGAATCTCGACCGACATGATCTCGGGCTTCTGCACCGAAACGGAGGAAGAGCATCAGGAATCACTGTCGCTTATGGATTATGTACGTTACGACTACGCTTACATGTTTGCCTATTCGGAACGACCCGGTACATTAGCTGCAAAAAAATACACGGATGATATTCCGGAAGACGTCAAAAAGCGTCGGCTGAATGAAATTATCGCCCGCCAGTTGGAGCACTCAGCCGAGCGCAACCAACGCCATATTGGTCAGCTACAGCGCGTGCTGATCGAAGGCCCGTCGAAACGCTCCGATGACTTCCTTTGCGGACGAAATGATCAGAACAAGGTAGTCGTTTTCCCAAAAGGGGATCATAAAAAAGGCGACTACGTAAACGTGCTCGTGAACGAATGCACATCAGCCACCTTGCGGGGAGAGGTTGTCTAACGTTTACGGTATTCGGTTTTCGGTGAACCAGACCATTTATCAAACGCTCCACCGAAAACCGAATACCGAATACCGTAAACATTTATGAATCAACAGGAAATTCAGAGCGTTAAACAACGCTTCGGTATAATTGGTAACGCGCCTGGCCTCAACTACGCCATCAACGTAGCCATGCAGGTGTCGTCTACCGACTTAACCGTGCTTATAACGGGCGAAAGCGGTAGTGGTAAGGAATCATTTTCCAAGATTATCCACAGCCTGAGTGCCCGAAAACACGGTCAATTTATTGCCATCAACTGTGGAGCCATACCCGAAGGAACTATCGACTCCGAACTGTTTGGGCATGAAAAAGGCTCATTTACGGGTGCCGTCGATTCCAGAAAAGGGTACTTTGAAACTACCAATGGCGGTACTATTTTCCTGGACGAAATTGGTGAAATGCCCCTTGGCACGCAAGCCCGATTGCTTCGTGTGCTCGAAAACGGCGAATTTATCCGGGTAGGTTCCTCGAAAACCCAAAAGACAGATGTACGGGTGGTAGCAGCCACCAACGTAAATTTGATGGAAGCCGTTGAGAAAGGAAAATTTCGGGAAGACCTGTATTATCGACTTAACACCGTCCCAATATTTGTCCCCCCCCTACGCGAACGTGGCACCGACATTGAACTGTTGTTTCGAAAGTTCACAACCGACTTTGCCGAGCGTTACCGCATTAAACCCCTGCAACTAACCGACAGCGCCAAACAAGCTCTGGTTCGGTATCCATTTCCGGGAAACATTCGGCAGTTGAAAAATATTGCCGAGCAAATATCCATTCTCGAATCGGAACAGGAAAAACCAATTGACTCCGAAACGCTGGCAAAATACCTGCCCCAACAGCAACCACCCAGCCGGTCATTGGCCCTATTTCCGCAGGCTAACAGCAGCACAGGCACCGACAATTTTTCGGAACGTGACTTGCTCTATAAGGTGTTGTTCGATATGCGCCGGGATGTGAACGACCTCAAGAAACTCGTTCGGGACGTATTGCTGGGCAATGGCCAGGACACCGGGCAGATTCTGCACACCCACAAAGACTTATTCGACTCCATATCAACGGATAGCGATAACCGTTCGTCGTCCGATACGAACATAACACGGCTCCTCCCCCCTATTAATGGGACCGTACGCACCGATACGCATGTTGCACCGCCCTCAGAAACTTATGGAAGCCACCCGCCCGTACAAATCTATGATGATGTGGACGGCGACGTGAACGACATGACCGAGGTAGAAGACGTAACCCACGAAACAGAAGAAGATGATTCGCTTTCGCTCGAACGTCAGGAGAAAGAAATGATCCTGAAAGCCCTCCGGCGAAACAACAACAAACGAAAATATGCCGCTCAGGCACTCGGCATCTCCGAGCGCACGTTATACCGGAAAATCAAACAGTATGAGATTGATGAAGAGTAAGCTAATGAAGAATGATGAATTAAAAATGAAAAATAAAAAGGTGAAAAATCTATTAACCTTATTCTTCATTCTTAACTCTTCACTCTTAATTTCCTCCTGTGGCGTCTATTCCTTCACGGGTACAACACTTTCTCCGGCTATTAAAACGGTAACGGTAAACAATTTTACACTGGCGACAGCCGGTGGTCCGGCCAACTTGCCACTAACCTTCAATGAGCGACTGAAGGAATATTACCAGCGGTACACGAATTTGAAGGTAGTACCAACCAATGGCGATATGGTACTGGAGGGAAATATCACAGGCTACGATCTACTGGCCGTAGCCCCGACCGCTCAGGACCAGGCTGGTGTTAACCGCCTTCAGATTACGGTTCTGGCTCGTTTTTACAATAACAAAGACGAGAGTAAAAACTTCGAGCAATCGTTTTCCTTTTATCAGGATTTCCCACAAGGCCAAACGCTCAGCCAGAATGAAAGTCGACTGGTACCCAAAATTCTGGATCAGATCGTTTTGGATATTTTCAATAAAACTGCTGCCGACTGGTAAACTGAATGATGAATGATGAATGATGAATTGTTAGCAGTTTTTTTCACATCCATAATTTATAATTCATCATTCATCATTACTTTCGACCCATGCTCACCTTAGATAAAGAAACATTCTCCTATTGGGTCACTCATCCTGACGACCTCGCTGCTACTGACTTCATACAGTTGCAGGAAAGTCTTGAGACGTACCCATATTGTCAAACGCTGCATACCCTAACAGCTAAAGCCGCGTCAGTGCATCAGCGTAGTCAATCTATTCCCATTGTTCGTCAGGCAGCAGCTCATGCGCTAAGCCGCAACGCCCTCCGAAAGTTAATAGACAATGAGTTTCAGTGGTCAGAAAACCTACTGACTAAACTCAATGAGCTATCGGCCAAACACGTCCCCATTCCAGACGATTATCAGCAGGAAAGTTATGCGCTCTTTAAGTCGAAAGCGGGCCTGGGCAGCGGATTTTCACACTTACCACTTCTTCGATTACCCAGTCAAACTAACCGGCCAGCCGATTTGGAACCGTCTGACTCACTGCCAACCATACCAACACCCGAAGACCCTACACTGACCGAAACAAACCTGCAAAACGACCTCGCGCAAATTGCTGAAGCGACCCCTATACAGCCAACGCTTTCTCCCGCCGACATTGAACGTCAGCGTCAGTTAGATCTTATTGACAGCTTTATTAAGAAAGAACCCCGTATTACACCTGTACGTACCAAACCCGGCGAACCTCTTAATCAGGAGGACTTAACCAAACGCACAAAGCCTGTAGGAGGTAGTTTGGTAACAGAAAGTTTTGCTAAAATTCTGGAAAAGCAAGGCAAGCTTGACAAGGCCCGCGAAATCTATGAGAAACTTATGGTGAAAAACCCAGAAAAAAAGGCGTACTTTGCGGCAAAAATAAGCGAATTAACGAGTGAGGACGGAAGATCGACGGAATCGTGAAGTCACTCGCATAAGCTATAAGTCATTTACACTTAACTGTTTAACGCACCGGCGACCCGGTGACTACTGATTTCATGGTAACGGCAACTATTGTCATCATTTGTATTATCACGGTTCTTCTGATACTTATTGTACTCGTTCAGAACTCTAAGGGCGGAGGACTAGCTGGCGAATTTGGCGGGCTAGGTTCTAATCAACTTATGGGCGTTAAGAAAACGACCGATTTACTCGAACAAATTACGTGGGGTCTTGGTATCGCTCTGATGGTATTATCCATGGCCACCTACATTATGGTTGACCGTACCCAGGCATCGGGTATCAACAGCGCAAACGTAGACCGGGCGCAAACACAAACGCTACCGGGTGCTGCTGCTCCAACACCTGCACCCAGCGCAGCCAACGGAGCAGCCCCAAGTCAGGCAGTTCCTGGTGCGCAAACACCGGGCGCATCGACTTCGGCTCTGACACCACAGAAATAAACTTTACCAACAAAAAAAGCCCCGCCTTTCCAGGCGGGGCTTTTTTTGTTGGTAAGCAACGGAGTAAATCTAGTGAATCATTTATGGCCTGCATTTACCTTGCTAGCCAATCGCAAATGACTTAATAACCAGTAGTTAAGCAGCAGCCTGCGCCAGCAATTGCCGCGCAATAGGCAGCAAAGTCTCCTGAACAGGATAGTCTTTCTGGCTCTCCAGCATAAATGTAGCTGGGTTGGGCATATGCCTATGGCGCCGAATCAGATCGAGTTTAATATTTTCAAATGTATTTAGTAAGCTCTTTCTGACAGCCTCTACAAAACGTAGTTGCACCAGTCGCCCGCCCGGCTCCTGGTCGGAATAGAGTGTCAGGCAGAAATAATAAACCTGCGTTTCGGACTGGTTTGTCCTATGAACGAGCAGGTAACCCTCTTCGGGACGTAGGGGCAGTAAACCCACGGGTGCGAGCGTTAATGATTGGGCAATATCGGTCCAGCGTTGCTGCCCATCGGCCAGCATAGCCTGAAAGCGTGGCAGGGCAAATTCCATAATTGCATCCATTTCTGTCATGAATACCGGGTCCGTTACCTCGGATTTGTATTCGATTCGGGGCGGTGGGCCGGTTACTCGACTAACTCGCTTGGGGAAAGCCGCATTTAACGTACCTTTGCCCCTCGAAAAACGAATACCTGCGTCGTAGTGACTTCGCAGTTCAGGCAGATCCGGACAGAGTTTGTGTTCAACAAAGTTCTTCTGAACCGCCTGTAAGTATGCCATCACGACATACTTTTGATATTCGGCGTCAAGCCAATTTTGCGTGAACCAGTCAGGTTGTAGTTTTTTCATAAACCGGAAAAATTCATTTTAAGGCGTATGCTTTGGTTAATCTAACCAACGATTGTCGGATTGCCAAATTCTGTTCGTTAAAAGTACTTCCTCTACCAAAGGAAGTTTAGCAATCAGGGCAAATGGCAGTATGTCAGGCAGAAACCGGAAAATTTGGCAGTTTAGCGCATTGGCACAGTAATTGGCGGTCGAGAAACGTCGTGTAAGTAAATAACACAAACAGTTAAAAACCTTAATCAACTCATTATCATGGTAGCAGAAACGGAAAGCGTTAAAGTGAACGTGAAACCGCTGGCCGACCGGGTGCTGGTAGAAGCCGCACCGGCCGAAGAAAAAACCTCGTTCGGAATTATCATTCCTGACACGGCAAAAGAGAAACCTCAACGTGGTACAGTCGTTGCCGTTGGCGCAGGTAAGAAAGATGAACCCCTAACGGTTCAGGTGGGCGATACGGTTCTGTACGGCAAATATGCTGGAACAGAAATTACTGTCGATGGCAAAGAGTACCTGATTATGCGTGAATCCGACATTTTCGCAATCCTTTAATTGAATGAAGAATGTAGAGTGAACATGAAGAGTACTTAATTCTTCACCTAATTCGCTCCATTCTGTTATTCTTAACTCTTCATTCATAATTCATCATTAATTTATCATGGCTAAGAAAATATTCTTTGATACCGAAGCGCGTGAGCGTATCAAAAAGGGTGTTGACACCCTTGCCGACGCGGTAAAAGTTACCCTCGGACCTAAAGGCCGGAATGTAATTCTGGACAAAAAATTCGGCTCCCCAGTAATCACCAAAGATGGTGTTACAGTTGCCAAAGAAATTGAACTGAAGGACGCCATGGAAAACATGGGTGCTCAGTTAGTAAAAGAAGTTGCTTCAAAAACCGCTGATTCGGCTGGCGACGGTACAACGACGGCTACCGTGTTGGCACAGGCGATCTACTCGATCGGTGCGAAAAACGTTGCGGCTGGTGCTAACCCAATGGACCTGAAACGTGGTATAGAGAAAGCCGTTTTAGCCGTTGTTAAGAACCTTGGTGAGCAGTCTCAAACCATTGGTGACGATTTCGGTAAAATCGAACAGGTTGCTACCATCTCGGCTAACCATGACGAAGAAATCGGTAAAATGATCGCCGAAGCCATGAAAAAAGTTGGCAAAGAAGGCGTCATTACAGTTGAAGAAGCACGCGGTACCGAAACGGAAGTTAAAACCGTAGAAGGTATGCAGTTCGACCGGGGCTACCTGTCGCCCTACTTCGTAACGAACACTGAGAAAATGGAAGTTGAACTGGAGCGCCCATTCATCCTGATCTCGGAGAAGAAAGTATCGTCGATGAAAGAACTGCTGCCCGTTCTGGAGCAGGTTGCTCAAACCGGCCGTCCTTTGTTGATCATTGCTGAAGATGTTGACGGCGAAGCCTTGGCTACGCTGGTTGTTAACAAAATCCGTGGTGCCCTGAAAGTAGCTGCCGTTAAAGCGCCTGGCTTTGGCGACCGTCGGAAAGCTATGCTGGAAGACATCGCTATCTTAACGGGTGGTCAGGTTATCAGCGAAGAGCGTGGTTTCAAACTGGAGAACGCTTCGATCGAATACCTGGGTCAGGCCGAAAAAATCCTGATCGACAAAGACAATACAACTATTGTCAATGGTGTTGGTGAGAAAGAAAATATTACAGGCCGCGTAAACCAAATCAAAGCCCAAATCGAAAACACGACATCAGACTACGACCGCGAGAAATTGCAGGAGCGTCTGGCCAAACTGTCGGGTGGTGTGGCTATCCTCTACATCGGTGCTGCTACCGAAGTAGAAATGAAAGAAAAGAAAGATCGCGTTGACGACGCCCTGCACGCAACCCGCGCAGCCGTTGAAGAAGGTATCGTAACGGGTGGTGGTATCGCGTTGATCCGCGCTATCTCATCGCTGGACGGTATCACGACGATCAATGAAGACGAAAAAACCGGTGTTAACATCATCCGTGTTGCTCTTGAGTCTCCACTACGTACGATTGTAGCTAACGCCGGTGGCGAAGGTTCAGTGATCGTAAACAAAGTGAAAGATGGTCAGGGTGGCTTCGGTTACAACGCGAAGAACGATACATTCGAAGATCTGTTCGCAGCCGGTGTTATTGATCCGAAGAAAGTAACCCGTCTTGCTCTGGAAAACGCAGCCTCTATCGCCGGTCTGTTACTGACAACCGAGTGTGTGATTGCCGACGAGCCAGAAGAAGCTCCAGCTGGTGGTGGTCATGGTCACCCAGGCGGTGGCATGGGCGGCATGATGTAGTCTGAACCGGGATTTTCCTGATTTCAGAGATTTTCCTGATTGTTGCAAAAGGCCCCTGATCGAGAGATCAGGGGCCTTTTTTGTACCACTCTAATAGTACAACATAACTTTTCGCTTAAACTTACTCAATCAATTTAATAAGCTGCTTATTATAGTTTTGCATAATTGGTAATGCACTACTTATTTCTGTATACGAATACAACAGTATTTATGAAGAAGCTCTTTTCAACAGACGCTATTTTACCGGAGACTGGCCTTGCTTTTGTACGAATTATAGTAGGCTTATTCCTGGTCTATCACGGTTGGGAGGTCTTTGATGTAGCTAAAATGAAGGAGTACGCGGCCTGGGATGCCTTCAAACAGGACTCATCACCCACATTCATGGTTTATCTGGGTAAAAGTTCCGAGTTGGTAGCAGGCCTAATGCTTATGACTGGTTTATTTACCCGATTAGCTTGCCTGATCCTAATAGGTACTATGCTGTATATTACCTTTTTTGTTGGTCATGGCCGGTTCTGGTATGAAGACCAGCACCCCTTCCTATTCGCTTTATTGGGCTTTGTGTTCTTTTTCATCGGACCTGGGAAATGGAGCATAGATGCGCTGCTTGAAACGCGTTTAAAAAGAAATAGTCGCAGCGGCTAATACTATAGAGGCTGCTAAGACGGTCTATTAACGATATATAGACAAACAAAAAAGCCAAGCGAGACACTCTCTTGGCTTTCTGATTTACTCAACGTTATGAAAAACTTTTCTTTTCGATACAATAATAAAACAATTTTGCTGCAAATTGATTCTTTCTAGTAAATATTTTTTACGGCCATAAATAAATTTCTGATTTACAACGACTTATCTTAAATTATATACTCAATTTTTATTTATCAAATAAGTATATATACTTAAAAGACTAACCAAAATTGTACGCTTGTATACGGCTCTATTTATGTAAACAAAAGACCATCCCGGATGGTCACTGTGCGATCTGCCAGGGCTGCCAGGGACTCATTATGAGTTACAATAATGAATGTCTGGCCGAGTTCATCACGTAATCGGAAGAATAATTGGTGCAAATCTTCGGCATTCCGAGAGTCGAGATTACCGCTTGGTTCATCAGCAAATACAATGGCTGGTTCATTAATCAATGCCCGCGCTACGGCGGCCCGTTGCTGCTCCCCACCTGATAATTGCGATGGTAAATTCGCCAGCCTATGTTGTAATCCAAGCGTTGTGAGCAATGCTTCGGCCCGCTCCCGAACAGCGCGCTCATCTTTACCGGCAATAAAACCGGGTAGACAAACATTTTCCAATGCGGTAAATTCAGGTAGTAGATTATTAAACTGGAATACAAAGCCAATGCGCTCATTTCGGAATTGTGCCAGTTGACTATCATTAAGAGTGAATACATTCTGCCCGGCAATATGCAACTCTCCCGAATCAGGTCGGTCGAGCGTACCAAGGATTTGTAACAACGTGGTTTTCCCAGCTCCGGAAGCCCCTACAATAGACACGACCTCACCCGGTTCGATAGTTAGATTAATGCCTTTGAGAACAGGTAGATCGCCGTAGTTCCGACGAATATCAGTAGTTTGAAGAAGTGACTGCATCAAGAGTGAAGAATTAAGAATGAAGACCGGGCCGCCGGAGCGGTTAAGAATAGAGTGTGAAGGTAATTATTCTTCACTCTTCATTCTTCATTCTTCATTTCATGTTAACTTGCCGCACAAAAATACGATTTCCAATCCTCCTTGTTGCAGTTGTCATGAATATACACGAGTATCAGGGCAAAGAAATTCTCAAAAAGTACGGTGTCCGCATCCAAGAGGGTATCGTTGCTGAGTCGCCCGAGAAAGCCGTTGAAGCCGCCAAGCTCCTGATCGCCCAGTCAGGTCAAAAGTTTGTGGTTGTAAAATCTCAGATTCACGCTGGTGGGCGCGGCAAAGGCCAGATCGTTGGTTCTGAGCAACGTGGTGTTGCTTTGGCCAAATCGGTTGATGCCGTTCGCGACATCACTAAAAATCTAATTGGCAATGTGCTGGTTACCCATCAGACGGGTCCGGAAGGCAAGCGCGTTAATAAAGTTCTGATCGCCGAGGATGTCTATTATCCAGGCGTTTCGGAACCGAAAGAAATGTACATCGGCATTTTGCTCGACCGCACAAAAGCGTGTAATGTCATCATGGCAAGTACCGAAGGCGGTATGGACATTGAGGAAGTTGCCGAACACAGCCCCGAGAAAATCGTTAAGGAATGGATTGATCCGGCCGTTGGCCTGCAACCGTTCCAGGCACGTAAAGTAGCTTTTGGATTAGGATTGGAAGGCGAAGCGTTCAAAGAGATGGTTAAGTTTGTAACCGCCCTTTACAAAGCCTATGTAGATACCGATGCGTCGATGTTTGAAATCAACCCGGTTTTGAAAACATCGGACAATAAAATTCTGGCCGTTGATGCCAAAGTAAATCTGGACGACAACGCGCTATACCGTCACCTCGACCTGAAAGCCATGCGCGATCTGGCCGAGGAAGATCCCCTCGAAGTAGAAGCCTCTGCCAATGACCTCAACTATGTGAAACTCGACGGTAACGTGGGTTGTATGGTGAATGGTGCTGGTCTGGCTATGGCGACGATGGATATTATCAAACTATCGGGTGGTGAACCAGCCAACTTCCTGGATGTTGGGGGTGGAGCGAACGCTAAGACCGTTGAAGCCGGTTTCCGGATTATCCTGAAAGATCCAAACGTAAAAGCAATTTTGATCAATATCTTCGGTGGTATTGTTCGTTGCGACCGAGTGGCCACAGGTGTTGTTGAAGCCTATAAGGCTATCGGCGATATTCCGGTTCCAATTATCGTTCGCCTGCAAGGCACCAACGCCGAAGAAGGCGCTAAAATCATTGACGAATCAGGCCTGAAAGTACAATCGGCAGTGCTCTTGAAAGAAGCTGCTGAGAAAGTACGTCAGGTGATTGCAGCGTTGTAATGTCGCCGACAGCAGGATGCTGTCGGCATTAAAAATGTATTTGTTACACCGATAGCCAGATGCTGTCGGAGACTTAGCATTAAAAAAGCCGAAGTGTGAGCTTCGGCTTTTTTAATATACCCTCAGTTAATTCTATCGACGAGCGCTGGCATAATATTTCTGTGCGTCCGGTAATAGTTTTTGTAAATCATCAATTCGGCGTGCATCAGATGGGTGATCCGAGAGAAATTCAGCGGGGGCTTTTCCACCACCTGCTTTTGCCATACGTGTCCAGAAGGTAATAGCTTCCCGAGGGTCATATCCTGCCATCGACATAAAAATCAGGCCAAGGTGATCAGCTTCCGACTCCTGTTTGCGGCTATGTGGCAGACCAACACCATATTGATAGGCTAGAGGTCCAACAACACCAAAGGCTTGCTGAAATATGGCTTGGGTCTGAGCACTTTTACCAGATGTGCCAATGCCAGTGGCTACCTGACCAGCTTGCAACAAGCCGTTAGCTACCAGTCCTTCGCTCATACGCTCATTACCATGTTCGGCAATAGCGTGCGACACTTCATGGCCTAATACAGTAGCTAAACCAGCTTCATTTTGTGTATAGGGTAAAATACCGGAGTAGACTACAATTTTCCCCCCCGGCATACACCAGGCGTTCACCTGATTGCTTTGTACCAGGTGATACTCCCACTGGAAACCTTCCAGTCGTTTGCCATAGCCGTTGCTATTCATGTAGCTTTCAACAGCTTGGCGAATACGGTTACCAACCCGATTTACCATTTCAGCATCTCCGCTGGAAGTAGGCACGACCCGGCTCGTATCTAGAAATGCCTTGTACTGAGTAAAACTCATCGAAAGCATGTCGTTATTAGGTACTAAGATCAGTTGCTTACGGCCTGTTAAGGGCACCTTCTCGCAAGCTGTGACAGCAAAAGCGAGAGACAACATGATAATTATGACTTTTCTCATTTGTTTGTGTATTGTTTGGTAGAGTATTCTGACGTTATATGACGTGCAAAGTACCAGAATTGTTCAAATTTTTCTATACTGGTGCGGTCGCCCCCTCTTTAGTCCTTAGATTTGTGGCTGTATAAAAAGTTTAAGTAACGCGGACATCCTATCCGCTTTTTACCTCATAAGAGCGGACAGATGTCCGCGTTGCTCTATGAAAATTATTTGCGTTGGTAGAAATTACGTCGACCACATAAAGGAACTGAATAACGAACAGCCCGAGGACCCCGTCATTTTCATGAAGCCAGAAACGGCTATCCCGTTGAAACATGAGCCTTTTTTCTACCCCGAATTCTCCAGCGATGTTCATCATGAAGTTGAAATTCTGGTGAAAATCAACCGGGTCGGTAAAAATATTGACCAGAAATTCGCCCATAAATACTACGACGAAATTGGCGTTGGTATTGATTTCACAGCCCGCGATGTACAGAGCAAGCTGAAGGCAAAAGGCTTACCCTGGGAGCTGGCCAAAGGCTTCAACGGTTCTGCGCCTATCTCAGGCTTCGTACCCAAGACAGACTTTCCCGATTTACATAACCTGAACTTCCACCTGGATGTGAACGGAGAAACCCGTCAACAGGGTAATACAAGTCTGATGCTGTTCAAGATCGATTACCTGATCTCATTTGTATCTCGTTATTTTCTGCTGCAGCAGGGCGATATTTTGTTTACCGGAACACCCAAAGGCGTTGGCCCTGTACAAGTCGGCGACCGGCTGACCGCTTTTATTGAAGACAACCCTATGCTGACGTTTGACGTAAAATGAGCGTTATAGATTTGTTAGGCCATAGGTTTTGAGCCTGACTGACGCTAACCTGTTCAATTAATTTACCTTTTGAGACAATTACTAATTTATAGTTGGGTAGCAGCCACTTTGTTAAGTTCGGGTTTGGCACTGGGTCAAACCAGTGTGAATACAACAGTAAAAAACGCAACGACCCAAACAGGCTACATTCAACCCGGCACGATCGAGAACGGTTATTTTCAATTTCCGATCCAACCCGGTGGTGCCAACTCGCTATCGGGCGGGATGGGCGATTTGCGCCCCAATCACTTTCATGCGGGTTTGGATATACGTACCGGTGGCCGCGAAGGGCTGGATGTCCATGCCGCAGCCGACGGCTATGTATCGCGGATTGCCGTTTTTACGGGGGGGTACGGCAATGTTGTTTTCATTAAACACCCGAACGGGCTAACCACCGTTTATGGCCACCTGAAAGCGCTGAAAGATACACTCGGCGTTTTTCTTCGGGAGCAACAGTACGAGAAGAAAACCTTTGAAATAGACCTGCGTCCGCAACCGGGTCAGTTCCCGGTCAAACAGGGCGATGTAGTAGCCGCATCAGGCAACACGGGTGGTTCCGGCGGGCCGCACCTTCACTTCGAAATCCGCGACGCCAAAGACAATCTAATCAACCCGCTATTATATGGTTTTTCGGAAATTCAGGACAACGTGCCACCTTATTTCGAGCGTATTGCCCTGAAAACAATGACGCCAACCTCGCGCATCAATGGCGAGTACCAGCGCGTCAGTTATGCGCCTACTCGTCAGTCTGATGGTTCGTACATCATTACGAAGCCCATAACCGCATCGGGACTCGTTGGGCTTGAGGTGTTAGCTTATGATAAAACCAGTGGCTCTCCCTACCGAAATGGGATAAGCTGTCTGGAAGTAAGGCTCGATGGACGCGAGGTGTTTGCCTATAATATGAACAGCTTCCCGAATGAGCAAACCCGATTTATGAACATCCACGAAAATTATGAAGTGGAGCAAATGACCGGGCAACGCTACCATCGGGGATACATTGCTGACGGAAATATTCTGAATTTATATAAACTGCAAAGTAATGCCACATACCGGGGGCGTTTGCCTCTGCTGGATGGACAACCGCACGAAGTTACATTAATCCTCTACGATGCTTACGACCACTCGGCCAGACTGACGTTTACGGTTTTACCCGAAGTAACGACAAACCCACCTCGAATGGATTCAATAGCCGTTCAGCCTGCCGGTTATTCATCGGAAGCTATGAGCGGAGAGACCGATGCCAGTGTTACAACCGACGAAAACGTATTGAAAATAACGCTTAGGAATATACAGGCAGGCCAGACACCGGTAGCCAAACTGATCACAGGCCGAACGGTAACGGAGCAACCGGTTAGTTATATTCGTAACAATCAAGCTGTTTATCTTATAGATTTGCGTCACGCTTTACCCGATTCGGTTCAATTTGGCCGGGGTGTGATACGGACGAATTTCAAAAAACGAGTCATACCGGGCCGGGCTGAGGCAGTTACCGATGGGAACACCCGGCTCGAATTCAGTCCGAAAACGTTATTTGACACATTACATCTGGCCATGCGCGCGTTGCCGGGAGGTGGTGTCGAAATAAACCAGCCAACTATTCCGCTCAATGAGTCTTTGACAGTTCAGTATGTTCCAAATTATCCAATTGCTATTGATACCATGCGCACTAAAGCCTATTGGATAAGTGGCGGTCGGGAAAGCTTTTTGGGAGGTAAGTGGAACAAAGGGAAGATTGAATTTAAAACCCGTTCGCTGGGGCGCTTTCAATTGATGACAGATGCTACCCCACCGACGGTTGAAATTTTGAGCGCTACCCCCAAGGGCATTACAGCCAAAATAAGGGATGACCTTTCGGGAATTTCCGAGTTTCGGGCGTTGGTTAACGGTGAGTGGGTATTGATGCAGTACGATTATAAACGGGCTTTGCTCTGGTCGGATAAACTGAATCCAGACGAGCCGTTTGAAGACGGTGCTGAGGTACTTGTTCAAGTCAAAGACCGCTCCGGCAACATCGGTTCCGACAGCACAACGATTGATGTGCCCCGGCCAGTAGTACGCAAAAAAGCCGCCCCAAAGAAAGGGCGTAAGAGAAGATAGATTTACGGTAATCGGTTTATGGTTTACGGCGGTCCGTCGTATACCATAAACCGATTACCACAAACCTAAACCAGCATGAGTTTGACCATTGGCGACAATGCCCCTGATTTTACGAGCACAGACCAGAACGGTCAGCCAATAAAACTGTCTGATTATCGGGGTAAAAAGGTAGTCTTGTATTTTTATCCTAAAGATAACACGCCGGGTTGCACCGCTCAGGCCTGTAGTCTGCGCGATAACTACGCCGATTTGCGGGCGGCAGGGTACGAAGTTTTGGGCGTCAGTGTAGATGACCAGAAGTCGCACCAGAAATTCATCAGTAAATTTGACTTACCATTCACACTCGTAGCCGACACCAACATGCAGGTAGCCGAAGCCTATGGTGTATGGAAAGAAAAATCCATGTACGGACGAACGTATATGGGCACAGTCCGCACCACTTTTCTCATTGATGAAAACGGCATCATCACCGACATCATCAGTAAAATAGACACGAAAAATCACGCAGCACAGATTTTACCCTAGTCACGGCCTAAAACCCGTTATTCTTGATTAAAAAAGCGGATATCTACCCGCACTACTACATGGAAATAGAACAACTCGAACAAACAGCAACCGCCGTTCGGCGCGACATCCTCCGCATGGTTGCGGCCGTTAACTCTGGTCACCCCGGCGGCTCATTAGGCTGCACCGATTTTTTAGTCGCTCTGTATTTTGAGGTAATGAACCTGAAACGGGACGCCAATGGCACCCCTATTTTCGATATGGACGGCCGTGATGAAGACCTTTTCTTCCTGTCAAACGGGCACATTTCACCTGTGTTTTATTCCGTGTTAGCACGGGCGGGCTACTTTCCGATTGCCGAACTAGCTACGTTCCGTAAGCTCGACAGCCGTTTACAAGGTCACCCAACCACAGCCGAGCATCTGCCTGGTATCCGTATTGCCTCAGGTTCACTGGGACAGGGTTTGTCGGTAGCCAGCGGTGCGGCTTATTCGAAAAAACTGAACGGCGATAAAAGCCACGTCTACGTATTGATGGGCGATGGCGAACAGCAGGAAGGTCAGGTTTGGGAAGCGGCACAATTTGCCCCTAACAAAAAGCTTGGCAACCTAACCGCTATCATCGACCTCAATCACGCGCAGATTGACGGCACCACCGACAACGTCAACAGCAACCGTGATCTGGCAGATAAGTACCGTGCCTTTGGCTGGTTTGTCGACGAAATGGAAGGTAATGACATCGGCGATGTCATTCGGACACTCAAAAAAGCGCAGGAAAACCCCGACGTACCAACGATGATCCTGATGCATACCGAAATGGGTTTCGGCGTCGAATACATGGTAGGCAATTACAAATGGCACGGCACGGCACCCAATGCTGAGCAATTAACCCAGGCCCTGAACGGACTGCCCCTGTCAGTAGGTGTAACGGATTATTAAAAGTCACAAACAGGCTCCGGCTGTTCATTTTGGTCAAACAGCCGGAGCCTGTTTGTGCCCTGTGCTATGAAAATCAAACGCCTGGTCATCGAAAATTTCAAGTCCATTGAACGGATCGAGCTCATTGAGCCGAATCCGTTCACGGTCTTTGTCGGTCCTAACGGGTCGGGCAAATCGAATATTTTCGAGGCTTTGGAATTTGTGAATACTGATTACGTATCTGACAGAGCTATCAATTTATTCGGCGCGGATAAAATTAGGAGAAGAGCTGCAATGGCCGACAGTTTTAGTTTTAAATGTGATTTAGAGGACTTTAGTATTGTTAAGCCTCACATTGTACAGCGGACTGGAGTTAAAACAGAAGAAGATTCTGAACTCCTTTTTGAACCGGACATTAGGCGTAAAGTAGTTAAATACCTTGCAGAATACCAGCAATACATTAATGGCTTTAGCCGAATTTTTATCCACAACGAAAAACTGTTAAAACAACCTTTTAAAGATGATAGCAGACTGGCTTTAGATGCTAGCAACCTCGAACCCGTTTTAAAACGTATCCTAACAGACGATGTATTGAGATCGGAGATATTCGAGTGGCTTGAATTATTTATACCGGGATTCAAAGCAGTCGAGATAGATGACCGTGACGAGTTGCATTGGTTTGAAGAGTTCTCTCCAGAATACTTCACTAAAGATTTAATCTCTGACGGTACGTACAACATATTAGCCATGTTAACTGCTGTTTACCAGAGTGATGACAAACCACAATTCCTCTGCATTGAAGAGCCCGAAAATGGATTACATCCACAGGTGGCAGGTGAGTTAATCGATTTCTTCCGAACA
>CAXTJJ010000055.1:0-17574 GCA_964244155.1 uncultured Spirosoma sp.
CTATAAGTTATTTTCAACCAAGATATCCATCGCTTCTGTTCGTCTCGCAATAAAGGAATCAATATCTCCGGTACTTTCAATTCCTGTTACGGCGAAATGACTAAACGGTAGATAGCAAACCTACAAGATATAACAAACATTACAGGCCTTTCCTTCACTTTTCCCCCGGATAGTACGTCTTCTCAACGTGCTTCTGAATGTCTTCGGGGTAGAACAGTACATCTTTAAACCTACCCTCACAATAAAGCGGGGCCTGGTCGGTGAAGTGCCGGGTGCCGGGCTGGCTGCTTTGGCCACCCGTTACCACCGAGCGGGCTTTTACGCGTTTACCAAACTCCACTACAGCCACAAAACTGTTGCCAACGCTACCGTACCGCTTTTTGGTGCCGGGATACGTTCTGGCTGCAAAAGCCGCCAGCGAGCCCCAGGCAGAGGAGGTAAAGCCAACGGGGATACTTGGCTTTAGGTCGTCATAGGTTTCCTGCGTCTTACCGGTCAAACGCTGGTACCGATTGATATCGCCCCAAGGCGTTTTCCAGGTGCCGAAATCTTGGGTAAGGTCAGTGAGGACATCGGTCAGGGCTTTGACTTTTTCCTGTGGCGTGGTGCTGCTAATGGTGTAGGCTGTGAGCGACAGATTATCGAATCGCTGGTCGCCAGCCGCGCGGCTCCGGGCAAGCTTCTGGATTTTCTCGCCCCAGAAAATGGCCAGCGTCTGCCCAATCGACGTTTTGCCATACGATTTATTCCAGGCTTTCAGTACACCGATAGCTTCAGTCAGTTCTTTCGACTGATTTGGTGTTTCAGCCAAAACGGTTTGATAAGCGGCCAACAAAGGCGGCAACAGTTCATCAAAGGCAGCCAGATGCGGATCGTCGGCAGCCGCAATCAGCGTGTCGAGCGTAAACAGGGTTTTACGGCTCAGGACACGAGCGGCATTGATACCCCGGTAGTTCTGGGCATCAGGAGCCATGTAGGCGGGGTACTTATTTTTGTCGGGGCTGCTGCTGCCCGAGACCGTAAAGGGCGTGGCGTTACAGTTCTGAATCCAGCCACTGGCCGGGTTACGCACCTGCACAATCTCATCGACCGCGTGTAAGCCCTTCCAATCCGTTTCGGGGTTACTGCCATCTACAGGTTCTTCCCAATCGAATTTGGGGTCACGTTTGGGCATAAAGTTACCATGCCAGTAAGCGATGGTTCCGTTCTTATCGGCAAAAATGGTGTTGTTCGACGCATTGCCGTTCAGTTTCATCACCTCTTTGAAACTATCATAGCCGGTGGCCTTTGTCCGCAAATACGACTGCGACAGCGCATTCAGGGGCGTGTTCATCATGTCGATAGCAATCCATTTGCCGTCTTTCTCCCCCGCAATAGGGCCATGCTGGGTGAAATACATGGTAAAGTCTTTGTACTGCATCCCATTGGCCGTTTTGTAGGGAATCCGCACGTTCTGGGTACGCACCGGCTTGAGGTCCTTGCCATGTTTGTAGTACAGTGCGTTGCCTTTCTTTTCAATGGTTTCCAGATACTCGTCCATTGAATCGGCATAGCTGGTCGTGTGCATCCAGCCGCAGTTTTCGTTGAAGCCCTGATAGATGAAGAACTGCCCCCAGGTCACAGCCCCATAGGCATTCAGTTTTTCCTGGCTCACCATATGCACCTCCGAGCGGAAGTAGAACGAGGTATGCGGGTTAATCAGCAACAGCGCATTTTTGGTGGCACTTTTGGATGGGGCAATAGCAAAGCCGTTCGAGCCGATGGATTCGCGTTCGTAATGATCGCTGTAGTCAACGTAGGACGTCGATTTGCGTTGCTCATAAAACGCTTTGAGCCGCTCGGTCGATACCACGCTGATATTTCCGCCGATACTGCCTTCGCTGAACATGAGCGGCATCCAGGGCTGGAAACGCTTCAGGAGTCGGGGTTTCACCTCCGGGTGGGTATAGAGGTAATAATTTGTGCCATCAGCAAACGCATCCAACAGGCTTTTCATCCAGAGCGGGCTCTTTTTATAGATGGCAATTGCCTGCACAGAGTCCAGAAACAGCCGCGCCCGCAGGTCGTGGTAAATCGCCGACTCACCCTCTACTTCGGCCAGTCGCCCGGTCGAGGTGATATAGTTTTCCTCAACCCGGCCGAAGTCATCTTCGCACTGGGTAAACAGCAAACCGAACACTACGTCGGCATCCTTTTTTCCATAGATGTGCGGCACGCCCCACGTATCGCGGGTAATGGTCACCAGTTTAGCTTTTTGCTGCCAACGGGCAATCTCAGCCTTGGTGAAGGATTGGGCCTGTAGAGAACAGGCATTTAGGAAGATGAGCAGACTAACTAGTAATCGAATCAAAGGCGACGTAAAACGATTCATTGACAATGTGGTAAAGTTATTTCTGATGACTAGTTGTGTAGGTTGTCTGGGCAAAGTTCTGGCTTGGCCCGTTAAATTCTGAGATGCTAAGGCCAAGCCAGAGCTTGGCCCAGACATACATCGTTACTGTCCAAGCGCAACAAATCGTTTGGGAGGCATTCGATGATGAGTTTTCTGTTCATAGGCATAGGCTATGCGAATTACCGTCGGTTCATCGAAGATACGGCCCAGGAACTGAATGCCCGCCGGTAAGTCGCCCGTAGTGTACCCCATGGGAATCGTAAACGCAGGCTGACCCGTAGCCGGGGCAATTACCTGGCTATTATCGCCTTTGTATCCCTTTGCGTCACCAACCAGCGCGGGCGGGTAGTTCCAGCTTGGATACACCAGCGCATCGACCTTAAGTCGGTTCATTTCAGCTTCAATAGCTTTCCGGTAAGCAACACGTAGCGGGTCGGTGAAGGCATCACCGCAGGGGATTTCGGGGTGATTGGCCCGTCCCGAATGCGTTTGCTGGTAGGTGAGTCGGTCGCGTACAATGCCCGAAAAGCCACCAATCCGGATAATATCCTCCAGCGTTTTCAATGTGTCTCGTTTTACAAACGTTTGCAGGTAGTTTTCAACGTCAGCGCGGAAGTCAGCGCACCATTGATCAGCCCGCAACGAATCGAAGTTCGGAATGGATACATCAACGATTTGTGCCCCGGCCTGAGTCATATCTGCCAGCGCCTTATCGAATAGCTGTTTGATTTCCGGGTGGATGTTTTTGTCACTTAGCTGACGCATTACCCCAATCCGGGCCCCTGTCAATCCCTCTTTCCGCAAAAACTGGGTGTATGTTTTCGGTATTTTTCCCTGACTGTTTTTGGTAATTGGATCTTTCGGATCGTAGCCCGCCGTGACTTCGAGCAATCGTACCGCATCTTCAACCGTGCGGCACATCGGCCCGCCCACATCATTTCGGGTATATAGCGGGATAATGCCGTACCGGCTCACCAATCCGAGTGATGTTCGAAAACCCGCCAGTGCATTATGTGACGACGGCCCGCGAATGGAATTGCCCGTATCGGACCCTAAGCCAACCGCGCCGAGGTTAGCCGCTACCGCTGCCGCAGTCCCCCCACTCGATCCGGCGGGCACATAGGCCAGATTATACGGATTCAGCGTTTCGCCCAGTATAGAACTTTGCGAATGCATGGGCGTAAAGGCCCACTCAGCCATGTTGGACTTAGCCAGAATGATCGCTCCGGCTTCACGCAGTTTCTTTATCTGATAGGCATCTTCGGTTGGTATGAACCCTTTTAAAGCAATGGAGCCGCCGGTTGTTTGCAAGCCTTTGGTATTGAAGTTGTCTTTTACAATAACCGGAATGCCGTGTAAGGGGCGCAGTTTGCCGGTTTTCTTAAATTCAGCGTCCAGCGCACGGGCAGTATTGATAGCTTCCGGATTGACGAGAATGATTGAATTCAGTTTGGTGGGCTGATCGTAGGTTTTAATACGCTCCAGGTAAGCCTTAACCAGTTGCTCACTCGTCAGATTGCCATCACGAAAAGCCCGGTGGATACCGCTGATCGTCGTTTCGAGTAACTCGAATTTACCGGCGGGTTTTACAGTAGGTTGTGGCTGGGCCTGAGCGACTGACAGCAAGGCCGGATTAAGCAGTAGGAGAAGGGAACAGATTTGTAAAAACTGTATAAGATTGATACGTTGTGACATACAGGTTGTGAGAAGTGCAATCGTAGGGTAAAAATAAACTTTCCGACCGGTATTAAATATATAAAGCCACTTCAGATTCGTATTTGTTTTGCCTTGAGGCCACATTACAGAATTTAGTGAATGGATGATTTTGGTAGCGCGGCCTGTAGTCTGTCGTAATACACCGGGCAACCGAAGGCTAATTTTTTGATGGACTATGTTGGCTTTCGGCGGCCGGGAGTACTACAGCAGGCTACAGGAAAACATCCCGGATTATCTTTACGTTATGCCTTTGTAATCAGCGGTTTGTTACGTATATTTACTTCCCCAATTTCCAACAAACAACCATACTAATGAGCCGGACACTGGCTTAAAAACCAGCGGTTGGCAACTCAATCCGAATGAAAAAAGGACGTTCTAATCCAAATCAGCTCCAGATTGATTTTCTGGCAGCTTTTCGTCAAATGCTTATCAGTTTAGGCAATTCCGAAAACCTGCCCGTCAACGAAAGCCTCTTTATGCGTATGACCGATCAGTGGGAGAATACCCGCGCCATACCTGCTGATCTCCTATTCACGAAAAGCCCAATTGAAGCCATCGTTTTCAGGCTTCAGAAGATAGATGCCGATACGGAAGCCAATCAGCTCCGTTTTCCGAACGAACTGATCGCAGGAGAAATTCGCGGAGAAAAAGGCCTGACCGGCTTCTCGGCCAAGTTTCGCGAACAGGGCTGGATCATCTTACCCGCCGAACTGTCGGCCATGTATAAAAACCTGTTTCTGAATATTCTGGCGGCTTCTATTGGTCTGGAACACGTCTACCCCGTTCGCAAAGACTTACTTATCGAAGCCGAACGGGTGGCTCTGGCGGCTATGCTACCCGAAGCCGAAGTGCGTAAGTTCTTTGGTCTTCGTTTGTCTCGCTTTCCCGATAGTTTCCGTAGCGAAGTGTCCAACTACTTTAATCTACCTTTTGATTACGTTCTAAAACGGGCGAATCATTTGGGTATGGTATCAGAACAGGTTATTGAAGAATCGCGTAACCCTGCCCAGTCGTTACGCTCGACCGTACTTCGCCGGCCGCAAAGCAGCCGGGCAGCCTGAAACACTATCAGTTCGTCTTCTTTCACTGCCGGTTAGCAACTTCTCTGTTGCTAACCGGCTTTTTTATGCCTACAGGAATTACTTATTTAATTTCGTTCATATAACGTATATTTTATACTTTTTACAGATTAATTATATTTTAATAAAGATAATCACTCGAATTAGCTGAAATCATAGTCTATTATTTGGAAGTGATGCTGATAAGCTACTGTTTTGCATAATCTATTATATCAATAGACTATAAGCACTAATAGTCTATCTACAACCGGGAGAATAGGGAGAATACAAAAGCAATCCCATTTCACAAGCTAGTCTGGCTTATCAAACTAACTAAATCAGCTAAAAATACGCTCTGACCCCAGAATTTGCCAGGCTGCGGAAAGTGTATTTCGTGATGCAGAAATCACGCTTATTATCAAACACAATTGAAAATGAAACGAATTTTAGAGTCCATTTTTTTTATAGGGGCCATTTTTTTACCCCTACTTCTATCCGCTCAAAATGCACCTCTTATCAATGCAACCGTAACTGGAAAAGTTGTTGACGCCCGCACCAACGAAAATTTAATTGGTGCCACTGTAGTAATCAAAGGAACAACCAACGGGGGACCAACAGACCAGAGTGGCGAATTTAAGCTACTCACTGGCCAAAAGCTTCCTTTCGTTGTTGTCGTATCGTTTGTAGGCTATCTGACTAAAGAAGTAGTAATCAATGACAACAACGTAGAAATTAAACTCGAAGAGGGAGCGAATCAGTTATCCGATGTGGTCATCACATCCAGACGACGTCAGGAGTCGGCGCAGGATGTTCCCATTCCGATCTCCGTTGTAAGTGGTAACCGAGCTGAAGATGCCGGCGCTTTTAACGTGAACCGATTGAAGGAACTGGTGCCTACCGTTCAGTTGTATGCCTCCAATGCTCGAAATACAACGCTTAATATTCGTGGTTTAGGCTCTACGTTCGGGTTGACGAACGATGGTATTGATCCAGGGGTCGGATTTTATGTCGATGGCGTTTACTATGCGCGTCCGGCGGCTACGGCCCTTGATTTCATCGACATTGACCAGGTAGAAGTGTTAAGAGGCCCTCAGGGAACGTTATTTGGCAAAAATACTACGGCAGGTGCCTTTAACATCACTACGCGGGCTGCAGGTTTTACCCCAAGCGGAAGCTTCGAACTGAGCTATGGTAATTATGGGTACATTCAGGCCAAAGGGTCACTCACGGGCCCGCTGAGTAAGAAGCTTGCTGCACGGGTATCGTTTACCGGTACGCAGCGGAACGGGACTTTCTATAATGTACATACGCAACTCCCCATCAACGACATTAATAACATTGGTGTACGGGCACAACTTCTGTATACGCCAAGCGATAATGTAAAAATCACTATTATTGGCGATGTGTCTGAGCAAAAACCGAATGGATATGGTTGGCCGGTAGCAGGTGTTGTTCCGACCAAACGGGCTGCCTATCGTCAATTCAATGCCATCATTGCCGATTTGAATTACAAACTTCCTTATTCGAGCGCTTTCGAGCGGATCGTTGACCTTGATACACCCTCAAAAGCCGACAATAATCTGGGTGGTATATCGGTGAATGCGGATATTAAAATTGGTAACGGCACGCTAACGTCGACAACAGCCTGGCGTCACTGGCAGTGGACTCCACTTAATGACCGCGATTACATCGGTTTGCCCGTCTTTACCATATCGTCAGGCAACTCGGTTCACGACCAATGGTCGCAGGAAATACGGTATGCCGGTAAGCTTTCATCCCGTGTGAGTGGCGTTGTGGGCTTATTCGGCCTTTGGCAGGATTTAAAATCTGACCCCGTTCAGACTGAAGAAGCCGGTTCAGCTCAATGGCGCTTTGCGCAAAGCTCTACCAGTGCCCTTTGGAAAACACCAGGCCTGTTCGATAACTTCGGTATTCGTACCACCAACCGGATCCAGAGCACGGGTCTGGCGGCCTTTGGACAACTTGACTGGGCTATATCAGACAAAATTCACGTTTTACCAGGTGCCCGATACAACTACGATAAGAAAGTAGCCAACTATAAACGGGAAACTTATGGAGGCTTGCAAACGACCGATCCGGCTTTGCTAGCCCTGAAAAACGGGGTTTACACAAATCAGGCGTTCGACACGGACGTATCGGAGGGTAATTTTTCCGGACAGCTTACCTTACAATACAGAGCCGGGAAAGCGATCAACGCCTTTGGCACTTATGCTATAAGCTACAAACCCGTCGGCATTAATATTGGTGGATTACCAACGGCCAATGGGCAAACACTCCTTGATCTGGCCAGAGTGAAACCGGAGCATGTTAACCACGTCGAGTTTGGCCTGAAAACAAAACCATCTCCCAACTCTACCCTGAATCTGGTCGTTTATAACACAGAAATCAGAGATTTTCAGACGCAGGTACAAACGCCTGAGCCAGGCGTTAACAGAGGCTATCTGGCTAATGCGGAGAAGGTGCGTGTAATGGGTGTTGAGCTAGACGGAAATGTACGGGTAGCCAATCGACTAACCCTGAATGCTGCCATTGCTTATACGGATGGTAAATATGTGTCCTTCAAAAATGCGCCGGTACCGCTCGAAGAAACGGGGGGCGAGCAAGCCTTCAAAGACATATCGGGGGGCGTGTTGCCGGGTATCTCGAAATGGTCAGGTTCTGTGGGTGGCGAGGTAACCGCTGGTGGACAACTTATCGGTTTGAAGGGGAATTACTTTTTCGGGGTTGACGCCTTCTATCGTTCGTCATTCTCATCGAGTCCGTCACCGTCCTTATATTTAAATATCGAAGGTTATTCTCTGGTGAACAGCCGACTCGGATTCAGGGCTTCTAACGGAATCTCGATTTTTGTCTGGAGTAGAAATCTGTTCAATACAAACTATTATGAGCAGTTGCTGGCAGCTCCGGGAAGTGCAGGACACTACGCCGGTATTGTCGGTGATCCCCGAACATAC
The DNA here is from genome assembly GCA_964244155.1 of uncultured Spirosoma sp. Taxonomy (GTDB): domain Bacteria; phylum Bacteroidota; class Bacteroidia; order Cytophagales; family Spirosomataceae; genus Spirosoma. The sequence goes on from CAXTJJ010000055.1 coordinate 8,142, forward strand.
GGTACAACCTTACGGTACACATTCTAGTCATGTTGGCTGAACTGATCGAACAGTAACAGATTTTGTTACTGAAGTACAAGTAGAAACAATCTGTGATTTAACGTAGGTCTTATTAGTTACGGAAGAATGTAATATATCCTTGAGTGAGTACCAGATTGTAAGTTATTGAATGCATGAAGGCTGTTTACGTTAATTTTAGTTAACGTAAACAGCCTTCATGCATTTGGGCCTACGGTATCCAACTACTTTCACTTACTCACTGATGAATCAACTCTTTTTACTTTCCTTTTTGGCCTTGCTGGGCTCACTACCGGCCCGAGCGCAGCTTAACATTGCCGGAATCGTTACCAACGATCAGTATCAATCCTTGGCAGGCGTTACAGTTACGATTAGGGGTACTAATATTGGCACCGTTACGCAGGCCAATGGTCAATTTTTCCTACAGACCAATAAACCTCTGCCCCTCACTCTCGACGTATCGGTTGCGGGCTACCGGCAGCAGGATGTAGTAGTACGAGGTAATAATTTTCGTAGGGTTGAAATCACGTTAAGCGAAGAAGCCGTTCTTGCCAGCGAGATTGTTGTAGCGGTAAGTCGTGTGCCCGAAGAAAGTCAGAAAGCAGGAGTAACAGTCGAAAAGCTAGATACCAGGCAGTTTCAACAGGGAACAGCCTTGAGTCCATACGATGCCCTTCAAAATGTGAAAGGCGTTGATCTGCTTACCCAGAGCCTGACGTTCAAGTCGGTTAATTTGCGGGGCTTTGGGGCTAATGACAACACTCGTTTTTTACAATTAACCGATGGCATGGACAATCGCTCACCCGGTCTTGGATTTGGCTTTGGCAACGTAGCTGGCATTCCGGATCTGGATGTCGAAAGTGTTGAACTGGTTCCAGGTGCCTCATCGGCTCTTTATGGACCCGACGCTATGCAAGGGTTATTGTTTACCACAAGCAAAAATCCATTTACCTACCAGGGCTTGAGTGCCCAATTAAGAGTTGGGGCCAATAACTTTGGTAAAGCGGATTTTGGGCCAAAAGGCTACGGCGATATGGCTATTCGCTATGCAAAACAGCTAGGAACACACTTTGCGGTCAACGTCAATTTTCAACGGCTAAGCGGCACTGATTTTATTGCTGATGATTACAGCGACCGTTCAACCCGTACCCGCGCCAACTTTTTTACAACCGACCCAAGTCGTGGCGGCATTGCTACGGGTGTAGGCTACATACCTGCTAATAACCCAAACACAAATTTTCAATATGACGGCGTTAATACCTACGGCGATGACATCAACAATGGCAATGCCTATACGTTCCCGGCTAATTACGCCAACGCCCTTTTACAGAACAAGCTCGTAACCCGAACTGGTTATTCTGAACTGGACGTATTGGGAAACAACGGTAAAGTTTTTAACAACCGTGCCCACGTGTCGCTTCACTATAAATTACCAGGAAATATCGAAGCGTCGCTGGGTTGGTATTATGGCAATGGCAACTTCATCCGCACGGCCAATTTCCGGGAATACTTTCCGAACTACCAACGCCATCAATTAAAAGCTGAACTGCGGGGAGATAACTTCTTTCTTCGAGCTTATACCACACAACAGCAAGCCGAAGCCTGGAATATTGGCCAAACGGCTACGGCCATAAACAATAGCTGGAAATCTCTAAACCAGTGGGCAACCGAATTTGGACAGGTTTATATAGAAAATAAGTTTACCATCGGCGAGTCGCGCGCCACAGCCGATCGTGGCCGCTATCTACCTGGAACTGATTCATTTAACACTACGCGCGATGCGTACGCGAATACCTATAATACCGATTTCATACCCGGCTCAACCACAGTAAAAGGAACACGCCTTCGCGACAATTCGGCTTTATGGCATTATGAAGGGATGTATGATTTCACAAACCTGCTAGACAATGTAGCTGAGGTTATGGTAGGTGGTAGCCTTCGTCATTACGCCTTGAATACGGGCGGAACAGCTGTTATACTCAAAGCCGATGGCTCGGAATATACCATCGACGAATACGGTGCTTACATGCAGGCAGCCAAAGAAATAAAAGCAGGAAGGCTGGCAACCGTAAAACCAACAATTGCCGTTCGATACGATAAGAATCAATACCTTAAAGGCGGTTTTACACCCAGGGCCTCAGCAGTAGTGAGCGTTGGGCCGCATAATTTTCGGGGATCGTGGCAGTCGGCGTTTCGTAACCCATCGCCTGGCCAGTTGTTTGGCGTTTCGGCCGGCGAGGTGGGAGGTTCACAACTTGCGGCTGAAACGGCGGGATTATTTACTAAACCAGCCTATGCAGACAGTGATGTAAAGGATTTTACCGCCGGACGTATTACCGAAGCTCAACTTCGCAGTCGTACATATAACCCGGCTGATTTCACGGCGGAAAAAATGAAAACATGGGAAGTCGGCTACAAAGCGCTGATTCAGAGTAAGCTTACGGTTGACGCCTTTTACTTTCACAGCCAATATACCCACGTCATTGCCACGCAGAGCTTTTATCAACCCACAAATGGACAGGTTGCTGATTTTTTCACCAACGCCTACCGAACGTTGCAAATCAATGCAAACAGTTCTAACGATATATTCGTAAATGGCTGGGGCTTGGGCTCAGCGTATAGCCTGGGACGAGGCATCACGATCAGTGGTAATTTCACACATCAGGTTGGTACGGTAACCCTTCGTGATGCCCGGGGAAATATCATCAACGACAACGCTGGCTTACCCATCGTAAAACGTAAAATGAGCAATCCAGAAGTAGCTCAGAAAGGTCGGAATTTCTTTAACTCGCCCGAAAATCGCTACAACATTACCTTGTCGAATCCAAACCTTACCGACCGTTTCGGAGCTGCTCTAACCTACCGCTGGACAGACAAAATGTGGTATGAGCAAGGCACAACGGCAGGCGATGTCTGGTTACCCTCGTGGACGAGTCTGGATGCACAGGTATCGTATAAAGTCCCAACCTACAAAGCGATTGTAAAACTCGGTGGCACGAATCTACTTAATCAGTATTATGCCCAAGGATACGGGCTGGCGCGTGTCGGGGGATTATATTATGTAAGTATAGTATTTGATGAGTTGATGCGGTGATTGTTTCTTTTAAAGAAAACAACTCACGGGAAGTGCTTACCGCGCCTTTTATTTTTCTGTTCTTTGTTATACCTTTGTTATAACAAAGAACGCTATCTATGCACGTACACATTCGTCGTATCGGGAATTCACAGGGCATTATTCTGCCCCGCAATTTGCTACAGCAAACAGGTATTGAAAACGAGGCCGATCTACAAGTTATAGATGGAGCCATTGTTCTCCGTCCAGCCAAATCAAACCCACGTGCTGATTGGGATAATCTATTTCAAAAAGCTATAGATGCTGGATACACACCTGAATACGATTTATTTGAGAATATGTCGAATAATTTTGATCAAAACGAATGGCAGTGGTAATTGGTCGCTTTGATATATGGTTGGTTTCTCTAGACCCAACGAAAGGCAGCGAGATTTCAAAAACACGTCCCTGCGTCGTTATTTCGCCTGACTCGGTTAATAAATACTTAAACACAGTCATGGTTGCTCCATTGACTAGTACCCGAAAACCCTACCCTACCCGGGTTGATTGTCAATTTGACGGGCGAGATGGGCAAATAATTTTAGACCAAGTTAGAACGGTTGACAAATCGCGCTTGCTAAAAAAACTTGGTCAACCCGATGACATTTCCAACCAGCAAATTTGTGCTACTCTGGTTGCTATGTTCACATACTAGGGAGTTCTTTATAACAAAAAATGCCCCGACCATTTCTGATCGGGGCATTTTCACATGTACTATTTCTGAACGGTTAAACTGTAGCTTTCTTCTTGCTGCGAGCATACTGTTCGCGGGATTCGGTGATCGTTTCCAGTTCCTCTTTCGAACCGACAATCGCGCTTTGGTAGCGACGAAGGCCTGTACCGGCAGGAATCAGGTGACCAACAATTACGTTCTCTTTCAAGCCATCGAGTACGTCGCGTTTGCCACGGATCGACGCTTCGCTCAGTACTTTCGTCGTTTCTTGGAAAGAAGCGGCCGAAATGAAGCTGTCTGTACCTAAAGACGATTGCGTAATACCCATCAGCGTTGGCTGCGAAACGGCGGCCATCGCATCACGAACGGTCACAAGGGCCATATCACGACGTTTCAGACCTGAGTTTTCGTCGCGAAGTTGACGGCTTGTTACAATCTGCCCTGGCTTAACGTTTGGTGAATCACCAGCGTCCATCACCACTTTAGCATCAAGAACTTTATCGTTTTCTTCGCGGAACGCCCACTTATCGACAACCTGTCCTTCGAGGAAGTTGGTGTCACCTGAGTCGATAATCTCAACTTTCTGCATCATCTGTCGAACAATGGCTTCGATGTGCTTATCGTTGATTTTCACCCCTTGCAGGCGGTACACTTCCTGAATTTCATTCACCAGATACTCCTGAACGGCAGTTGGTCCTTTAATGGCCAGAATGTCGCTTGGCGTAATGGCACCGTCAGATAATGGAGCACCGGCGCGTACGAAGTCATTGTCCTGTACAAGGATGAACTTCGACAGCGGCACGAGGTACTTCTTCTTCGTTCCGTCTCTCGACTCGATGAAGATTTCACGGTTACCACGTTTGATAGCACCATACGTTACTACGCCATCAATTTCGCTTACGACAGCCGGGTTCGACGGGTTACGGGCTTCAAATAATTCCGTTACACGGGGCAGACCGCCCGTGATGTCACGAGTTTTACCAACGTTACGTGGAATTTTTGCCAACGGCTGACCCGCTTTGATTTTCTGGCCTTCCTTCACCACCAGACGAGATCCAACCGGCAAGTTGTAGCTCTTCTGCAACGGACCACCGTCGTTATCAGGCAGGTGCAACGTCAACGTCGTTGTGCCCTGTACGATAATGGCTGGGTTTTTCGCTTTATCGCGGCTTTCAATGATCACTTTCTCCTGGAAGCCAGTCTGTTCATCGAATTCCTCACGGTATGTGATACCGTCTTCAATTGCATCGAAGGTCAGCGTACCGGTCAACTCAGACAGGATAACGGCGTTGTAAGGATCCCAGGCACAAATATCGTCGCCTTTTTTAACCGTATCACCATCCTTGACCCGCAGGAATGCACCATAAGGCACGTTGTTACTGATCAGAACGACACTGCGGTCATTTGGATTCACAATCCGAACCTCACCCGAACGACCCATTACAATCGTCAATGGGTTACCATCGTTGTCTTCCGACTGAACCGTGCGCATTTCTTCGAACTCAACCACACCATCGAACTTCGCTTTAATCGAGGCATCAACGGCAATGTTAGAGGCAGTACCACCTACGTGGAATGTACGGAGGGTCAGCTGCGTACCTGGCTCACCAATAGACTGCGAGGCAATGACACCCACAGCTTCGCCGATGTCGACCATGCGGCCCGATGCCAGGTTGCGACCATAACACTTGGCGCATACACCCTGACGCGATTCACACGTCAGCACCGAACGAATTTCAACCGTTTCAATGCTCGTTTCGTCGATATGAGCGGCAACTTCTTCCGTTACTAACTCGCCTGAGGCAACGATTAATTCTTTCGTGAGCGGATCATACACATCGTGAACCGTAGTACGACCCAGAATACGTTCGGAAAGTGGCTCAACGATATCTTCGTTATCTTTCAGAGCCGACACCTGTAATCCACGAAGTGTACCACAATCGTCTTCACTGATAATGACATCCTGGGCTACGTCATGCAAACGACGGGTCAGGTAACCGGCATCAGCCGTTTTCAGAGCCGTATCGGCCAACCCTTTCCGCGCACCGTGTGTCGAGATAAAGTACTCCAGTACGTCAAGACCTTCTTTGAAGTTCGACAGGATTGGGTTTTCAATGATCTCACCCACTGAGCCTTGCAAGTTTTTCTGCGGCTTCGCCATCAGACCACGCATACCACCCAACTGACGGATCTGCTCACGCGAACCACGGGCTCCCGAGTGCATCATCATGTAGATTGAGTTAAAGCCGCCCTGATCAGCTTCGAGTTGCTTCATCAGCGTCTCGGTTAAGCGGGAGTTCACACGCGTCCAGATATCGATAACCTGGTTATAACGTTCGTTCTCCGTAATCAGACCCATCAGGTAATTGTCCCACACAGCCTGTACTTCAGCTTTTGCATCTTCAACAAGGCCCTGTTTGGCTTCAGGGATCATGATATCGCTCAAACCAATGGACAGACCGCCCTTAAACGCCATCTGGAATCCAAGTTCTTTGATTTCGTCAAGGAACTGAGCCGTACGGGCACCGCCTGATATTTTGAAGATAAGCGCAATGATTTGCTGAAGTTTCTTCTTTGTCAGCAGTTCATTGATATAGCCGACTTCTTCCGGAACCGCCTGGTTGAACAATAACCGGCCTGCTACGGTGTCAATGACTTTATAGACCAGTTCACCATTTTCGTCCCGCACTTTCACACGAGCCTTTATATTGGCATGCTTGGAAATTTTACCTTCGTTGATACCGATAACAACCTCTTCAGTACCATAAAACGTCATGCCCTCACCCGCGATTGGATACTCAGGTGTGCTCTTACGACCTTTAGTCACATAGTACAGACCCAATACCATGTCCTGCGAGGGTACCGTAATCGGCGCACCATTAGCAGGGTTCAGGATATTGTGCGACGCCAGCATCAGCAGCGACGCTTCAAGGACAGCTTCCTGGCCCAGTGGCACGTGAACGGCCATCTGGTCACCGTCAAAGTCAGCGTTGAAGGCGGTACAAACGAGTGGGTGTAACTGAATCGCTTTACCCTCGATCAGTTTCGGCTGAAACGCCTGGATACCTAACCGGTGAAGTGTTGGAGCCCGGTTCAGCAGAACAGGGTGTCCTTTCAGCACGTTTTCCAGAATGTCCCAGATAACAGGGTCTTTCCGGTCAACGATTTTCTTGGCCGACTTCACAGTTTTAACGATACCCCGCTCAATCAGTTTGCGGATAACAAACGGCTTGAACAATTCAGCAGCCATGTCCTTCGGCAGACCACATTCGTGAAGCTTCAATTCAGGGCCAACCACAATAACCGAACGACCTGAGTAATCCACACGCTTACCAAGTAAGTTCTGCCGGAAACGGCCTTGTTTACCTTTCAGCATGTCGGACAGTGACTTCAGCGCACGGTTACCTTCCGAACGAACGGCGTTTACTTTCCGTGAGTTGTCGAACAGCGAATCGACAGCTTCCTGCAACATCCGCTTTTCGTTACGGAGAATTACTTCGGGAGCCTTGATTTCGATAAGACGCTTCAGACGGTTGTTCCGAATGATAACCCGGCGATACAGATCATTCAAATCGGACGTAGCAAAACGACCACCATCAAGGGGAACGAGCGGACGAAGTTCGGGTGGAATAACCGGTACCATCTTGATCACCATCCACTCGGGACGGTTTTCAATACGGCCGTTTGCTTCCCGGAATGCTTCAACGACTTTAAGCCGTTTTAATGCTTCTGCTTTCCGTTGTTGCGACGTATCCGTTGCAGCCGCGTGACGCAGTGAGTACGACAGTTCGTCTAACTCTACCCGCGACAACAACATCTCCAGCGCTTCAGCCCCCATCTTAGCGATGAATTTGTTCGGGTCTTTGTCGTCAAGATGCTGGTTGTTACCCGGCAGTTTGTCAATAATGTCCAGATACTCGTCTTCTGTCAGGAAGTCAAGTTGGTTGATACCATCTTCTGCTTTTACGCCAGGCTGCACTACGACGTAGCGTTCGTAGTAGATAACCTGATCGAGTTTTTTGGTCGAAAGACCCAGCAGATACCCGATTTTGTTAGGCAGACTGCGGAAGTACCAGATATGCGCAACAGGCACCACCAGTTCGATGTGGCCCATACGCTCCCGGCGTACCTTTTTCTCGGTTACTTCAACACCACAGCGATCACAGATAATGCCTTTATAGCGAATCCGCTTGTATTTACCACAGTGACATTCCCAGTCCTTTACAGGCCCGAAGATGCGCTCGCAAAACAAGCCGCCCATTTCGGGTTTGTAGGTCCGGTAGTTGATCGTCTCCGGCTGTGTTACCTCGCCGTAGGAACTCTCCAAAATAGACTCCGGCGATGCCAGACTGATCGTCACACTGGCAAAGTCGCTGTTGAGCTTTTTGTTCTTTTTGAACGACATTGGTTGGAGATTATAGGTTTGAAAACAGTCGGTAAGTTGATAAGTCGGTAAATCAGTAAGTAGCTGACGCGAATATTATTCCTGTAAACCACTTACTGACTTACCAACTTACCGACTTACTAACTAATCTATTCTAATGTAATTTCAAGTGCCAGACCACGTAACTCGTGTACGAGTACGTTGAACGACTCGGGAATATTGGGCTTCGGCAGGTTTTCACCTTTCACGATGGCCTCATATGCCTTCGCACGGCCAACCACGTCATCGGATTTTACGGTCAGGATTTCCTGCAGGATATGCGAAGCCCCAAAGGCTTCCAACGCCCACACTTCCATCTCGCCGAACCGCTGACCACCAAACTGTGCTTTACCACCCAGCGGCTGCTGCGTAATAAGCGAGTAAGGTCCGATTGAGCGGGCGTGCATCTTATCGTCCACTAAGTGGCCGAGTTTGAGCATATAAATGATCCCGACGGTTACAGGTTGGTCGAAACGGTCGCCCGTCAGACCATTGTAAAGATAAGTTCGCCCGAATGATGGTAAACCTGCTTCGTTCAGCTCATCTGCCACCTGCTGCTCTGTAGCACCATCGAAAATCGGTGTTGCATATTTACGATCAAGTTTCTGTCCAGCCCAGGCCAGTACAGTTTCGTAAATCTGCCCGATGTTCATACGAGATGGTACGCCAAGCGGGTTCAGAACGATGTCGACTTTGGTTCCATCTTCCAGGAACGGCATGTCTTCATCGCGTACAATCCGGGCAACGACCCCTTTGTTACCGTGACGACCGGCCATCTTATCCCCTACTTTCAGCTTACGCTTCTTGGCGATGTATACTTTGGCTAGTTTCACAATACCCGCTGGTAATTCGTCACCAACTTCGAGCGTGAACCGTTCACGCTTGAACCGACCCGTGATTTCACTGCGACGATTGTTGTAGCTTTTGATCAGCGTAACAAGCATCTGGTTCAGTTTATCATCGTCCGTCCAGTTATCAAGGTTCATATCGGCTAATAGGTTCGCTTCTTCAGGAACCGAGTAGCTGCTCTCGTCGCGGTAGGCGTTGCGATCCGGGAAGAGGTTCTCCGTAATATTCTTACGGTTGAACTTCACGCCTTTACTCACAATCTCATCCCCAAACTTATGCTTGGCACCCGCACTGGTTTTGCCATCCAGCAAAAACACTAATTTCTCGATCATACGAGCACGGAAGTCATTCAACTCAC
>CAXTJJ010000056.1:0-17440 GCA_964244155.1 uncultured Spirosoma sp.
TGCATCTAGCTGGACAGCGGCTTCGGCTTTCATTTCGTCAAACTTATCTTCCGCTACATCCGACAGCTCATCGGCTTTGGCTGATGCTGACGCAAACGCCGTTTCGGCCTGGGCTTGCAAATTGGCTAGATTTTCAGCGGTGGAAGCTTTTGCAGCTTCAAAATGCTCCGTCGCTTTCGCTTTCAGACCGTCAATATCAATATCTTTTCCTAGCTCCTGAGCCTGTGCGACCAGCTTATCCTTCAACTCGTCGAGCTGAATTGCGGTCGCATCCAGGTGTTGCCCCGCTTCTTTTTTAAAGGCTTCCAGTTTTTCGGCGGTTGTTGCCTTTGTGGCCTGAACTTCTTCAGTGGCTTTTAGTTTTTCGTTGTTTTCCATGTTATTACTTGTGGGATTTTGCTAATGGGCGAAAATTGAGCAGAAACAAGGGGAAAAGCAAAAAGAAAGGGATAAAAGGGGGAGGAGGGGGGAGTAAAGGAGGAGAGGGAGGAAGGAGGAGTAAACGTCCTTTTCCTTTCTTCCCCTTCCTCCCTCTCCTCCTTTACTCCCCTTTTACCCAAGCCTCCTGACGATCAATCCATTTACCAGCTCGAATAAACCAGCGGGTTTGAGGGTTCGCCAATTGGCAATGTCGAGCGTTCCGCCAAAGTTGATGTAGTAGTCGAGGTGGTATTTTTTCCATTCGCGCTCGATGAACTCCGGCGAGTGAATGGCGGCAATCCAGCCATCTTCTACGTCCTCAAACCATTCCTCATAGTAGCTGTCATCGGAGCCGTGAAAGTTGAGGACATTCTCGCAGATAAGAATAAAATACTTGATATCCTCGTGCACCAGTGGATCAATGACTTGCCGTTTCAGATACATGATGTCGTTATGAAGCGTGTCGTTCCATTCTCCGAAGAGTTCGATCACCACGAATTGTTTGTCGTAGTTGGCAAACAGAATCTTGCAATAAAGCGTTTCGGAGCCAATTTCGTCCCACAAGGGATGAATGTAATAGCCATAAATATTATTTTCATACTGCTGCATGTTGTACTCCCGCTCATGGAACGGCGATCGCTCGTCTTCCGATGCGGTATAGTACTTCTCCCAGCCATAAAAGGGTTCGATGTCCTGCATAAGTTTAGAGAGTGAAAGAGCGAAAGAGTGAATGAGCGAAAGAGTAAAAGAGTGAAAATTGCTTACGCCAGTTTTTTCGCTCTTTCACTCATTCACTTCTTTACTCTTTCGCCCTTTATTTACCTGCATAACGTCAATTTTCACGCGTTTGTTGAATGGTATTATGGGTAAGTTTACAACATGAAACCGATTAGTAAAAACATTCTCATTACCGGTGTTTCGACCGGCATTGGCTACGGTGCCGCGAAGCATTTTATTCAGCGTGGCTACACCGTTTATGGGAGTGTTCGAACGTCAATCGACGCTGATCGTTTGCAGGCTGAGTTGGGCAATACGTTTGTTCCGCTATTGTTCGACGTGACCGATGCCGAAGCCGTAACTGAGGCCGCCCGTTCCCTTACCGGGCGATTAGCGGGCAGCGGATTGGGTGGACTTATTAATAATGCGGGAATAGCCGTTGGGGGGCCATTGCAAAATCAGCCAATGGCAACGATCCGGCAGCACTTCGAGGTAAATGTGCTGGGGCTGATTCAGGTTACGCAGGCGTTTCTGCCCTTGCTTGGCGCACAGGATAATCATCCGGTCCAGCCAGGACGTATCCAGAATATCAGTTCTGCCAATGGACAGATCGCGATTCCGTTCATGAGTGCTTATGTAGGTTCCAAACACGCGGTCGAAGGGCTTTCACATAGCCTTCGGCGGGAGGTGGCTTTGTTTGGTATTACCGTGGTCATTGTTGGGCCGGGAGCGGTTAAAACACCCATCTGGGGAAAAGGTACAGATATGAGCCCCTATGCAGATACGCCTTATTACCCAGCTATGAAACGGTTTTTAAAACAGGTCGAAGCTGCTGAGAATCGGGGGTTCACGATCGATTATCTTGGGAAACATATCGTAGATATTCACGAAACGGCTCGCCCAAAGATTCGATATGCGCTGGTGCCGGGTAAACTAATGGGGTGGATTTTGCCCCGTTTATTGCCCGCTCGGGTGCTGGATTGGGTTCTGGCCAGAATCTAGTGAAGTCAACCCCGGACCAAAGTCCAGAGCAGTTGATTTTAAATGAATTACTATTCATGTTTTATTGGTCCCGGACTTTGGTCCGGGGATACAATCATGCTCAAACCAGCTTTTCAAAAAGACGAAGCCCTGCTTGCCGACATTGAAGCGGCTAGACAGGAGCCTGACAAACTCCATATCTGGTGGCTTGGCCAAAGCGGGTTTTTACTACAGTACAACGGCACTCATGTGCTGTTCGATCCGTATCTGTCCGACTCGCTATCGCGTAAATATGCCGATACCGATAAACCGCACGTTCGTGTGTCAGAACGCGTCATTGACCCGGCCCGATTAAACATGATTGATGTAGTCACATCGAGCCATAACCACACCGATCACCTTGACGCAGAGACGTTAAAGCCGCTCATCGCTGTAAATCCTGCTATGCAGTTTATTATCCCTGAAGCCAACCGCGCCTTTATTGCTGATCGCCTTGAAACCAAACCGGACTGGCCGTCAGGCTTGACCGACAGGCAATCAACTACGGTTAGTGAGTTTACCGTTCACGGTGTTCCGGCTGCTCATAATGAACTCGAACGAGATGCCGAAGGCCATTGCAAATTCATGGGCTTTGTGGTGGAAATTGGCAACTATCGGGTGTATCATTCCGGCGATACACTCTGGTATGACGGCATGGTGGAAATACTACGTCCGTTCAATGTCGATGTGGCGTTTTTACCCATCAATGGCAATAAACCCGAGCGACGGGTAGCGGGTAACCTTAACCCCGACGAAGCCGCCCGGCTTGGCCGTGCCATTGGGGCGAAGCGGGTTATTCCGCATCATTATGATCTGTTTGAGTTCAATACTGCCGACCCCGCCGATTTTGTACAGGCCTGCGAGCAATATGGAACGCCTTATCGGGTGATGCAACTGGGAGAGCGGGTACGTTTAAGCCGGTAGAAGTCGGAACCCAGCGGCTTTGTCAGGCATATACTAACCGCCATGAAAAGCACTCTGATTCTGTGCCTGTTTTTAACCTCGCCACTGCTGGCCCAAACCGATACAACCCGGCAACATGGGCTAAACTTCACAATTCAGGTAGTTGACAACCAGATAAGTATTGGGTATGGAATGGCGATTGGTGATATGAATGGCGACAAAAAGCCAGACATCTTGCTAGCCGACCAGAAAGAAATCGTCTGGTATCAAAATCCTGGAAACAAAACCGATGCCTGGAAAAGGTATGTCATGGCAGCTAACCTGACGCCACAGGATAATGTGTGCATTGCCGCCCGCGATCTGGACGGAGATGGGCGCGTGGAGGTGGCCGTGGGGGCGGGATGGAATCCGGCCGAAACCAGCGACAGCACCAAGTCTGGTGCTGTTTTCTACCTCATACGTCCGAAAGACCCAACCCAACGCTGGGAGCCCGTTCGGTTACCCCACGAAGTGACCACCCACCGTATGCGCTGGGCGCAGGTTGGCAGGGAGAATTACCAGTTAATCGTTGTTCCTTTACATGGGTTGGGTAATAAAAATGGCGAAGGACGGGGCGTCCGAATTTGGGGTTATGAGTTCCCCAAAGACCCCCGTGGTGTCTGGAAACGGCACCTCGTCGATTCAACTATGCACCTGACCCATAACCTCGAAATTTGGGAAGATGGTGCCAATGGTTCAGAGACAGGCGTAATTATTGCGGGTAAAGAGGGAGGAAATATTTTCCAGTGGCGTAAAAAGAAGTGGCGGCCTGTCGATACTGAATCGGCTAATAATGCACTTCCCCTGCTAACCAAAGATGTTGCGGGAATTGGTGAGATCAGACGGCTGAATAAGGGAAAAGGTATTGCGACTATTCAACCCATGCATGGTAATTTGCTTCAGGTAGAAAGTGGAAACTATGCGCTCAGGAAAGCAGACGATAAGAATGCCGACAAAGAAATTACGATACTTTCCGACATTCTCAGCCAGGGTCATGCCCTGGTCTGTGGTGATTTTCTGGGAACCGGAAGCGACCAGGTTGTAGCAGGCTGGCGAAATCCCAACGCGAATAAAAACGTTGGTATCCGCTTGTTCAGACCCGACGAACGGGGAACGGTGGCGGGGTATACATTGGACGACAGTGTGCGAATGGCGTGCGAAGATCTGCAAGCCGCCGACCTTGATGGTGATGGTGATCTGGACCTGATTGCGTCGGGCCGGGCTACGTTGAATGTGCTGATTTACTGGAACGGACAAATAGAACGCTGATTCTTATGATTTTTAGGATTGGGTATGATCCTTTTACTAATTAAAAATCATATCCAATCCTAAAAATCATAAGAATCAGCGTTCTATTTATCCCTGGTATCGAATCAGTAGAACAATGGACGCCAGGCCGAGCACGATACCGATTATCTCACGAGGGGTGATCTTTTCCTCAAAAAATAACTGACTGAGCAACAAACTCAAAGCAATAGCCAATAAGGAGTGGATAAGCCCAATCGTGAAAAGCTTGAACGTCCGCATCACGTAAAACCAGCCTATAGCGGTTGCCCCGTAAATCAGTCCCCCAATCAATAACTGCCGCCAGCCTGCCAGCTCGTTTTGCAGGGATGCTTTTTTAATGAAGTAGTCGCCCAATACAGAGATCACTTCGAGAGCCAGTATGATGAGGAGCCACTTGATTCGTTCGTTCATGATTTTGCCAGAAAAGTGACGTTTTGCAGGGCCGACAGGAACACGTCATTTTCCGACGATTTGACAGACAGTAGGAGCTGAGGTTGACCAAGTAACGCTGACGCGATCTCGGCTAATGGTAGCCGTAATTCAACCCGGAATGAACGCTCCTGCGTGATAAATCCTCGGCACGACGGCGCGCCACAATAGCAGATAAAGCTTTCGAAATGACCGTAGTAACTGCTGTAGTCTTCGACTATTTCTTCGTTTGGTTCAATGGAACGCATAGCTATACTGATGTTGTCAAATTCCAGTAACCCTGTTGAGTTTGGAGCACACGAGTGGTTTACATACTTGCCTTCATCCCAAGGAATAATTACTCGATTTTGCTTGTCGAGATAGCTGTAAATATTCAGTTTTCGCTGTTGAAATGCATCTAGGGCGAGGTAACGGGGAAGCGCAATTTTGGCGTCGATATCGTCAATAATCCAAATAATTTCACCCCGTTCAAAGCGCCGTTTTGCAAAAAGTCCTAAGCCTTTATTCGTGTTTTTAACGTAGGTGTCGGGATGAATCATAAGAAAAGCGAGAACACAGGTTAAGGTCGTATACTAGCTGAATCAGTAAATCAATCTGGCAGGCCAGCCGCATCGCGGTCGCTTTTACTTAGCATGGGGTAGATCCGGTTGACAACATAGTCTACCTGATTTTTTTTATTGTCAACGAAAAAATATAACACAACATCATTCTGGTTTTTCATTTTTATCAGCGGACCCGCCATCGTCAGGGTAGCAGGTCGGAAAAGTGTGCTGTCGCCGGCCCTCAGTATGTCGGGCTTGCCGGTTATACCGTGTTCCAGATGGCTTATCTCAAAAAAAACCAGTTGTTTAGACGTAGCCCTGATCAGTTTTTTATCGACCCCGCCGGGTGGGGCATAAAACACATAGCGTTCGGGAGAGCCTTCCGATAAGTGGGAGATGTTGGTTTGTCGGCCGGTAATGACATTATACAGATACGAATTTTTCGTAGCCGATTTTATCTGGGTGTAGACCAGACAGGATACACCTGTTCTGGCAACCGAATCCAGCGAAAACGAAAAAAGCTGGCGCCTGCCCGTATTTATATCATAATTGCTTGACAAGGAATGGCTCGTGTATAAAATATGGCCTGCCCATCCAAATGGTCGGTATGTACTCACTGCTTGATCGACGGTGTTTAGGACGGCTTTAGATTGCGTTAAATCAAGACGAAACAGACTGTAAAAGCCCTGCGCCGAAGCGATTCCCTGAGTCTCAGGCCTGGTTACAAGCACTATAGTCGATTCGTCCCGGTTAAAAATAAGGTCGTCTATTCGGGTTCTGGGGTTAGGGAGTCTTACTGTAGTCTTATATTTTTTGGTTACGACATCCGTGATCGTTAATTGACCACTCCTGTTGAGTGTAATCAGGAACTTCCCGGTTGGTGAAAAACGGGCATCGACCGTGTTCGGGTAGGATGCCAGCAATTGCTCTGTATGCAGATTCAGCAGATCATACCGGTCCTTTCCCGGATAGTCAACCAACACAAAATCTTCTGAAGAAGCGAACGTCAGGTTGTCCAGGGTAAAGTCAGGGAGTTGGGTGGCGTAGGTCTCAAAAAATTTGTTCGGCCTAAATTTTTCCTTGAGGTTATAGAGATGAGCTTGTGTCTGGCAGTCGATTGTTGCCAGCCAGTTTCCTTTAGGTGTCAGCACAACTGTTTGGGTGGCATACAGAACGGAGTTTTCATTGTGCGTTAGTTTGCCTTTGGTGGCCAGCGTGTTACTTGTCAGTAAAGGGTAATAGTCTTTGTCCGGCGGGAATACCTTCTCCTTTTGCTGTAGGTCAATGACCTGCAACAAACTGTCGTGCTGAAAAACGATCAGATGGTTGTTCCGTAGTTGTAGTCGTGTTGCCGATGTTACATTGAGCGAATCATAGAGCCAGTCGATTTTCTCATAAAAACTCGCATTTGTCTGATTAGGAGACTGCGTTGGTTGCCATACCTCGAGCGAGTTGTTTTGAAAAAGACTGGCAACATAATGGATGGTTGTATCCTGAATCGTAAACTGTGTTGTAGCGCCTGAAAAAGGAACCATCAGGTAGTTTCTGGTTTTCACGTCCAGACTGTCTTCCGTGCATGGAATCAGACTTTTGCTGCACGGTATCCATTTCAGCAAGTTATCGCTGCTCTCCCAGAGCCGATAGGCCATCCGCTGGTTACCGGTCGTATACTCATCAGTGCCCCAAGCGTTATTGGCGTTTGCTAAGTTGATACGGCCATCAACCAAAAAGTGAATGGCCGCAAAAGAAGCTCCAAAGGCAATAAAGGCCAGAATAAATAACCACAGTGTAAGGCGTTGAAAGCGTTTTCGCTGTTTTTTTTCCCGGTTGAATTTTGAGACCTGTTCGCGTAATTCCAATAACCGGTCGGTCGCTTCTTTCCGTGTGGCAATGCGATTTTGCAGAGCTGCCCGTAACTGCTTAACCTTTTCGACTGGTTCAATTAAGGTGTCGTGGCTCAGTTCGTAGGTACGGCCAAGGTGGGTATCATCGGCCCGGATGAGCCGCACTTCAATCAGTTTATCAATCAGTTGATCGGCCGTCTTATCATCGCCTAGTGATTTTCGCATTTTCGCAGCCGCCAGCCCCACCCGATGACCATCTACGATCAAATCGTTTTCGAGCACAGTCCGAACCTTATCAATTTCCTGTGAGTTACCAATTTTTGTTAGCTGGGTGCGGTAAAACTTATCCAGAATACGATTGATACTCTGATCGTTATGAATAATATCCTTGTCTACGATGGGCTCTTGCCCTTGAGCCACTTTTTCCTTTATCTTCGTTTCAATGTAGTTGCAAACAATCTGAAGCTGTGAGCTTTCGATTTCACAGACCTCAGTTCGCTCTGTATGCCCGTCGGGTGATTCGGCAGACGACGGGCTATTCTTGTTGCCACTCAATACCCGTATGATCGACTCACGAACGTAATCTTTAAACGTGAACTTTGGTGAGGTGAACTGGCCGTCGGCTTGAGCCGGTCTGTCGATGGCTTCACGGGCACGGTCGTCTATGAGCGGGAGAAGTTCATACCGATTTCGCAGAATCATTGGCATCTTTTCCCGTAGTTTATGCATTTCAAAAAGCCGGTCGGCCCGAATTGCGAACAGACATTTTACGAATGGCTGCTTGCTCCAGGCCATCATTTCGGGGGTTCGCTCATCTACGTCGGTTTGCAGTAGCCATTGCATGATCCGAAACGGTGCCTGATCGTTCATCAACTCGGCCAGTTGGTTTATGAAGTCATCCTGTTGCTTCTGGTCATACAGAAACATTTCCTCAAACTGGTCGAAAATAAATACAGGCGTCGCCCCATCTGGAAATGGATGTGTTTTTACTTCCTCCCACAACTGGGGGGTGGACGCCGTATTGAAATCGTTGGTACAGTCGGGTTCCGTTTGCCCATGCCAGGAAGCTTTGAACTCGCCATGTAGCTGAGTCAGCACAATGTTAAGCAACACATTGTCGGACAGGGGAGCTTGCTGATCGACCGGGCTATCATCGTCGGTCCGACTTTTTTGTTTTTGCAGGCGAACGGGAATTATCTGGTAATGCAATGGCCTGAGTTTAGGGGCAAGGCCGGCATTGAGCAATGAGCTTTTACCCAAGCCTGACTTGGCAAACAATACCGTAATCT
Organism: uncultured Spirosoma sp.; assembly: GCA_964244155.1. Lineage (GTDB taxonomy): Bacteria > Bacteroidota > Bacteroidia > Cytophagales > Spirosomataceae > Spirosoma. Next base: position 8,491 of record CAXTJJ010000056.1, read on the forward strand.
GTTCTGCCCTTACCAGATCGATCAAGTCATCAATTTCTTTTTTCCGCCCAAAAAATAGATTTTGCTCATGACTGGTGAATGAGCGAAGTCCTGGATACCGGTCTTGTACTACATCTACTTTGGACGTGTCCATGCAGGTGATTTTTTATAAATACTAATTCATTTTCCGCCCAGTTCGTAATATTTTTCCAATACCTGCCCAATGAATTTAGCCAGGTCATTTGTGATGAAATAGAATTTGAATTCTTCTTCAAAAAAATCCTGATTTGCCGGTGAGATAACCATATTCTCAGGGAAGATTGAAAAGCCTCGGCCCTCCTGTCGGCTGATGCCAAATACCGTACTGAATAAAATTTTTACGTACCATTGCTCAATATCAAACCCAAGAAATAAATAGTATTTCTGATCATCGAATTCGGCCTTGATTTTTTTATCAATGGGTGGCCGTTCGCGGAGCACTTTGTCCATGAATTTAAGCAGCCTGCTTTCTGACAACATCAATGAGCCCGGCGCGTCAAAGGAGCCCAGAAGGTTGTAAAACAAGGTTTTAGGCTCCTCTTCTGCTACGTCGGTCTGATCATTAGTATTCATAATCGGCTGCGCATCACTGGAAAGTTTCTGGTTATTTTCAAACGAGTAATACCGATAGATGCATGTGTTTGGTTTTTTTTCTTCAATAGACCGGTATAACTTTTTGTCGGGGTTAGTATTAATAATAATAGGAAAATAGAGTTTAGCCAGGCGCTCGAACAATACACTGCTCTCATCCTGATTTTCTTCGTAGAATTTACTTGCTCTCTGCCCTAAATCTTCGGGAGTGAATGTAGGGATTTCATTATAGCGCTGGGCAATATAACTCAACTGATCCTTTTTGTTTTCTTCAAAAAATATAGGCTCTGACCGCTGTTTTAGTTTGGCGGCCAGTTCAGTCGAAAAAGCCTTGTCAAATGGAATTGGCAGGCCATCCTGATTACACATCAATAAGCTTGGCCCCAGAAATAATATGCACTGTTTCTTTATAATTGCCTCTGCTATGGCTGTTACCTGTCGCTTATGCGCATCCTTCAAGCTATCTAATAAGTTGAGCAGAAATACATTATTCCAGCCCATTTCCTCCCGGGACGTAACGCAGGTAAGCAGCTCGATGGACTGTTCTTTGTAAGGTACGATGCCCTGAAGCATAGTATCCCAAACCTGGTAGGCGGTTCCGCTCATGGGAATATCGCCTACCGGCATATCCAGCGCTTTGACAAGAATGGCCTTCCAGTCGTTTGGTGTGGGGTACAGGTTTCCTAAAGTCCTTGTTAACTTAAATAAAAGTCTGGGTGTCACAGTTTTAGCTTGATAACGTCATTAATGCTTCGTTGATTCTGCGTGCGTCAATACCTTCGTTCCGGTAAACAGCCTGGCTCACGCCCGGCTCTTTTATCCAACCTCCGCTGTGATGTAGTGCCACAATTTGCCAGCTCGAATTGAAAACCGGTGAACCTGATGAGCCCGGAAGGGTATCGGTCAAATATTGTACCCGGGTTTCGTCGGCATACGTGACTATGTTATGATAGAGCGCAATCTGCTTGGGGCCACCCGCCGGATGCTGGATAATATTGACAAAGTCGTCCTTTTGCGGGGGCGTGTCACTAAACGCTAACTGCCCGTATTTGAGGTTCATGTCGTTCGCTAACTTCACCAGGGTGTAGTCGAGGGTGACATCGGTTTTAAAATTTTTCGGACTGGTGTCCGGGGTCAACAGAACCTCTTCCGATGCAAGGTCCAGACCTGCCCAGTCTTTCTGAAAATTAAATTGAATCTTCGCATTGCGGGCCGTTTGTACATCAGGAATGACGTGATGGTTTGTAACGATGTAATTATTGCCTACCAGAAAACCTGTTCCGGCACCTTTGCCAATATCAATCCGAACAACGGCCTGTGCACATTGCAAGCCTCTATCCAGAAAACTGATGGGTAACAGGGTATTGACGCTGCTCATTAATTTCTCCAGATGATCGGGACTGTCGGGCTCCTGCCAGTGAGCGTCGGCCGTTTCCGGCGATTCAATAATATCTTTCCCCTCAATCAGGTTGCTTAAAATGGTTTTCAGAAAATCATCTTTTTTACCACGCTCTTCAGACGAGGTTACCGTCTGGAGTAATGAAATCAGCAGCTCGTGGTTATGCGCTCCTCTGTCGATGGTGTTGGCGTAGTTCAGGATGTTAAACCAAACGGTCTTCATAACGCCCGAAAAATCAATATCACCGGTGCTTAGATCTGCTGTTTTCGCGATTCGGTAAGCATCTTCTTTAGCGTAGTATAGATCGGCAAGGCGATAGTTTAGTGCCGTTAGTGATTCGTTCCAGGCCATGTTACTATGATCGGGTTAGTTTTAAAGGACCATTTACGATGGGCTGAGGCTGTCGTTGGTAATGATGAGTCGTATTAGGCGTCTTTCTAGGAAACTTATAATGAATTTATTCGTAGCTGGCTAAATTATTAGCGATCGGTATGCTTATTTATTTAACCAAATAACTTACTGGTGAGCCTGTTAGCATAAGTTGGTAACTTGATTGGTCTATCAACAGACAGATCCGTACGTATAAACGACAATCGGTCTGGCAGAGCGGATTATAATCCGCTCTGCCAGACCGATTGTGAACCTGGGTTGATTACTGATTCCCTACCTGACCAGCCAATGTTCGTAATGCCGAAGCCAGTCCTTCGAGCCGGGGGGCAATGTCGCCCTCAGAGCCCATCATTGTACTGAATTCGGCGGTTTGGGTCGCCAGCGTGTCAAGCAGTTGACCTAGTTCGGTGGTGTTGACCTGATCACTTTCCAACTGCGTTTTGAGTTGCTCGAGCGAGTTGGAAATATCCTTCGCGTTTTCGGCTTTACGGAGTTCTGCCAGCCACTGGTCCAGGATGCCTTTACCGCTCTGGGGTGTCTTGCCGGCCAGATCGCCCTCCAGAACATCCATTGTGGAGTCGAGCAGTGTAGTCGATTCTTCGTGCGTAAACATATCAAAAATGGTTGCTGAAACTGCGCAGCGCCTGAGCTAACTGCGTGAGTTGATGGGCCGTCGTACTGTCAACGACCGGCTCGTGGGATAAAGTCGAGGTATGGCTGGCCATGCTGAGCAGTAAATGCCGGATTTTCTCATTGTCATACTGGCCTGTTTTCAGGTGATCACGGAGCATGGTTATCTCAGCCATGATCCGCTCAGCACCCACGTCGCCCGGCAGGGCATTGAGCCAGCCTTCAAGTAATAAGATACCTTGTTCTGGCGTGACCGTTGCTAGTTGGCCTTCGCCAAATGCCCCCAGGGTATCTGTCAGCATCCGGTGTTCGAGTGTGGTTCCTGTTCCTTCCATAGCGTATGTAGTGAATTGTACTTTATTGACTTTTAAACGGATTATGCATTAGCTGCAAAATTTCTAAGGATTTTCGACAGACTCTCCAGGCCGCCTGTCCAGGTGCCTTCAGAATTGGCATCCTCGGCTACGTCCTGGGTTTTATCGGCCAAACTACCCAGTAAATCCCGAATGTAAGGCTCGTCGGGCTGGGCTGCCTGTAAAGCGGTTCGAAGCTCATTAAGTTGGCCCTGAAGCTGTTCCAGATTTGGATCACCGGCCAGAGCCTGTAGCCATCCATCGATAAGCATGACGCCCTGCGTGGCCGAAATAGGGGCCTGATTGTTGTCCCGAAACGCTTTGAGGGTGTCATTCAGCATACCCTCCTCTAAAATATTTGATCCCAACATGTTGGTTAGTTGTGGTTATAGGTAATCGTTATTGGGTGCTGGTTATTGAGTTGAAGCAGTGGACGGATAACAAATAACCCAAAAACTACCAACCCACTCAAAGACCTGCCAGCGTGCGTAGCGTAAAAGCTACACCATCCAGCTTGCCCTCGGTTTGTTCCTGCGTGTTTCTGCTTTGCGCTACCAGAGCCGTATTATCCGCCAAATTCAGTAGCAACTCGCGAACGCGGTCAGTATCGGGTTCGTCGAGCAACAATTCGTCCCGCAACGCTTTCAATTCTTCCTCGATGATCTGTGTGCTCGTATTACCCGCAACGACTCTTAACCAGCCATTAATCAGCTCGATGCCATCCTGAGGAGAGGGCGAGTTTGACTCGTTTTCGCTGGCAAGACTGTTGGTGCGTTCAAAAAGGCGCTGATCTAATGCGTGAGAAGGCATAATTCGGTTCAGATTGTCAACAGCCCCAAAACATACACGTATAGGCTGTTTTAGGGCCGCTGGTGGTTTGTTGTTACATAAATAACCCGCCTAAGGCTGGTTTGTTTAGTTTGCCCACAGACTCCTGTCGACAGAACCAACAGCCATCGGCGAGGTCAAATCGTTGATAAAGGATCGCCTGAAATGACCCTGCCGATGGCTGTTGGCGAACGCTAATACTGCGACCGCCCGCCCGACTGGCTATAATCCGAATCGCCGGAGCCACCCGATACGCCCATACCATCAAGCCGTGCGGTATCGCTTCTGGAGCGTTGCGTAGCCGATGAATTATCGCCGTTCCCTGTCGAGGAGCTACCTGAATCACCAGTTTCTTCCGACGAACGGGCTTTCGTAGTACCACCATCGCTGCCGGTTGTGTCGTCCATATCGACGCTGAGAGTGCCCCCGTTACGATTCGATAGGTCATCGTCACTGGCTCCCAAAGCCGATACCCCGGCACCACCGCTCGTTGTTGACTCACCTCCAACGGTACTGGTCATAGGTGCCTGTTTACCCGAATCATCTCGTTGGGTAGGTGAGCTAAACTGCTGGTTAAAGCCCTGCAAACCTTCAGCTAATGTGTTTAAGCGGGGTTTGCTATCTTCATCAGCTGCGTCGGTCATTTGTTTTGTCTGATCGGTGAGGTTGCTGACTACATCCTGGATGCGTGTACTGTCAAGGTTTCCCTCCTGCAAGGCCGTTTTCAATTCATTTAAGTCTGCGAGAAGTGCATCGCTGCCCTGACTATCAGTGCGCTGACTATTGGATTGCAGGAAGCTGATCCAACTGTCAATAAGCGAAATTCCGTCCGTTGGAGAAACGCTGCTGCTAGTGCCGTTGAACGCTTTGACAGTGATATCGATTAAGTTTGAAGCATGCTGATCTATGGCCATTCGTAGTTGTGGTTTAAGCTTGATTGAGTTGACTTACAGTCTGCCGATGCAGGTTTTCGAGCACAGCAATTAATTGAGAAAGTTCAGTTTGTTCGGCACTGGCTTCGGGCGAGGTCGCTACGTTTCGGGTTTGCTCAACCAACTCCTGCAATAAAGATGCAATCTCCTGATTGTCTGGTCGATTATAGCGTTGTGCTGTGTCGATCTCAGCCCGTAGGCGCTCAAGCGTTTCGGCGATGTCATCTGTCGCTTCGTCACCGGCTTCATCGAGTCGATTCAGCCACTTGTCAATGAGTGACAGGCCGTCGGTCGCTGTTGTCTCACTAACGGCCCCGTCGAAAGTATTCACCGTCTCCTCGACGAGTGAAATCTGATTTTGGTCTTTAGCAATCATGGTTTAGTTTGTTGTTTTGTTGTACCTGGCTACTGGAAGCATCGGCCAGCATGGTCAGGATTTTCTGATCATGATGAGTCATAACAATGAATCCATTAGTTTTGAACTAACCGACTCCGGCTAGGTTTGTTCGTCGGAAACGTACATTGTTATATTCAGCCTACAGCAAAACTCAAGTAAATATGGATGCCACCCGGCTACAGCCCGAATTGCAGTATCAGTTTGCCCGGAGTGGGGGAGCGGGCGGGCAGAACGTCAATAAAGTTGCGACCAAGGCCGAACTGCGCTTCGATGTGCGCAATTCGCAACTGCTCACCGAAGAAGAACGGGCTGTCTTGAATGAAAAATTAGCCAGCAAACTGACAACAGAGGGTGAACTGGTATTGACGCATCAGACCGAACGCACCCAATTGGCGAACAAGGAGAAAGTAACGAAGAAGTTTTACCGGCTTATTGAAAAGGCCTTTGAGAAGCCTAAGCCCCGCAAAGCAACCAAGCCGTCGAAAGCAGCCGTCGAGAAGCGCATTACCCGAAAAAAGCAAAAAGGGGATGTGAAGGAGAAGCGGAAAAAGGTCGATTATTGACTGTATAATTGATTGAACACATCGGACCGAAGCCGCAGACGGTCGCCGAAGCGGAGACACAGAGAACACAAAGTTGAAATTCATGTTCTCGCTTGGCTTCTTATGTTCTCGCTTGGCTTTGCCGAGTGAGAGCTATTACTTCGAGGGCCTCTGGCCCGTTTTTAACCCGATTCGACATTCACCGGCCAGAGGCCGTTAAAAAATAGCCCTCACTCGGCAAAGCCAAGCGAGAACGTAAGGGACAAGCGTCTCTATATCTTGTACAAATTCATATTCTATATCCTCACAGAGCTCATATTCTCACTTAGGTTCTCGCTTGGCAAAGCCAAGCGAGAACCTAAGCACCTTAACCCAACCTATTTTCAACGAGCTGCTTATTATCCTTTGCTTGTATTTTAACAGACAGGTTAAGTTGGTAATAATGGTATTTCTCGATAGACTAATAGGTAAACTATTGAGCATCAAAATTTTAGAATTATTTTGGAAATGTAAAATTGAGGACAAACCTTTGCGCCTTAATCGGCAATAGGGTTGCTAAAGACACACTAATCAAGCCAGGCCGGGTGGCAAATGAATCAATAACTCGTGCTAATTTATGCTCTTAGTCTATAGACTATATTATAATATGTCATTATTGAACATTTCCTGCCAGCAAAGGCAACCCAGTATACCTCCCCAATCAATCAAGTAATTAAATCCACGCATGTGGAGCAGCTCAGTAAATCAAACATCGTCACACGTATGAGAAATCATTTACAAAAAACCGTTGGGCTTTTATCCATATCATTCTTTGTTGGATTCAAGCCCGTCTGGTCGCAGCCGGTTAGTCTGGCTAGCCAGGTTCAGCAAACGAAAAGAGCCATCGTCGATCAGCCCGTTACCGGCACGGTAAAGAGCGAAACCGGCGAAACGCTGCCCGGCGTCAACGTCGTGATCAAGAATACCCAAAAAGGTACCAGCACCGATGCCAACGGTACATTTACGCTGGATGCCCCGGCCAATGCGGTACTCGTCTTCTCGGGTATTGGCTTCACCACGCAGGAGGTGACCGTAAACGGACGCTCGCGCCTTGATGTGTCCCTGACGACCGATAATAAACAGCTTGACGAGGTGGTCGTTGTGGGCTATGGAACCCAAAAGCGCAACAGCCTCACCAATGCCGTATCCCAGATTGGGGCGGAGGAAATCGCCCGCCGACCGGTTTCCAACATTCAGCAGTCGTTGCAGGGGCAGTTACCGGGGGTTACTGTACTGGATCAGGGCGGCTCGCCGGGACGTTCCAACACTGCCATTCGGGTGCGGGGTATCACGACCTTCAATATCAACGGCATTGGCAACACGGCGGGCACGAACAACGGCACCGGTGGCTATGACATGACCAAGAACGACGCGCTGGTGATTGTCGACGGGATTGAGCAACGGCTGTCGGATATTAACCCGGATGATATCGAGACGATTTCGATTCTGAAAGATGCGGCTTCAACGGCCATTTACGGGTCAAGAGCGACTAATGGCGTAGTACTGGTCACGACCAAACGGGCCAGAGGCAGTAAGGTGCAGGTAGAGTACAATGGCTATTATGCTATCCAGAACTCCATCAACAAGCCGACCATGATGGGTATCGAAGACTACATGCGGTTACAGGTAGTGGCTTACACCAATGCCGGGGCTGCCTTGCCCGCCCGCTTCACAGAGCAGTCTATTCAGGCCTATGTGACAGCTACGGATCGGGAAAAATATCCGCTGCCCAATACCTGGTTTCAAACGCTGCTTCAGGCGGCTCCCCAGCAAAACCATACCATTGCCGTGTCGGGCGGTACCGAAGCCCTGCGCACTCGCCTGAGCCTTCGGTATCAGGATCAGGCCGGGATCATTACCCATTACAACAGCAAAATCGGTGAGATTCGCCTGAATACCGACTACACGATTTCGCCCAGACTGCGCGTCAGTGGCGATATTAACTACCGGTACAATTACTCGCAGGCCCCTACCGTCGATCCCATCAACTACTTCTTTCACGGGTCGCTCTGGGCCGTACCCAAATATGCCGATGGCACCTATGGCCTGAGTACGCAGGGAAACAACCCGCTCATGTATGCCGAAATCGGGGGTGATTCCAAACGCGCTACCGATTATCTGGCGGGCTACGTAAAAGCCGATTGGGAAATCCTCGACGGGCTGACCTTCTCGACACAACTGGCCGGGCGTGGCTTTTTTACGCAGGAAAAGAACTACGCCAATTCGTATGTGAACGTCGACAAGAATACGAACATCACCAAAACGGTGGCTAACAATACCCTGACGGAAGTGCGCAATACCCTTCGGGAATATACCCTGATCAGCCTGCTGACCTACGAGCGTAAGTTTAACAGCCATAATTTGAAAGGCTTGCTGGGGTATTCGCAGATTGGCAACACACAAACGTTTCTAAGCGCCTACCGCGAGCGGTTTTTTAACAACGACATCCAGTCGATTGGACAAGGCGCGAATGACGGCACGAAAAGCAACAACGGTAATGATGCCGATTATGGCTTACGGTCGTATTTCGGCCGGGTAAATTACGATTACGACGGCAAGTACCTGGTGGAAGTAAACGGACGGTACGACGGTTCATCGAAGTTTACCGGGCAGAAGCAGTATAGTTTCTTTCCGTCGTTCTCGGCGGGCTGGCGGCTCTCGAAAGAGAATTTCTGGCAGGGGCTTCAACGAACGGTCAATGACCTGAAACTGCGCGGTTCCTGGGGGATAACGGGTAACCAGTCGGTGAGTTTGTACAGTTATTATGCTTCACTGGCAGCCAGTGGCTACAACTTCAACGGAGCCGCCGTGCAGGGGTATCGACAGACGAC
>CAXTJJ010000057.1:0-17330 GCA_964244155.1 uncultured Spirosoma sp.
CATTTTGTTGATCTCTTTCATTACATCGATAAAGACAACCAGCTTGTCGAGCGGAATTTTCTCGCGAATCATGTTATTGAACTGAATAACGCCATCGCGAGCCATCTCCCGTTTTGTTTTCCCTTCTTCGGTAAGGTAAATCCGCACGAATCGTTTATCATTTCCATCGACTTCGCGCCGAATAAGGCCGCGTTCTTCCAGACTTTTCAGCATCCGTACCAAAGACCGTGGCTCCATACCCAGTAACGGCCCGATTTTGGTTGCGGGAGTACCTTCATCGAGGTCGATATTCAGTAATACGTAGCCAATCGCCATTGTAATACCGAACCGGGAAGCATAGGCATTGTACATGCGTGAAATGGCATGCCAACCCCATTTTATATGAAAATCAACTGTTTTCTCTTTTTTCATGATCGTTGCTGTCCTATGCCACTTCTGGATGTAAATCTACAGTTTTTTTTGAAAACCGTATGCATGCATACCAATATGTCTGAACCGGGATTTTTACGATTTTTCAGATTCGTATGATTTTGCTACATCGATTGGATTAATCGTAGTAATCAGAAAAATCATATAAATCCCGGCGGGGCCGCCCGCGCGGTCAGACTACTCCGCCACCAGCTTATCAACCAGTCGATTGAACTCTTCTACGTATTGATCATAATACTTGCCGGTACCGGGGCCGGAGAAGCCGGTGTGGATATGCCGCACCTGACCCTTCTTATCAATAAAGATGGTTGTTGGAAAGGCAACAACGGCATTCAGGTCGGGTAACACTTTGGATGCCTGCGCTTTATCGTTCGTACCGGCCAGCACAACCGGGTAATCTATGTTGAACCGCTGTTTCATCCGTTCGATTTTTGGTCCGGACTCGGCCATCTCCGGCGACCGCTCAAAAGACAGACCAACTACCTCAACCCCCCGCTGTTTATTACGTTTGTACCAGGGGCTCATGAAATTAGTTTCGTCCATGCAGTTAGGGCACCAGGAGCCCATAATCTGCACAATGGTCACTTTATTTTTAAAGCGAGGGTCGCTTATTGAAACCGTTTTGCCATTGGGTTCAGGGAACGAGAAGTTGAGCGTTTTGGCACCGGGTTTCAAATAGGTAAGCCTGGCCGGATCGGGCAGTTCGGCTTTGGGGTCAAGGTGAGCTACCCAGGATTCATAGCCCGATACACCCGCCCACTGCCCCCCTTTCAGGGTTTTGGTAGCCGGGTCATAACTGGCTTTAAACAGATAGAGATGCGACCCGTCGAAACAGGAAAGAAACAGACTGTCGCCGGCAACGCTGCCATCCAGGTAACGGTAATCGCCGGTGGGCGTCAGGAACGTACCGCTCAGATGGTTACCCTTCTGATTGAATACGCCCACCGCATTGACCGTGTCTACTTTCCCGCTTTTGCTGCCAAAATCTGTGGCCCATTTGCCGGTTAAGTTCGCCGAAGCCGCTTTGGCACTCGGTGCGAAGCGATACGTTACGCCATATTGGGCTTCAAACGGCAGCGTTTGCACCTGTTGTGCTGTTCTGCGCCGACGCCATACACCCCGGAGCAGATTACCGTCTATCTTTGCCACTAATTCCGACTCAAACAAGGCCATCGGGATATGCAATGAGTCGTCCTGTACAGTAGCAGGGTCCATGGGCAGTCGTTCATTTCCGTTGATGGCGAACACAGCATATGTTTTGGCGTCGCCGGCTGCGGGTTGGATATCCAGACCAAATGGGAGATCGCCACCGCGAGTTTTCAGAACGGCCCGGTAGGTACCCGGTTTAACAGTTGCCGGGGCCGATTGGCCTGAGCAGGCGGCAGGCAGTGCCAGTAACGTGATGGCCGCAATAGGAAGGAAGTGTTTCATAGTTTTGATAAATTCAGGATGCAGTTGTATCTGGTAAACAAGTATACGCCCAAAAGCAGATATATTGGTTTAGTAGCTGAGCTTCAACGTCCAAAATAACGACCACCTAACAAGGTTAGTTTCTGAATGAGTACTTACCACGAACCCGTTTTATTACAAGCCTGTATCGACGGCCTGAACTTACACCCCGGCGGCACCTACGTTGACATTACCTTCGGCGGTGGTGGACATAGCCGCGAGCTACTTAATCAACTGGAGGGAGGACGGCTTTTTGCTTTCGATCAGGATGCCGATGCCCGCGTCAATGCACAGGCCATTGCCGACCCGCGACTGACGTTTGTAGCCTCGAATTTTCGGAATATCAAACGTTACTTAAGACTTTATAAAGCTGAACAGGTTGACGGTATTCTGGCCGATCTGGGTATTTCCTCGCACCAGATTGACACCCCCGAACGAGGCTTCTCGACTCGCTATGATGCGGACCTGGACATGCGGATGAACCAGCAGGCCGATAAAACAGCCCGCGAGGTTATCAACGATTATTCGGAAGCAGATTTACACCGAATTTTGGGTATGTATGGCGAAATTACTAACGCCCGAACGGCCGCCAGTGCCCTGATTTCAGCCCGATCAAACCGACCCATCAATACGATCAACGACCTTAAAGCTGCGTTACAGCGACTGGCCCCACGCGGAAAAGAAAATAAATACTTCGCCCAGGTTTTTCAGGCGCTCCGGATAGAGGTAAATGAAGAATTGCAGGCGTTGGAAGAATTTCTGGAGCAGGTGCCGGAAATTCTGAAACCCGGTGGTCGACTGGTCGTTATGTCCTATCATTCGCTCGAAGACCGGCTGGTGAAGAACTTCATTAACAAAGGGAAATTCCAGGGCGATGTAGAGAAAGATTTATTCGGCAACGACCTTAAGCCTTTGCAGTCAATTACGCGCAAACCCATCGAAGCCTCGCCCGAAGAGACAGCCCGTAACCCCCGCGCCCGAAGCGCGAAACTCAGAATTGCCGAGAAGATTTAACCAACTTGGCATCTGCATAAATCCAGCCTTAAATAACGTGGATATTGGTTTGAATTGATCGAAATTTCGTCCGTACAGTACCCATTATAATTAGTAACAATACTTTAACCACAGAGACACAAAGCGCACAGAGGTTTATTGGGTAAGCAAGTGTTCTAACAGGCCTCTGTGCACTTTGTATCTCTGTGGTTAAAGTATTGTTACTAATTCATCAGATTTTAGCCTGCACATACCCATTTCATATTGCACAGTGTTTATTGGCTGATTGTCAACCAACAACTACATTGTATAGCTATTCGATAACAACTTTTTTATGAGCAACGAAAAAGGGCTGTGTTCACACACAGCCCCTTCTTTATTTGACTTCTTTACCAGATAATTACTGAGCAGAAACCAGCTCTATATCGAACCGCATGGGTGCGTAAGGAGGGATGCTGCCATTACCTGTAGAACCATAGCCAATTTTAGATGGCATTATGATTGTTGCTTTCTCGCCAACTCTCAACTTAGCCAACCCTTCATCAAAGCCTGGAATTGACCGGCCCAGCGTTGTCGAATAGCTACCGGTTCCGGTGCTGTCGAACGCCGATGCCGCTCTCAATAATTTCCCTTTATATTTTACAGTCAGCGTTTGGTTGGCCGTCGGGGTGGCTCCTGTCGAATTATCGAGGGTTTTGATAAACCGCAATCCAGTGAGTGTCACCTCCGTTGGTGTCAGTTTGTTGGCAGTCATGTACTCATTGATCTGTACATCTTCTGAACGAGTTCTTTTCAGGGTTACATTCAGCCGGACAGGCGCATTGGCTGGCACTTTGCCGTCACTACTCCCTGTCGATCCAAACGCATAGATAGAAGGCAGTAAAACAACGGCCTGATCGCCCTCGTGCATCCGCAACAACCCCTCTGTTAGACCCGGATTGGTGGATACCAGGTAAGCGTAGTTAGGTTTGGTGGCATAGGTCGAATCAACAAACGAATCGACAATAACCGATGCATTGCTGGTACTATGCGACAAGGCATAAATCGAGTAATTGAATTCTACTTCCTCGCCATTGGCAGGGCTTACCGTCGATCCGCTCGCTTTAGTCAAGGCAAAATAAGTGCCTGTTGTGGTAGCGGTACCTGACAGGCCTTTACTAGCGGCATAGGTTTGAATATCGGCCACATTCGACTGTAATACACTATCGTCGGTGGTGCTGATGTCGTCTTTTTGGCAGGAAATAAGCCCGCCAGCTAACAGGAGACCGAAAATGGATAAAGAAATTTTACGCATGAAAATAGACTGAATTTAAATTGTCTTGTACTACAGATTTATCTTAATCACCTCAACGTCAAATCGTAAAGGTGTATTGGGAGCAACTTTATACAGATTAGTTGTCTTGTCCAGCAGGCCAGTTGACCCGAAGCCAATCGATGAGGGGAAAATGAATGTTGCTTTTTCACCAGCTTTCAATCCCACTAACCCCTCCTTAAAACCGGCCAGATTATAGGGATCAACACCGGCTTTGGTACTATCGAAGCCAACAGCGGTTTTGGCCCGTAGTTGCCTGGCCACATAGTTGATCGTCACACTCGAAGTCGCTTTGATGGTATCTCCACTGGTAGCACTCAGTGTTTTAATTAACCGCAAACCGCTGGAAGTAACCTTCGTAGGGGTCAAACTATTGGCAGCTAAATACTCATTAATCTGTTGGTTTTCGGTACGGGCTCTTATCAGTTTCACGTCGAATCGAACGGGCGAGTTAGCCGGAATACTGCCATCCGTCGAGGCACCGCTGCCATAAGCCAGAATCGAGGGCATGATCAGTATAGTTTTTTCACCTTCATGCATTCGTCGCAGTCCTTCTTCCAGACCCGCTTTCATAGAACCCGAAAAAAGCGGAAAAAATACAGATGTAGTTGCATACAGCGAGTCTACTTTTTTAGCCGTTACCGTCGTGGTGCTTATGGCTGTCGTGCTCGTTGCCGTTGTACTGGTAACCCCATTACTAGGGCCATTCAGCACATAGAGTACATAGTTGAATTCAACTTCCGATCCATAATTATCGACTACCGTAGCTGAGTTTGGTTGCGTTGAGGCTACATAGAGCCCCGAACTGGTCGTTGTTGCCGACATTCCCTGACTTACGAGGTAAGTTTGAAAATCTTTACCGGCCACATACGTCTGAATATCGTTTTGATTGGCCACCAGCGTAGCCGCAGCTGTACTGGCAACGTCTTCTGTTTTACAGGAACTTAGCCCAACAACGAACAAGGCACATAAAATGGCAAAATGAACTATACGCATGCAAACAGAGCAACCTAGCATCTTTATTACTACGCTCAATGACCCGAAAACGTGGCGGGGGGTTGTAAACAAATTAAATTTTATCATTAGGGCTGCAATACCTGATCGACAATATGAATCACTCCGTTCGTAGTAGGCAGGTCGGCCTGTTTGATTGTAGCCGCTGTGGTATTCTTATTTCCTTTTATCGTAATCTGATTCGCAGTGGCTGTAACCGAGACTTTATTTCCTGTTAACAACGTATTGATACTACCCGTTTGAAGCTGATTTGAAAACAGTACACCCGACACGACGTGGTAGAGTAAGGTATTAGTCAATACCTGCAAATCAGCCGCATTAATAGCAGCCAGATCTTTATACCCGGCGGCCTGAAAAGCGGCATCATTTGGCGCAAACACAGTTACCCGATTTGTTGACGACTCATTGTTCAGCGTTGTCAACAAGGCTGGATTGCTGGCACCTACGCGCCCGACGGCGGCTGTCAGAAATGTCAGATTCGGTGTGTTCTGAATGGCAGTCAGCAGATTTCCCGTGGCCGGTGTCAACACCCGATCGATACTATGTATGTAGCCATTGGCAACGGCGATATCGGATTGAATGATCTGCGCATTATTAATAAATAGCTTCCCATCCGATGACTTATTCACATATGCAACGCCCTTACTGGCTGTCACAACGGCATTTTGACCCGTTGGAATGGCCGATGCAGCAACAGACCCATATAACAAATGGTACAACAGAATCGATTTTACCTGTTCTTTAGATAAGGCTGAAATAGCCGCTGGCGTTGCTAGACCCGATGCCTGAAAGGCGGCATCATTTGGCGCAAACAAGGTGAGATTTCCCCCCTTAAAGACGTCTCCGGTTTCGGCATAGAGCATAGCAAACCGGAATAGACTAAACTGACTGTCTTCAAGAATGCGGTCGGTTATGGTTTGGGGGATCGCTACGGTATCGTCGCCCTTTTTACAACTCACCAAAACGATTAGCACCAATACTATTACGGGAATCCGCCGAAGGCTTATCCAAAAAAAGGAGTTCATAACAAACGAAAGGGGTTAACGGGAAACTGTAGATAAAAACGCCAGTCTCCGAATTATAGTCTTCGCGGGCAAAGATACGGTCAGTAAATTAAATAAGTCGATAAGTGCTGAAGTCAGTGCGTGGCTGGCCGCGCCGAAGCCGCTCGCTTAAAAGCCTTTCGCCCGGTTTGGGCCTGGTTCGGTAAGTCTGGCTACGGCTCGATCCAGTAGCCGAAAGGAGGGATAATGTTACGGAAGACCAACTGGTCATTGAACTGTACCAAGCCATGGGATGCTTGCCCCAACGCACTTAATGACCAATCCATTGGCTGGATCGGGACCCTTGTAAACGGCGAATGCAACAGCTTTTTCTTATCCCTAACGGATAAATATAACCATCAGACGACCGGTCTCCCGGCACAACTCTACAACTTTACAACTTCCCCCTGCTTTGCATTTTCCCAGATGAACGCCGGATCAATACTAAATGACAAATCGTTCATACATTTAAAGTGTCCAAGCGGACATTGATCGTGCCCTATTTTTGAGCAGGGACGGCAAGGAAGCGTCGTATTTTCAATAATCAGTGACGGTGTTTTATAAGGGTACATACCCAATTGGGGCGTTGTGCTTCCCCAGATCGAAACAATCGGCTTCTTGAGGGCGGCTGCAATGTGCATCAGCCCTGTGTCGTGACAAAAAACGACCTGCGCCTGCTCAACCAGCGATGCCGACTGGTTGATGGTGAACAATCCGCAAGCGTTAAAGATCAGGGCGTCGCCCAGTTCGCTTCGAATAATTTCACCCGTCTCGCGATCATGTTCGTCGCCCAGCAAGACAATTGGGCCGCTTATATTGCGGCAAAGTTCAATCATCCGCTCTACCGGCAGCCGTTTGGTTGCGTGCTGCCCCCCCATGGCATAAGCTGCGTAGGATGAACGGTGTGTATAGGGCAATTGGCTCAACGAGACGCGTTCATGGGCGGCTATGAAATGATCCAGACCTTTTCCATCGTTGGCTATACCAAGCCACTTCAGCGTCTCCATGTAGCGATCCACGATATGAACTGATGGCATGACATTGATCTTGAACCGTACATACAGCCATTTTTGAACATTGATCTTGTTCACGGCAAACGCCCGCTTACCCAGCAGCAGTTTAATCACGCTTGTACGCAGATTATTATGTAGATCAAGAATCAGATCATACTGCTCGTTCCGTAACTGACCCAGCAGAACAGACAGACTATCATCCAGATAGTAGCCTTTGTCGACATATGGATTCGCATCAATCAACTCCTGATACCGGCGTTTGGTACAATAATGAATCTCGACGCCGTTCATGGCCTGTTTTAAACACCGCATAACAGGTGTTGTCAGAACGATGTCGCCAATGGATGAGAAACGGAGGATCAGTATTTTCATTTGCAATACATTTCTGCCCGAATTTTGAGTGTCCACTCGGGCTTGTCAACTAAATAATTATTTTGATGCAGCGGCCAGGTGGCACCGCCATCTGTACTGGCCCGGAAATCGTAGTAGCGGCCAACCTTTAATTTGTAGGAAGCTGCCTTTCGATTTGTACGTGTCGCCCGTATTAAATCATGCCAGTTGCCCTGGCCTACTTCGCTGTATTGGGTTATGATTAATGCGGGTAATGAAGCCTCATCCAGGGTCGTGCCATTGGGGCAGGAAAAGGAAAATTCAAGTTTCATGACGGGGGGCACTGGCAAAGCCGCCAGATTGATAGCCACAGGCGTCGGGTCGCAGGAAATACCCGTTCCGGATTCGGCCATTAGGCCTCCTTTAGTGCCTTTCCCCCAGGCGTCGGTTTCGTCGTATATCTGTAGCTTCAATTTCCGATTCTTCGATTGGTTGCTGATACGAATCACCGAGCCGTTGTTGACGTTAGCATAAAATGAGGCAACCTGTTTGCCGGTCGTCACATCAATTAACTTGCAGAGGTAGTTCACATCCACATTGGCCAGTTTACTGCTAACCTTAAAGAATGGCCCTTCGGCACAGATCAGTTCCGGCCAGCCCGCCACGTAGGCCGCCGTGTGGGCAGCTTCGGCCCGGCACTCCAACCGACCCGTTTGTGGATTACGGCTCACCACACCAGGCTTTTCTTCCTGCCAGCGACTGGTGAACTCATCATAACTAAACAAGGGAATTGAATCGCCTGCCTGGATGACCCGCCTTTCGCTCACATTATAGGCAATTGGATTTAAATCCATAGTCCAGTGAACTGATGGTGCCAGATTCCGAACCAATTCGTACTCCTTGTTATAAAGTTGGATGGTTACCGAACCGGCTATAGACAACAGCCGCAAGGTTCCGAGGGAAGGTCCCCCATTGCGACCCGCCACGGCCGACATTATCCCGACGCCTGGTATGTAGCTGGCAGATTCATCATTACGAGCGTTGGTATGAATGACTGACAGTGCCAGATCGCCCCCAACAGCCGCCCCAGTCCGATTGGTAAGTTTAGTACCCGATTGAACCGTAACCGTTGCATGATCGACAGCACTGTTCTGCGCAGCGGTCGTTACCTCAAAGGTTGTCGCCACAGCCCCATCGGCCTCGGCGCGGCCCTTTCCCTGGGCTGCGTTAAGAGTTCGGGGTGGGTTGAGCAGGTTAATGCGACGGATAGAGCGAGTTTGCCGATCAAGACTGGTAAGCACCACTGGCTGAACAACCGGCAAATACGAATCGGCCTCCACCACGACGGTGAATTGAAAGGGATCCTGAGCCGAAATAGCCGTGCCCGGAGAAGCCGCCAGCAACAGGTTTCCATCGCTGTTAATCTTATATTTTTTTGTATTCAATGTTGTAACCACCTGTTGGGCATCAGGCCCGGCAATTTTTATCTGATTCGTAGTTGGCAATGGATTACCGGCCGGGTCATAAAACTGATAAGCAATAACCCCATCCTCAATAGGGTCTTTCAGACCGATAGTTACCCCATCGAGCGGATTATGACAGGCCTCGACAAGGACCATTAAAATCAGTAGACTATAGATAAGAAAGCGAATGTTCATAAGCCACCGAAGCGGTGAGCTACTAAAATCGAAACGCCGACCTCAGTAGCTCTTTGTTAATTTGTACGAAAGCGTTACACTGATACTTGGCAGATAGCGGTAGTTAGATAGATTACGCTCAACGACAGGCACCTGTTCATCAATAGTGGTTGTCTCCAGAAAACCGTTATAATCGAGCTTTACAGTGGGCTTACCCAGGTAAAAAACGCCCATTTCGACCCCAACACCCAGGCGTTTAGCCGGTATGCTCCGGCCAAAGCCCCAACCGAGGTAACCCACAATCGGATGCCAGCGAAAACCAAGATTTACGGTTCCGACATCCTGAGGAGTCAATTCCAGTCCATCAAAATTGAGTGTATTCTCTGCCGTTATGACAAAGCGCATATCGGGATGCCAGGTATACCCAAGGCCACCGGTAACGAAAAACGAACTGCGCTCAAACGGCTGCCATTTCAGATTAGCCTGCACAATGCCAATCGTTAAGTCGGGCTTGATCTGTATGTAAGAATCGTCGGCAGCTTTAACACGTATCTGGTTATGATACGCAAAATACTGCCCGCCCACCCGTAGTGTCAGTCGATGCGGGCGACTTATCAGCCGGTTATAGAAAACACCCGGCCCCGTAGTACCCAGTTGCAAACTAACTGATTGCTGCACCGGAACCGAGTCAGCTACGATCAACTGAGCAGTAAAGGCGTATGCACTACCAGAATAGCTGCCGAGTAAAAACAGGCAGCATCCACAAAACAATCGGTCAACTAGTTTAAACCAGCGTGTTGTGACAGGCATATTTTTATATATATTTACCTATAATTGTATCTTTATTTTATTCTTATAATCAATATTATTAACTTATTTAACGAATATAGAACAATTATTACCAAATGAAAAACTTATCTACACATTACTACTTATGGTCCGTTTGACGGCTTTTACAACAGCTTGGTTGATGCTGTCCATTGCTGGCTGTTTATATGGTCAGGCAACTGAGCCAGCGGAAGAGCGGGAAATCGGCCTGATCACGTTATCGGGTTTAAACAAGCCAACGCATATTACCCCAGTCTCTACGCAAACTCCGATAGGTGTTGAGTTCCGCTACAGCCATTTATCGATGCGTCAGCAATCGTGGGAGCAGTGTCAATGCTTTTTTCGATCCGGTTTTTTTGTCAATGCTTATTCCTTTCGCAACCCGGCCGTTCTTGGTCAGGCCATAGGAGCCGGACTTTTCTACGAACCGATTTTACTACATACTGCTCAGTGGGGCCTTTCAGTTCGTGCACTGGCTGGCATCACCTATGTATCGCGCAGTTACGAGGCTACCACAAACCCCGGTAATGTAGCCTTTGGAACACCCATAAACGGCCTTATTGGGGCAGGCCTTTATGCCCGTTACAACGTAGCCCCCAAGTGGCGTCTACTACTTGGCTTCGATTACAAACACATCTCGAACGCAGGTGTCCGCCTACCAAATCAGGGCTTAAACATACCAGCATTAGCGATTGGTATCCAGCATTATACGGGCTCAGTAATGCTGCCTGATCCGGCTGGCTGGCGCACCGGCAACATGGGTAAACGCTGGATGTTTCGCGTCCTGGCCCTGGCTTCTGTGAAAGTGTTGGAAGCGACCAAAGAGACGCCGGAGCGAGGCTATCCCATCTTCGGCCTGAACCTGCTGGGAGGATACCATTTAACCCGAACCCACGTCGTGTCGGGGGGCATCGAACTGCTCGATGATCATTACTTTAAAGAACAGATCAACCAATGGACAGGCCATTATCAACCCTACAAACAGGGAACCCTGCTGGCGGGCTATGAGTACTGGCAAGGGCATTTCTCGTTTACGGCCCATATGGGCTGGAATGTCGCGCGCCCGCTCTGGTACAAGCCGGCTACGTACCAGAAATATGGGCTGCTGTATCGATTTGCCAATGGGTTTACGGGTGGCGTAGTGGTAAAAGCTTATGGCGATAATACTAAAAACTTTCAGGCAGTGGCGGGAATGACCTTCTGATGAGTACCCACAATTACTGTTTAGTAAACGATTCCCTCATGTTACTATTTATTATTTTACCTTAATTTATAATTAATTTTTGCTAGATTTGGGAGCATAAGATATATTATTAGGTCTTTTTATTACGGTTATTACCTATATAAAAGTGCCCGCATACCAGCACTTTTTCTATTCTCATTTAGAACGATATACCTCGTCAGTTTTCAAAGCCCTTGACTTTATGGTCAATCGACTACGATTTTCTTTTATCTCCTTAGTCTGTCTCATAGCTGCCAGCGATTTGATTGGCCAGGCCATACCCGATACGACCACTGCTCAGCAGCGTGTGCTGGTTGAAGTAGGCGGATTCGGCTCTTCCGCTACCCAAACACCATTTTGGTTTCGCTCACGTCAGTACGGAGCCATACCCTTAAAGGGCCCTGCAGGCATTATGCGGGTGGGCTTGATGAGGCAGTTTGGCGACTATCAGAATCCCCGAAAAATACACGCGAAAGTCGCCGTTGAGGGGGTCGCCAATGTTGGCAGTAGTTCGCAGCTTATCCTGCCGGTTGCATATGCGAGTTTGCAGTCCAGGCATTTTGAGGTTTATGCCGGTCGTCGGCGGGAAGTGTTTGGTCTGGTCGATACCCTCCTGTCCTCAGGTTCTTATGCCTGGTCGGGTAATGCACTGCCCGTCTACAAAATCCAGTTTGGCACCCGTGGCTATGTACCCCTTGGGTTCACAAAGGGTGTTGTCGCGCTCAACGGTATGTATGCTCATGGCTGGTTTAGCAATACAGACTCTATTCAACATTCATTTCTCCACCAAAAGGCCCTATTTGTCCGAATCAGCCTCTCCCGAAACCGTGTGCGACTCTATGGGGGCGTCACTCACTATGCACAGTGGGGCGGGTCTTCCAACATATTCAAAAACGGAACTACCGTACATGGTAAAATCCCAAGTTCACTACAGACTTATAAAGACATCATTCTGGTCCGTCAGCCCCCCTATGATCCAACGCAGTACAGTGATTTTGACCTAGAAAACCAGGCTGGAAATCACCTGGGCTCTATTGATATGGCTCTGGATTTCGATGCCGGTCAGGCTAATTGGTTCCTGTACTATCAACATCCTTTTGAAGATAAATCGGGTGTAGCATTTCAAAATATGCCCGATGGCTTATATGGTCTCCGGTGGAAAAATAAACGAACTGATTCTTATAGCGGCTTTCACCTTACCCAGATCACAGCGGAATTTTTGACAACTGTGAACCAGAGCGGTTTTAATTTCAATATCGGAAGTCGCCTGTATAATGGCGCCGATGATTATTTCAACAACTACCAATATGTTGATGGCTGGACACACCGGCAACGCATAATTGGAACACCCTTTATAACTCGTTGGCTGGACTCCCGCGACGATCTGCATGATTTGAAAGGAGGCACAAAAGGTCACAGCCTGATGATGATCAGCAACAACCGGGTGCAGGTCAGTCATCTTGGTTTACTTGGCCAGTGGCCTTCAGGTGCGCAGATACGGGCTTTGCTTTCTTTCAGCCGCAATCTCGGACGACCTTTTGTGAGTGACCCACGAACGCCTTTATCCCAGTTTTCGGGAATGGCTCAGCTCATGCTGCCCGTACGATGGCTGGGCGGGTCGCAACTAACTACAGCACTGGCACTCGACCAGGGGCAATGGCTGACGAACAATGTGGGTGGCTGGCTGAGTCTGCGAAAAGTGATCCAGCAACGATAACCAACTCTATCCCGTAACGAATGGATCTCTCTACAACAATCGAACGGCCGTCTGTCCGGCATAAAATCACCCAATGGCCACTCGTCATAAGTGCAGGCCTGGTGATTGTGCTGGTGTCTCATCTGGGTTTTATGCCGCTCGATACGGGCGATGAAGCTCGACGGGCGCTGGTTTCCCTGGAGATGATGCTGTCGGGCGATTACATCACCCCTACCCTGCACGGCGAACGCTATTTCAATAAACCACCCCTGTATAACTGGCTCATCATCGGCTCTTACCGGCTGTTTGGCAACTATTCGTCTTTTGCGCTGCGGTTCCCTATGCTGGTATCGCTCCTGCTGTTAGGGCTCACCATGTTTGTTGTTATCCGTCGATACACCAATTCGACGGTTGCCTGGATAGCCGCTTTGATGACACTGACCAATGGGCGGGTACTGCTCTACGATTCCATGCTGGGACTAATCGAGATCACGTTCTCGCTGGCGATTTATGCAGCCATGATGCTGGTGTATTACTACGACCGGAAGCGGAATTACTGGTTGCTGTATTTGACAACTTACGCCCTGACGGCAGTGGCATTCCTGCTAAAAGGCTTACCCCCCCTGGCATTTCAGGCCTTGACGCTGCTTGGCTGGTTTGTATATACCCGTCGGGTGCGTTTGCTGTTTCACCCCGCTCATTTCGTGGGCATTGGTCTGTTTCTGCTTATTACTGGCAGTTATTATGCCGCTTACTTCAGCCAGAACGCGATTCCGTATGGGGATGTGGCCAGCGTTCTGCTAAGTGAAAGTACCAAACGAACGGGGCTGTATTTTGGCTGGGGACCAACGCTCCTGCACCTACTTACGTTTCCCTTTGAGTTCATTTACCATTTCGCCCCTTTTACACTGCTGCTGGTACTGTTGATCCGTCGGGACATCGGAGCAATTCTACAAAAAAATACATTTGTGACCTTCAATGCACTGACGTTCAGCTTGACGGTACTCATTTATTGGTCATCGCCACAGGCTTATGGCCGCTACATGATCGGCTTGATTCCCATGTTCTTTACGGTACTGGCATACCTCTATCGGGAGCACTCTGCCCCTGCCGATCGCGGACGCTGGTGGGTCGAGCGCATCTGGTTAATAACAACCCTGATCGTATCAATTGGCGTCTGGACAGCCGTGTTTTATCCAACCACCCGTGTGCTTCCGGGCGCCTTCTGGAAAACTGCCGTTGTGTCGATACTGCTTTCCGGCTTGGCCTGGCGCATGACCCTCAGCTCACCAAATCGGCTTGTACTCATGATTGCCGTCCTCATAGTTATTCGGATGGGGTTCAACTGGCTTGTGCTGCCGGGACGCGCCAGCAAACGGCAGTTCTACCAGGAGAGCGCGACTCAGGCAGCCAGCCAGACAATAGGCCACCAGCTCTATGGCTACAAAACAACAGTGGGCGACGGCCCCGCAACGGATGTAAGCTCGTTTCATATTACAGCCGCACGAGGTGAAATTCTAAGAAAAAGCAGCAAAAAAATAGATGGAGCCTATTACATCGGCGACTCGCTTACGCTAGCCAATGAACCCTACAGGACCGTTGGCCGTGTAGTGCTGTTCGATAGGCACCCGGCGTCGATTGTCCAATTTAAGCGAGACGAAAATTAGTTACCGAAACAGATTCTTAATTAATCGCAACATGACGATCCTGATCACTGGCGGAGCGGGTTTTATTGGCCATACGTTGACAAGCTATTTACTGAACCAGGGGCACAACGTGCTACTGGTCGACAATTTTAACGACAGCTACGACCCGGCCATAAAATGGCAGCATATAGAGTCATTAAGTCATTTACCGAACTGGTCACTCTTTCAGGGAGACATACGTGACAAAAAATTTCTGCGTCAGATTTTTCGGACTCATACGGTCGATGGTGTCATCCATTTGGCAGGGCTAGCTGGTGTGCGAGCCTCGTTGCAGAATCCAGCGGCTTACTTCGACCATAATGTAAACGGCACTACTATTCTGTTAGATGCCATGCGGGCGGCCAACGTCAAACGGCTGGTATTTGCCTCATCATCATCGGTGTATGGCGTACGGGCGGGCGGAACGTTTCAGGAAACCGACCCTGCCGAAGACGCCGTTTCGCCATACGCCCTATCCAAGCGCGCGGCCGAACGGGTATGCTTACGGCACCACCACCTATATGGATTGAATGTTTTTTGCCTGCGGTTCTTTACTGTCTATGGCCCACAGCAACGGCCCGATATGGCTATTTCGCGCTTCATACATCAACTCTATACCAACCAGCCCATCTGCCTTTTTGGCGATGGACTGAGTCAGCGTGATTATACCTACGTTGATGATATAGTAGCTGGTATTAGTCAGGCTATTGACCGGGTAAAAGGGTATGAAATCATCAATCTGGGGAGTGCCAATCCCGTTACCCTGCTGGACTTAATTGCCCAGCTCGAACAACTGACCAAACAGCGCGTCCCTATCGAATGGCTCTCCACGCAGCCGGGCGATGTTCCCTTCACCCATGCAGCTATCGACAAGGCCCGCCAGGTATTAGACTATCGGCCAGCGACCAATCTGTACGAAGGATTACGCAGAATGGTCGCCAGTTATCAGCAAATCAACGCCTGCACACAGGCACTCAACTAACCTCAAGTCATGGAAAATCCGTATGTATCGGTCGTTGTCTGTGCTTATAACGAAGCGGGAAACAGCAAACCGCTGATTACCCAGATCAGACTGGCCTTAGCCTCAGTTGATTATGAAATTATTTATGTTAACGACGGATCAACGGATGAAACACTTGCGGAGTTATTATCAATCCGCGATAAACGGCTAACAATCCTTGATTTACAGAAGAATTACGGCCAGAGTGCAGCCCTGGCCGCAGGTATCGACGCGGCCAGGGGTAAATTTATTGTCACGATGGATGGCGACCAGCAAAACGATCCACTCGACATCCTCCCCATGCTTCGGGTAGCCGAAGAGCTGGATATTGATCTGGTAGTGGGACACCGGCAACATAGGCAGGACAATGGCCTACTACGCCGATTTCCTAGTTGGCTGGCCAACGGACTTATTCGCAAAACAGTTGGTTTGCGGATCAACGACAACGGCTGTGCGCTTAAAGTGTTCCGTGCCAATACTGCCAAGCGAATTCGTTTATACGGCGAACTACACCGGTTTATTACAATACTGGCTCACTTCGACGGTGCCCGTATTATTCAGGTCCCAGTTCGACACCACCCACGTTTGATTGGACAATCCAAATACGGATTAGGGCGCACAGGCCGGGTCTTGAGCGATCTGCTTTTGCTCTTGTTCCTGAAACGATACCTGAGCAAGCCCATGCACTTGTTCGGCGGGCTAGGGCTTACGCTCCTACTGAGTGGTTTTACGTTAGCCATGCGCTTCCTATGGGTTAGTGATCAGAGTATCAATGGACTCGACCGCTTTGCCCTTGGTATTGTGTGGCTACTGGCCGGGCTACAATTTCTGGCATTTGGCCTTGTTCTTGACCTTCAGATGCGCACCTATTACGAATCGCAGGGCAAGAAGAATTACCTTGTTCGGCGTGTCTATCAAAGGTCTTACATTGAAAAGAATACAGTTTGTTGAGTTTTATTGAATACAGCTTACCTTATTTCGTTACTAGTGCCTTTTTCCATTTTCACCATATTCAAATGGTCTGTGACACTAAATATTTATATAAAATATTATTTCCATTAATATAATGTTACTATAGTAAATTTTTATAAACAAATAGTTTTTTATTACCCCATTCCGATATATATTAGCAGCATAAACGTGTGATATACTTGTATTTAGCTATAATTTAATAATCTACTATGATCAGCTTTATAGTAGCCGTCAGATGGCCAGTTAATTAGTCAGACAGCTACTAATCAAATTGACCTCAATTAAGGCAGACGAATTCGTACAGCTTAGCACTTAATAAAGCCATTGGTGATAACACCTTGACGCTATACGCATGCGTAAAAATCTGATTTACAGCACAAAATTGGACTAAGCAAATAAATATTTCCCTCGCAACCAAGTGAGAAATCCCGTAATTTATAAACGTCAACCCTATGCTTGCTCAGGAAACTCTTTCACTCTCTACAAAGGAAGTTACCAACCCACGAGTTAATTTAATTAGCCTTAACGTCTCTGTTGGATCCTGCGATCACGTTCAAAATTGGATGATTCAGGAAGCTCATAGACGCGTATCTCGAATGGTTTGTTTTGCAAACGTACACATGGTTGTTGAAGCTCATCGAAACCCAGCCATTGCCACAGCGGTTAATAAGGCAGATTGGGTTACTCCTGACGGTGTACCCCTAGCC
>CAXTJJ010000058.1:0-17116 GCA_964244155.1 uncultured Spirosoma sp.
TGTTTTTTTCATCTCCACTCAGAAGACCAAAGAGATTGGCGTGCGGAAGGTACTGGGCGCCAGTGTGGGTAGCATTTTATGGCTGTTCGGCAAAGAATTTACGCGGCTCATTGTTATAGCCTTCGTATTGGCGGCCCCGCTGGCCTGGTGGGTAATGAGTGGGTGGCTCCACGATTTCGAGTACCGCGTGAGCCTTGAGCCCGGCATTTTCGGGCTAGCGATTGGCTCCACAGTTCTGGTCGCCTTACTGACGGTGAGTTTTCAAAGTATCAAAGCGGCCTTGATGAACCCGGTCAAGAGTTTACGCAGCGAATAATTGGGGGTATGCTAGAAAGTAAAGCGCAGTAGCGACGGTCCTGCGCGGCTAGCGGGACCGTGCCGCTGCGGGGCACTAGACAGTTATTAATCATAATTGTCTCAAAAAAACGCTCCAACCTGAGACGATGGAGGTTTCATCTATCTGCTTTTTAAATGAGGCATTCGCTGAAACGGCATTTTGCTTGAGGTTTCGTATTTTGGCTAACCTAATTGCACCTATACAACTCAGTAGAACGTGATGGCAAAACCTTTTAAGTGGGTGAAATGGACGGACTTTCACTGGACGCTATTTATCGTCTTGTTTCTTACTTCACCGACTATAACCAATAGCCAAACGCTACCCACTAGGACCAATTTTAATTTTAAAGGCCGCTACATCGTGGCCGTCTCCGATGCCGATATGATCGCTTCGGCTTACCTGGACGGCCATCTGGGACCCGTTGAAGGCCAAGATGCTCTATCGGTGATCTCACTCAATAAACCGGTGGGACAACTCAAGGCGGTGGCCATTGAGGCTAGCAACTCGGTGACGGGCCCCCCTTCGTCGGTCGCCGTTTCGCCCGACGGTCGCTACGCGGTGGTCATCGAGACTCGGGGGAGCCGTCCCACAGGCAAGCTCGATCCACGCCTGGGTGACTTACCCCCCGGCAAACTTATCAGCGTCATTGACCTGGCGGATGCTGATCACCCCAAACTAATTGGGCGATTGGATGGCCCTGAGCGGCCCTTATCCGTCCAATTTACCAACGACGGCTCGTTGGTAGCCATCACCTACCGCCCCCAGGATACCAACCGGTCTCCCCTGGCTATTTACCGATTTGACCAGGGTAAACTACTTGATTTGTCATTGCCCGATATTCCTGGTCATTCGGGTGGGGATGTCTTGAATGGACTCACTTTTCACCCCAGTCGAAACGAGCTGGTGTTGTTAAACGCGACCAAATCAACGCTTTCTTTTTTCAAGTTTAGTTATCAGGGCAATGCCTTTCGGCTAACTCCCTGGGGCAACGCGGTGGCGGTCGATCCCGAGCCTTTTAAAGCCCAGTTTACCCCCAATGGCCGGTTTGTGATCGTCAATGCCATGTATCCGGGATCGGTGCAGGGTTCGGTTACGGCGGTTGGTTTTGCCGTCGAGATAACTGGCGACGGTTCGCCCAAGCATCAGATTGTCTCGCGAGCCCTAGCGGGTGTTCTTCCCGAAGGGTTGACGATGAGCCCCGATGGGAACTGGGTTGTGACCACCAACTTAGAACAAAGCACCCAGCCCTTAGCTAGTGCCCAACAAGGCTTCTATGCTTCGTTAACACTCTTGCATTTGGACACGGAGTCGGGCTTTCTAGAACGAGTGGGCGACTATTCCTTCGATGGGATCTTACCCGAATCGGTGGTGTTTGACAATTCGGGCCGGTATCTGGCCGTGGCTACCTTCGATCATTACGACGGTCGAAAGCCGGGGGGCTCGATTGATTTCTGGCGGCTGACGGGGGATTACTTTAACCCCAAGCGCATCGAGTTAGTCAAAACCGGCTATTCGATTCCCGTGACGCGCGGTGTTCATTCGATGGTGATTGTTCGTTGATACTGTTACTTTAAGTCAAGAAACACAGACTACACTATCTGACTTACTTAACTTACCCTTAAAGCGTTGTTGGCTAATTACTGATAGTCAATCTATACAACTATCTACTCCATACTGAAATCTGAAGTATTCTCATAAAAAGCTGGTTTTAATGTCTATCTTACCCAAACCGTAACCATACGGAACCCCATAGGGAACCAATTTCGATTTATCCCCAGACGGCTACTATTTTCCCCAAAAAAACGTCCAATACCGATATCAACTTTATTAAAGACGATCAGGGGATGATTGCCAAACTTCGCATCCATCAAAACGGAAAATATATCGACGGTTTGAAAGCGAAATAAGCAGCTGGAGATAGCGTTGATCGTTTCAACTAGTCAAGGGCGCATCGAAACTCGGGAAGGGGACTCGCCAAACTGCTTTTTGAAAACGTATGAGAAATGAGACAAGTCTTCAAAGCCTAGATCCAGGTATACATCCGAGGCACTCTTGCCTTTCTCTTTGATTAAATAATGCGCTTCTGCCAGTCGCTTTTGGAGCAACCAGCGGTGAGGTGACGTATGGAATATGGTCTCAAAATCGCGTTTAAAGGTCGCTAGGCTCCGGCCCGTCAGATAGGCGAAGCGCTCCAGACGCACATTGAATTGATAGTGCTGCTGCATGAACGCTTCCAACTCAATTTTGTGAGGCTCAACAAAATCAAACAGGATGGGCGTTACTTCGGGATTAGCCTCTACGACCAGCAGAAGGCCTTCTTTTAGTTTTAGCCCAACTAGGTCTGGATTATTCAAACCCCCATTTTCCCAATAAATCCTCAATGACTCCAGATACGTCTGAAGAATAAGGGTATTTTTTAGATCGATGACCGCTTCATTTGTCGGTATAACGGAATGGGCACTCATTCCGTACGCCAGACTAACGTCTTTGATAAGTTGCTGCTCAAGGTAAATCGTGAGGGATTTAAACTCGCCATCAGCGGGTGGTTGTTTGACAAATCGCATCAGTTGATTACGTCGAATAAGTCGAAATGCGCCCGGCTCAGAGTCATATTGTTTCTGACCGTTTGTTAACATAAGCGAACCCGACAACTGAAAACTCAGCGTGTGTTTGGGCACAAAATGTTCACCCTCCCGGTTCTGCTTCGCATAGTGGGAATATACAATACCGGACCCTTTCTTACTTTCTTCCGCTGTCATATTCGTTTAATGTACCGAACGAATGGTTCCGCCGTCTACGCGGATCATTGCACCACTAATATAATCCGCATAGGAACTGGTCAGATATAAAACTGCTCCGGCGATTTCTTCGGGTCGACCAAAGCGCCCTGTATCATTGGGAACGAGTTCTTGAACCGCTCTGCGTTCAATTTCATCCATCGTGCTGCCCCACTTGTTTTGAGGGGCAGCCTCGATCAGCCATTTTTCAACCCCTGGATTCATGATAGCTCCAGGTGATACAACGTTCGAGGTAATGCCCGTGTTTTTGAGTTCCCTGGCTAAGGACACGGATAGATTATGCCGTGCTGCAAGCGTCGCATTATAATGCGGCTGTTCTTTAATCGGCTGGATACCTAATCCACCACCAATATGAATGATGCGGCCCCATCCCAGTGGTTTCATCTGGGGCACGATGCGGTGAACCATCCGCACATACGATACCACATTGGCGTTATAGACCTCCAGCCAATCGGTCGATGTTGTGTCTAGCCACGACATATGTTGGTAAAAACCAGCATTATTGACCAGAATATCGATAGCCCCGCCCTGAAGAGCGGCTTTGGCTACCGCATCCGCTCCTTCATCCGTCGTTAAATCCCCCAACACGACTGTGGCTTTGCCACCCGCTTCGGTAATCGTTTGAGCCACTTGCTGGGCTCGCTCGCTGTTTCTGCCATGAACAATGACCTCGACGCGTTCTTGGGCCAGCAGCGTGGCAATCGCTTCACCCAGCCCCGAAGAAGAGCCCGTCACCAAGGCTCGTTTTCCCCTTATGTGTAAATCCATTTGATCGCTTGTGTAAAACGTTTTTACAAAGGTCAGGTGGAAACCGTGACGCTGATTTGTTAAAAAGCTCAAAGTTGATTTGTAAAAACGCTCACCGAGATCCAAGGCACGAGCGAGCCCCGATTTTATCTACCTATTTCCTTCGAATGACCAGTCATCAATCTCTTCAAACGCTCTTTTTTCAGTATGATGAATGGGGCAATCTTAAAAACTTGTTATGGAACTCACTACCGAACGATTAGTAATGCATGAACTATCAGTCAAAGACTTGAGCGATATCCATCAGCTGCATTCCTTAAAAGAGACCGATGAATTTAACACACTCGGCATTCCTAACTCCATTCAGAGTACGGAAAACTTACTAAACGAATGGATCGAACAGCAGAAGGCTACGCCAAGGGTAGCATATATATTGCGTATCCAACTCAAAAAAACAAATCAATTTGTTGGCTTAATTGCCTTAACCTTAGGGAAACTCAACTTTACAATAGCTGAAGTTTGGTTTAAAATTCAGCCTGCCTACTGGCGTCAAGGTTACACGACGGAAGCCTTGCAAGAGCTTTTACGATACAGCTTTTCTACCTTGAAGCTGCATCGAATTGAAGCGAGGTGTACTGTCAAAAACATAGCCTCCATAAAGGTTCTTGAGAAAGTGGGTATGGTCATAGAAGGCTGTAAACGAGGCATTTTGCCCATCCGGGGGTGAATGGGTCGACGCCTATTTTATTCAATCCTTGAAACCGAATATTTGTTTTGATGTAAGATTATATGGTCTCTTTAAACCCTCTTCAAAACGAGATGAAGGGATGTAAACAGGCCTGCTGCTTGATGGGAACGTTTCGAGAAACACTAAAATAATATCCATAGATATAGAAGTTGCGGGGCCGCCCGAAGGGTAAAAATTACTTGCACCGCCCAGGATGGATGGCAAATCACCTTTTCGTTCGTTAGGTGTATCTTTAGGCGGTGACGAGCACCCGCTCTTTTAGATAACTAACAAATGGCCGACCAAATAAGCTTCCTCCAGATCGGACCACGCAGAAAGAGCAATCGTCTTTGGTCAAGCATGTGCCTTGTCGCCTTGCTGGTCAGTCCATGCATCCAATCCCTGGCTCAGCCCATGACGGCTCGTCAGCTCGATCAATTGATACAACGTAATCAAAAGTTGTTTCACATACCGGGTGTTGCCCTAGCCATCATCAAAGACGGTAAACTAATCGTTAGCAAAGCCTATGGCTTGCGCTCGCTGCGTACCAAACAACCTGTTACGCCCCAAACCCTGTTCGGCATCGCCTCCAACTCTAAAGCCTTTACGGCAGCAGCCGTGGCCCTGTTAGTAGAGGAAGGTAAACTTCACTGGGATGACCCCGTCCGCAAGTTCCTGCCTGACTTCCAGCTCTATGATTCCTTAGCTAGCCAACTGCTCACGATTCGCGACCTGTTGAGTCATCGCAGTGGACTACCCACCACCGTCGGCGATGTGATGCACGACCCAGATTCCACCACCTTTACCCTGGATGAGATTCTTTTTAACCAGCGCTACATCAAACCGGCCTCCTCGTTTCGCACTCAGTTTGCCTACACCAACAATGGGTATCTGGTGGTGGGCGCCATTGTGGCTAAAGTCAGTGGGATGAGTTGGGAACACTTTGTTGAGCAGCGGATTCTACGCCCCCTGGGGATGAACCAAAGCGCCGCTTCGTTTCAAGGCTGTCAGGCCAATCCCAATATCATTGATGCCCATAAACGAATTGGCGACTCGGTTCGAGTGGTCGCTCGCTACGGCTCGCCGAAGGATGATGCCGCCGGGGGCGTTTATTCGAGCGTAGAGGAACTGAGTCAGTGGGCCTTATTATTTCTGAACAAAGGCCGGTATGGTCCTGCCTTGAGCAAGCGCTTATTGAGTGAGTCACTAATGGCCGACTTGGTAGCCCCCCAGACCATCATTCCAGTTCAGCATCCGGGTAGTTACCGAACGCATTTTGCCGCTTACGGGCTGGGTTGGTTTCTGAGTGATGTTAGGGGGTACAAGGAAGTAGCCCATTCGGGGCAAGACGTGGGTATGGTTTCCTCCATCACCTTACTACCAGAACTGAATTTGGGCGTGGTTGTACTGACTAATTCGGAAAGTGGAGCCGCTAGTGCTATCGGCGACCAGATTGTGGACAGTTATCTTGGCATCCAGGGCCAGGATCGCACGGGCGTTATGTACCAACGTGAGCAAACTGTACGACGAGCGACCCAGGTGATTCTCGACTCAATTCAGCGCCAGCTTGTGCGGCAGATTCCCTTAGCCTCCACTGAGGTAGTTTCTTACGTAGGGGTTTATCAGGATAAGTGGTTTGGGAAGGTACGCATCAGTCTGCGCCATCAACAGTTGTGGTTTGCCGCTGAACGCTCGCCCCAACTGAGGGGCTACATGTATCCATTTGCATCGGCCCAGTTCGCCATAACCTGGCAAAATCCCGAATTAGCCAGTGGTGTGCTGGTCGAGTTTAGTTCTGGACCACGATCAACTAACAGCAGTTTTATACTTCGGGAGCTGACTTCAACGACGGGTCATGCTTATGATGATCTTCGCTTTGAACGTGTCTCACAATAAGCTCCCATTTGAGATGAAGAAGCTGTGATGTATCTGATTCATTATTGGCTGTTTAAAGCGATACTACCCACCTTTCGTACTTCTTAGAAAAATACGAAACGACATATGACAGGTTATCATCATAGTAGATTAGACAAGCTTTGGAGGTACCATTGCCTTACTACCGATAGGAGTTAAGCACCTTAGCGATTGGCTAGGAAGTTATCTATTCGAATCGCCTACTAAGTCTTGGTAAGTCGTTTTTCGCCTGGCTGCCCAGTAGGGACTACACACATCTGGAACGAACCGTTCAACCGGATGTTGATCCCTTACTAATTTCAGTGTGACTACCACGGCTCCACTCGTTTGCATCGTGGATGATGCAACCGATTTTCTTTTTCTGGTTGAAGAGGCCTTTACGCGCTACATCCCTGCCTATTCGGTCCGGGCATTTGATACCGGCCAAGCGTTTTTGGATGGCTTGGCGCAACTGGCCGAAAAACCTACCTTGCTCCTGCTCGATCAGCATATGCCTCACCTAAGCGGGTATCAAACCTTAGTGGCGTTGAAGCAACAACCTGAATACCGCTCTATTACCGTGGTGATGTTTAGCGCCGATGCGTCTCACTCAGAAATGGTTAGTTTCTATCAGGCGGGGGCTGAAATGTTCATTCGAAAGCCCATGGATCTGATGGGGCTCCAGGATGCGTTGCGGTTAGCCTGTGCGTACGCAAAACAAGCAAACTGACGCGCTACCCGTGATCGCCACTGTTTTGTATTTTGGGAAGTAAAGTACGAAAAGGATTTAGCCAGTTAACAAGCCATTCGTCTTTGTCCTATTTAACAAATCACTCCTACTTGATACGGGGGAACTTTGATGTTTCTGCTTCAAGAAATGGGCGTTAAAAAAGACGGCTTTACCTGTCTAGGAGACTGAAAATTTCTTGGGTTTCATACCAATGTGTTCTTCAAACACACGACTGAAATGGCTTAGGTTACTAAAACCTAGAACGTAACCTACTTCACTAACCGAGAGCTGTTTCTCTCGCAGTAAAGAAGCGGCTTTTTTCATGCGCATCGTTTGATAGTAGCTGTAAGGACCACAACCAAAGACCTGTTTGAACAACCGCTTGAGCTTGGCCAGGCTCATACCGGCCAACTGGGCTAATTCCACCAGCGGGGGAGCTTCGACTAGATTACTAATCAATCGATCTCGTATCACGTATAAAGCACTTAAATCCGTGGCGTTGATCGAATGTAAGCTGCGATCTTGCCGTTGCACTAACTCCATTAACAGACAACAAATCAGCTCCTCGGCCTTCACCTTATAATAGAAACGTTGTAAGGAGGGCGGTACGGGCTTCCCCATCATTTCGAAAACGATCTCCCCAAGTCGCAACGAAACTAACTCTTCAAACATAAGTGGCTGGCGGTTTTCAAGCAGGGTTTTTACGACCAAACTTTCAGCGTCACTAGCCAGCAGTTCCCGCAAATAGGCCGGGTCCACGGCGAGTTTGATGAGATTGAAGTTGACCCCATGCGGAATATGGACCTCCGATTCTAGGCCCTGGGTGCTGATGGTGACGGATGGTAACGATTTCCGAAGTTCTTGACTAGTAACGGCCCTTGGTTGATCGTCTTTCAGAATGCCGTTGATCGCAATTTGAATCATACTGTCTGGTAAGTTAAAGCTCTGCCTTTTAATCAATAGATCATCGTGCAGCGAATAATGCCGTACGATCAATCGAAGGTGATTGCCAAACAAAAACCCCATCACGTAGCCGCTGCCGTATTGAGGAGGGATGGCTACCCGGCCATTC
Organism: uncultured Spirosoma sp.; assembly: GCA_964244155.1. Lineage (GTDB taxonomy): Bacteria > Bacteroidota > Bacteroidia > Cytophagales > Spirosomataceae > Spirosoma. The sequence goes on from CAXTJJ010000058.1 coordinate 8,305, forward strand.
TCGACCGAGCTGCCAACCGTTTGGGCAAAGGCAGCCAGAAAATTATCGCCATCACGAGTAGTTATTTGCATGGCTAACTGTAAGCTTTTACGACTATTAGTATGGCTAAAGTAGGTATTTTGCCGGGAAAGTACAACCGACCTTTGTGCTGTTCTTATGAAACACAAGCAAACAGACACAACAATGATATTCATCACTGGAGCAACCGGAAGTATTGGTTCCGAATTGTGCCGCTTATTAGCGGCTGAAAACACACCAAGCCGTGTTATGTACCGAAAAGAGGGTCAACAAACCCACTTCGAGACGGTGGGTTTGGAAGCCGTACAAGCTGATTTTGATGACGCTGATTCAATGCGACAAGCCATGCAGGGATGCGATACGTTATTTCTGCTCACCTCACCTGACCATCAACACGCCGAGCGGGAGATTGCCATCATTAAGCTGGCGATTGACCTGGGTATTCAATACGTCGTCAAAGTATCAACCGCTAATACGAATCTGAGTTCGCCCCTCGCTTATGCTCGGTCCCACGCCCAGATCGACCAGTATTTACGCGATCAACCGATTGATTGGACCATTTTGCGACCAACCGGTTTCATGCAAAATTTCCTGGAGTATACACATCCGATTGGGAAAGGCATCTTACCCCACATGCTCGGAGATGGACAGATTAGTTACATCGACCTACGAGATATTGCTTTAATGGCCAAAAACGTATTGACCCAACCGGGCCATGCTAAAGCAACCTATTATTTAACGGGACCAGCCTCCTTGACAATGGCAGATGTGGCCGCTGAATTAACAGCGGGGTTAGGCTTTACGGTACGGTCAATTAACCAGTCAGAAGCCGATACCCGACAAGGGTTAGGCTATAGTGGACTTGACGCCTGGCATATCGATGCCTTGATTGAGCAATTCAAGATTGGCGCTAACGGCGGGGAAATTGATGTGAACGGCGAAGTGGCACGGATCACAGGTCAAGCCCCGAGAACCCTCACCCAGTTTGTGAACGAGTACCAAAATCGCTTTTTAACCCATTAACCCGTACAACTATGAAAGCCTTGTCGATTGGTAAGTTTCTGATTACCCTGGTGGCTAGTTGGGCTACGGTCGGTTCCTACATCTTTGACTGGAATCACACCCATATCTATAATCCAGCCTGGCCCCCCCACGCTAAGTTTCACAACGCTCAAACGATGTTATTGGGCACGATCATTGGCTTAACTGCCGGTTGGGTGCTGTGGAGGCCTAAAGCTGCGTATGGGTATCGCCTTGGAGTTGCTTCGGCTTTAGCGAGTTACTACTGGATCACGCAGGCGGGATCTCTTTTGTTTCCGGGTACAGCCTTAGTCGATCCCCAGTTTGCCTACCCCGGTCAGCCACCCGCTCAGCTCCTTGTTGATATTGTTATGCTGGTGCTACTGACCATCGGTTTTGTACTGGAAAGGACCCGACTCAAGCGTAATACGCAGCTATAAAACGACTAAGTCAGGTTGTTTTTTATCACTACTTTAACCGCACTTTTATGGAATCAAATCATGACGCCGTCAAACCTAAAATCTGGAAGATGTTGCTCATTGGCTGGCTATTTGCCTATGTGGTCGTTAACCTAGTATTCGCCCTACTGGGCCCTTATTTAAGTGAATTACATCCGTTGGTACGAAGCGGAATAATTACGACCATTCTAGTCCCCACATTCGGAATAGGATTGCCCACCATCCAGCGGAAATTGTATCAATGGACGATCCGTTAATGAGTCTGTGTTTACTGACGGCACGGACGGTCAGTCCCGGGTCGGCGCACCGACTGCTGCCGCCCCGCTATATGCAACTAACTGAAAACGTACTGACTTTTTTACTGGCGACGGTAGCCACCATGGTGGCTACCGTGACGGGCTTAATTGGTGCTTTTTCGACTTCAAGAGAGCAACCGAGAAATTAATCTTTTGAAAGACTTGGTATTGAGAAAGCCGGTAGGCGCGAATCAAGTGCTAGTCGATGTAGTCAAAGCCTATAATTCCGCATCACTTGAAAAGGTCTATGATCGTAACCTGGAAAGTGTCGAGCTTTTAAGGCAAGCCGTAATACATGAAACGTCATCAGCCTATCAAGAAGAATTGCTGGCCGATATTGACAATATCCGGCGTAACCAGGTAATCCATGACCAAAAGAAGGATCTTACTTTAGCTGGCTTTCAAACTTCGCTTGTCTTTGTTTTCGTTAGTCTTCTGCTGTTAGCATTGACCAATCTGTTGCTAGTTCTAGGTTCTTATGTTTGGCTATTGATAGGGATTTCTTTGGCTGCTGTATGTTAATGTTTATGGCTGTTTACGGACCAATTAAAAAAATTAATGGCTTGACCGATCACCTAGCAACAATATTACAATATTCTTGATCTATCGATTATACGATCTCAGAAAAGGCTCTTTCCTGAGACGATGAGAGATTTGAGCATTTATAATTCGGGCGTTTAAAGGAACAGTGAACTAGAATAATTTAGAGGACGAAATTGTCAGATGAATTGGACGGCACAGCTTACCATGCGCAACGGTGGACCGTTGGCATTCCACTGGGCTGGCATTCCAGTCGTGTCTAGCACAACTAAGAAAAACACGACCTCATCTGATTATTGATGTTTTGCAAGGTTTATTGCGACGAGTTACGTAGTCTCGGTAGAGTTGCGGAGAAGTACGGCACGAACAACTAGCCCGGATCGTGCCGTCGCCGTCATTTGACGGGTCAGTCATTTGTAAAGCCACTGACGAAATAGTCCCTGAAAAGCGGGTAGGCCTAACCCAAAGGTCGGCAGTAGTAACAGGGAGATCAGAAATGAACTCAGCAGTGGATGCATGTCTTTCAGATAGGGGCCAACCAGGGCTAGAATCAGGTTGATGGCCGGGTAAGCAAACACCCAGGAAATAAGCAGCATTTTCCAGGTACGGGGTTTGGGTGCAATCGGAAGCTGTTTCATGGTAGTATGAAGTTGGTTGTCTTAACGAACGAGTGACGAAAGCGGGGAACCCTCAGAGTTGCTTTAGAAGGCTGAACTGGAGCCCACTGCCATACAAATGCTCCCGATACTCAGCGCCGGGTCGTAGGGACGTAAAGGCATACTGGACGGTGGGCGACAGGCGCAGGCAAATCGCCGGAGACACAGCATATTGAAGGCCAGCACTGAGTACCGGGCTTAACAGGACGCGCGAAACGCCGACAAATTTGACGCTGGACGAGCGACTTTCCGCCGTGGCAAATTGGGTCAGCACGCTGGTTTGCTGGGAAATAAACAGATTCACTAATAAACCACTACAGATAACCCCTTGCCAGCGGCCCCGCCCAACAGTGTACGACGCTCGCAAAGGGATACTGAGAAAGTTGTATCGACTGCGAGTGACACTAGAGCGGGGAAACGTAGGATTGGCCTCCGACCAGGTTAGACTCGTTGGCTCAGTTTGATACACTTGGGACGAAAGCCCCAGTCCGGACGCTACTTCCAGTCGGGGCGTCAATGGAGCCTGGATCAACAGGCCCGCATCGTAACCCCATCCCGGGCGTTCAGCCCCATTTCGATTAGCCACCAACCCATTTTCAGTGGACTCGGACGAACCCACTCGCAAGTATCGATACGTCAGGGTTGGCGAAAAGCTCAACCCAAGCGTCACCCGGCGGGAAAATGAAGGGGTCACTGACTGACACATTCCGCCAAGTGACAGCAGCCAGCAGAGAGCAAAAAAGATCGGTTTCATCGCTAATTAGGGTAAACTGTTGATATACACTTTCAGTAGGGCTAGCCCCGGCTCATCGACCACCGTCGTGCCCAGGCGGGGCATTACCCCCTTTTCCACCTTATGCACCACGTCGTCCTTGTGTTTGGCCAAGGTAGTCTGGTCATAAGGTAATTCGTAGCTAACATAAAGTTTGGTATCGGCCGCGGCTCCCGTGGCATTATGGCAATGGGCGCAGTTGATGTCCAGATAGGCGCGGCCCCGCTCAGATAGCGATAGCCGGGTATCGGCATATGCGGGCATGGCCGGTAGGCTGGTGGCTACCACCGGACTCAGCAGGCGGACTTGTTGCAGGTAGTCGAGTTGGTTGAGGGATTGTCCCGCCCGAACAACCGAGTGGTTCAAATTGCGTAATTTGGGGCCAATGGGCTCAGTAACACCGCCTGATTGGTGGCAGGTCGTACACTCCCGGTTGCTGGGCACATGGTAGGCAATGACCTGGGGCTGGCCGTCGGCCGTAATCCAGTTGACCGTTTTCGACAGGCCGCTGGTCACCAGCGAAGCCTCCCGCTGGGCATCGTCCCAGAGATAGGTCGCTACGCTCCAGCCGGCCTCGGCTTTCACTAGCAACCGCGTTTCCAGGATGGTTTTTCCCCGGCTGGTGTCCCGGTTGTCTTTGTAATAAAAGAACGTTTTGACGATCATCGTGCCGTTGGGAAAAATGGGTAAGCCCTCCCCCTGGGTCGTCAGCCGGGTGCCGGTGGGCAGTTTAATCAGGCGTTGTTTTTCGGCGTAGTCCGAAAACAGGGTCGAGGCCAGCTCGTAAAGCTGATACTCCTCTGATGGAACTAAATGAGCGGGTGTTCCCTTAAAAATGCCGTACTCCGAGAGGTGGAGCCGAAATGATTGGGTATTTCCAACGGTGACTAATCCATCGTTCTGACAGGCCATCAGCAGACCCGTCAAGAAGCAGAGCGTGAGTCGGTTGAAGCAAATTGCGTAATTCATAAGCAAAAGGCGGTTGGCGTCTCCGGGCTAGTGGGCTCGGGTCGCAATCAATACGGGTGAAAAAAGGAATTAAAGCAGTTGTAAGCGGGCGATGATCTCGCGGCTGTTGGTCGAGGTTTCGAGTTTCGAGGCTTTTATATCCCCCAGGGTCAATAGGTAACTGCCGTTGAGTCGTTTGCGCAGTTGACGGATCAAACTACGGTTGACCAGACTGGCCCGGCTGATGCGCACAAATTGGTCAGGCAATAACTCAGCCAGTTCCGTCAGGGTATATTCCACCACATGCTGTTTGCCGTCCACCGTATGCAGCAGTACATATTTGCCTGCCGTTTGAAAAAACGCGATTTCATCCAATAGCACCAGTTCCAAACTATCGCCACTCTTAACCATCATGGCCCGCATGGGCGGAGGCAACGTGGGGGGCACCAGCAGACTCCGGAGTGTGTCCAGGGTCAGGGGCATGTTCAATTGGCTTTGCTGGATCTTCTGCACCGTTTTGGCCAGCCGGGCCGCGTCGATGGGTTTGAGTAAATAATCCAGCGATTTTTCCTCAAATGCCCGCAGGGCATACTGGTCATAGGCCGTCGTAAACACCACGTAGGGAGGGTCGGCCAGGCGGGCTAGCATCTCAAAGCCCGTGAGTTGCGGCATCTGGATGTCCAGAAAAATGACGGCTGGCCGCAGCGATTCGATAAGTGCCATCCCTTCCCAGCCGTTAGTAGCCTCCCCGCTAATGGTCAGGATCGGCGTATAGGTGGCCAGCAGCCATCGGAGTCGTTCCAGCGCCAGCGGTTCGTCATCAATTAACACCGTGGATAAAGGGGCCATCTTACAACGGGATACGAATGAAGACTTGTTTGATGGGCGTGTTTTGCAGGCTCAGACTGGCCTGTCCCTCGTAGAGAAGCTGAAGCGTTTCTTTGATGCTCGTCAGCCCGTAGCCAATAATGGCCTGCTGGGGAAAGGACGGGCCATTATCCCCCACCGTAATGTGCAGCCAATTGTCCACCTGGTGCAGGCTCACCTGGATGAACCCATCTGTCAGCCGGTCACTCAGTCCATGTTTAACGGCATTTTCCACCAGGGGCTGGAGCAAAAAGCGGGGGATCGCCACCTGGTCCACCGCCGGATCCACCGCCAGATTGTAGCGCAGGCGAGGGCCAAATCGATACTGCTCAATCCGTAAATACCCCCGAACGAAATTCATCTCATCCGCCACGGGTGCCACGATCTGCGCGGAGGCATTGGTGGTGGCCTGAAACAGCCTGGCTAATTCGACGACCATCTCGTCGGCCTTAGCGGGCTGGGTATACACCAGACTGCTGATGCTGTTGAGGGTATTGTAGAGAAAATGGGGGTTAATCCGAGCTTGTAAGGCCGTCAACTCCGCCTGCGTTTTGAGCTGGTTCAGTCGGGCCAGCTCGTAGGACTGCTGGCGAATGGTTCGACTAAAGGCATGCGCCCATTGCCAGAGAAAAAAATACAAACAGACCGCAATAGCGGGTGCAAACAGGTAAATCACATTGCGTTGAAAATTCGCAGGTCCAGGATTTTGTAAGTACTGATCCAGCACATAAATCCACACTAGGCGCTGCATGCTGAGCGTCAGCAAACAGGTCAGACCAAACAACACACTATATTTTAGCCCCGACGTAGCCAGTCGTTTTTCGAACCGAACAAACTGGGTTAATATCCCGTAGGCCAGGGCTACGCTCAGCAGGCTGCTGAGGACGCGGATCTGATCGCCATCGGCATACACCAAGGGAGTTGTCAGCAGCGTCTGGGTCATAAACAGGACGGCCGTCATGCCGTAGACGGTCAACAGCAGAAAGACCAGCGAAAACAGCACGCCCCGGGCTGGATCCGCAAACATATCCAGTAACCCAAACGGTTCGCCCGTTGCCGATTGGCCAGCAGGCGGCCTTGGCCATGGCTTCTCCATGCGTCCGTGAATTTTTAGTCGAAAATCGGGTCGCGGCCCCAAAGCTACCGCCGATCTAAAGTACAACATAATACGAAATGATACATAAATGAGGGGGCGGGCCGGATTGAGACGGCCAACGATAGATAGTAGGGGATTTACCGGGTCAAGATGTATTGCCCCGTTTTGAGGAAGGGAAGCCAGTCCACCGACTCCACGATGAGTTGGTTTCCGACCAGTTGAACGTGGGTCAATTCGGTGAGTGTATCCAGGCCAAGCCGAATACGCCGTGTGGTCGGATCATACTGCCAGGTGCCTGGTTTTGGCCCACCGGGGGTGTGGAGCCAGAGGTGCCCACCTGTTTCGAGTTGGATCGTCAGGGCCTCCAGTTCTGGAAAGGCTGATACCTGGGCTTGGCTTCGGTCAAAAAAGAGGTGGTCGTGATCAGGACCAAACCGAACTTGTTGAAGCTGCCAACGACCCAGTAGCGCGCGGAGCTCGGGTTGGGGTGGGATGAAGAGTAGGCTATGGCTGAGAAAGCGGCTCATCAGTAGGAAAGAAAGCAGGATGTTCATCATGAACGAGTTGATTAATAAACTGAATGGATTTATAACGAGGCAGATGCTAGTGATTGCCCCGTTAAACGATGCTTTGAGGGAAGATCAGCCGTTTAACGGGTGGCAGCACTTGGGCCATTCTCAAGATGGTGCGAAAGACGCCCCGTTTCCAGGGGCCATCAGCCGCGGCATGTTTGGCGTTGCTGAAGGAGAGACCAGCGGCTTGGTTGGCATAGGCCCGCATTTGCCGCTCGTACTCACCCACCGCCTCAATCAGGGTACACTTTCCCCATTGAACCTCCTCTAAGCGTTGGCACAGGGTTTGTGCATCCCGAAGGGCGGTGTTGGCCCCAGCCCCCGCCATGGGGGTCATGTTGTGAATCGAATCGCCGAGCAGGGTGACTGGGCTAGGTGTCCAGGGATCCAGGTGAGGCATGCTCTTTAGGGGAATGGGCCGCATGGTGGCAAGTTCCCCCTCGCTGACGATCTTGCGAAGGTCGGCATGCCAATCAGTGATCCGCGCGAGCACCAGATCCCGAAGCCGCTCAGGCTCCAGTTGCTCGACATTGGTCGGATAGGCGTGCCGCTGAGCGACATAAGCCCACACTAGGTACTTTTGGATTGAGCTAAGGCCGGAAGTATGGGTTTCTGTCGTCGGGGTATTCCAGGCCGCTACAAACATCCACTGTCTGGCGGGAGCTACAATGTTATTGATTGATCCGTCGACCAGGGTTAGAGGCAGCGCAGCTTCCCGCTCCGGGGTCAGGCTGTAGCGCCCGGCAATATTTAACACCCCTGTATCGACGCGCTCAAGTGTAGGCATGTATTGCTTACGAACGCGGGAGTTGCTGGCATCAGCGCCCACCAGCAGATCGCCGGTTGCCTGGCTGCCATCGGTGAAAAAGGCATGCACCCGGCCATCGGGCAGCTGCTCATAGTGGGAAAAATTTTTATTCCAGTGAATCACCCTTTTTTTTGTCGAGCTGGCTGGGTGAAGTCCCTGAAGCAGGAGCTTACGAAACTCGATCCGATCGACCGCCCGTCGTTCTACCTGGGCTAGGGGTTTGCCCGTCAGTTGGGCCTCATCCCGCTCGGCTAGCAGGTGTAGCCGTTCATCGCTAAAGCGCACCGATGCCCCCGCATGGCCTGCTAAGGCATCGAGTTGGGCAAAGTTAGTTGGGGGCAGGCAAGCCTTTAATGCCTTCATACCCAAGGGGGTCAGGTGAATTCCGTACCCAGCCAGAGCTTCGCCGGTTTCGGAGTTACGTTCATAAACGCTGACATCGATACCTGCTTTCACCAAACCCTGGGCCAGGCATAGCCCGCCAATGCCTCCGCCAATAATTAATATGTGCATACGTTTGATCGGTTTGCTTATGCCGACAAAAGTAGCAGCAGTCCTGCCGCCCGGAAAGCGCGTTCCGCTGAGCGCGCCGAAAGCCGGAATGAGTGGGTGAATACACCGGATGAATAAACCGTATGCGAGTGATTGAATTGGATAGCAGTTAAAGTATTAGGCAACAATCGTGACAGATGCATTCTCAAAAAAACGCTCCTGCTTGAGACGAAGAAACGTTCATGAATAGACTTCCGTCTTAAACAACG
>CAXTJJ010000059.1:0-17006 GCA_964244155.1 uncultured Spirosoma sp.
TCTGCGCAAGAGTGGGTGCCCCCGGCAGAAGCCCAATAACCAAGCATATGAAGGCTACTGTGTTTTGTGTGTACTTTTTCATGGTTTCGGATGTATTTATTCGCTGTGACATTACAGTCTTATACTTACTAATGCCTTTCCTATCGGCCTCTTTGCAAGTCCATCCCTATTGCCAACAATCCAGTTTTGTGGGGGCAAACAGGCAATCGACAGAATAAGGGCATAACCGAGCTTATTTAAGGAGCCAATTATTAACTGTCATCCAGGCAAACAGAGGCTCCATCCAGCCGGGGTGTCGGAAAATGAAACCATGGTCACCTTTTGGGTATATGTGCATTTCAACAGGCACTTTCTGGCGTCGCAGGGTTTCGAAATAAGCGATACTGTTGTCAACATCGACCAGCTTGTCGTCGGCCGCGTGGGTTAAGTACGTGGGTGGAGTATTGGCGTGTACCTGCCGCTCGTTAGAGAACAGCTCAACGTCGGAAGGCGACGGATTTTTGCCCAGCAAATTGTCGCGCGAGCCGCCATGTGTCAGGCTGTCGCGCATACTGATGACTGGGTAGATAAGGATTTGAAAATCAGGTCGCAGGTTGGTGTTGCTGGCATTATCAACATACGATTTTTCGAAGTGTGTGGCGGCAGTCGAGGCCAGATGCCCGCCCGCAGAGAAACCCATAATGCCCACTTTGCCAGGGTCGATTCCCCATTTGGTGGCATTCTCCCGAATCAGTTTGATGGCCTGCTGGGCATCCTGCAACGGTCCGATTCTCTTGTCGGACATGATAACATCGCTTGGCAGGCGGTATTTCAAAGCAAATGCAGCCACCCCTTTTTCGGCCATTGCTTTCGCAATATTGATGCCCTCGCCCTGGTACACTATCACCCCATACCCACCGCCAGGAATGACGATCACAGCTGCTCCGGATGCTTTGCCAGGAGCGGGCTTGAAGTATTCCAGGGTGGGTTTGGTAATGCCTTTCAAAATTCCCGTTTCCACACCCGACTCCTGAACATCCGATACCTTCGAATTTGGTATCGCCGTGGTATATAAAGGGATTATTTCCTGGGCTTTTAACGCCGAAGGTGCCGTCAGCAGCCAGCCTACCAACACCGCTGTTGTATGGATATATTGTAACCTAAAGCGTTTCATATCATTGGATGTTTACTTAATCCTCCTGGAGAGGCTTGCTCACGCTTGAACCAAGTCCCTTCCGGGGGGCAAGGCAAGCGGTTAATAAAGCTTTATCAGAATATATCATTGGTGTTCGACTTACCCTGATGCAATAGAATGCCTTTAATAGCCCCGTTTTTCTGCGCCAGCTTCGCCACAGACACTCCGAACACATTCAAACATTAATAGTGTTATTTTGACACATTTACAGATAGCCATTTCTCCTTTTTCTCTTATCGAAGCGAATCATACGTTACTGCCTTACAAGTCTGATTTGATTAAAGCGTGGGGTATTCGCCCCATTTTGGGCCATGATTTTTAACGAGAGTATGGCCTGAGTATCTGATTTTAGCCGGATTGTTTTTCCTTCAATAAAAAGAACCTCGGCAGGCTTGTCATTGATTAGAAAGCTTACGTTATCCGGCTTGATACTATCTAAAGCTTTAATGTCGATGGACTTACCCATCTGGTTTTTGTTCTGTAACTGGTACGTGATGTATGAACGGGTACGACGCCAGAAACACTCATCATCGTAGCCGGATTCGCTCTTTTCGCCTTTGAATAAGTGATCGACTTCGGGCTGTTGCTCGCCACAATTCACTTTATCAATGGTGACGGCTTCCAGCACCATAGCCTCTGCTTCCTGCTGTTTCAACCGGGCTTTCTGCTCGTCATATGCCGACTTCGAGAAGGTCTGAAAATACATCTGGTAACGCGCATCATGTACTTCATAAAATGGTTGCAGCGTCAGTGAGTCCAGGCTAAAGCGGAGCCTACCGGCGGGTTTAAGTTGTGCTAGGTATGTGGCCGAATCGCCCACGAGCGCGTAGGCGTTGGTGAGCGGATACAGTTTGCCTTTTGTTTCGTGACCCATCCGGCTATCATCAGCAAAAAGTCCGGTCAGGTCATTCGTTGAGGTTTTGGCCGCCAGTACAATCGGACCGTTCACAAAGGCTGCCCAGTTGGACCCGTCGGGCAAATACTCCAGGTGTGTCGAGGTGCTGAAGCGAACCGTTACCTTGTCGCCCGATTTCCACTTACGACGAACGGCAACATAACTGGCTGGCTTTCCTTCGACCGGTTGCGTCTCACCATTCACCAGAACAGTAAGGTTTTCAGCCCATTTGGGATAGCGGATATTCAGCGAAAATTCCTGTGGTTTTGTTGTCTCTATAAGTAAATCAGACTGGTTTTGGTATGGAAACTCAGTCCGTTGGCTGAGCTTCACCGTTTTATTACTCCAGTTTACCGTCGACGGAATGAACAGATTGACGAACAGCTCGTTGGCTGAATGACTGTAGATTAATTCACCATACTTGGTGTGGTTTTCGATCCCTGATCCCACACAGCACCACATGCTGGTTTCGGGCTGCGAATACACCCGGTAATGGTTGGGGCGTATGGGTGTGAAATACACGAAACCACCTTTTTCGGGATGCTGACTCGACAGGATGTGGTTGTAGAGCGTCCGTTCATAAAAGTCCAGATAGCTTACATCGCTCTTATCCAGAAACAGGGCTTTGCTCAAGCGCAGCATATTGAATGAGTTGCAGGTTTCCGGCCCCTGATTTGAGCGAAGCACCTGACTGAAATCGCTTGTAGGATTGAAATGCTCACGAACACTGTTGCCACCAAACGCCACACTTCGGGTTTGCGACACATTCTGCCAGAAATACTGAGCCGCTTCCGACCAGTCGGTTTTGCCCGTCAGCGTGGCGATTTTCTCGAACCCAATTACTTTCGGAATCTGCGTGTTGGCGTGCAGTCCCGTCAGTTTGTCCTGTTTCGCCAGCAGTGGCTCCAGAATTGCGCGGTGTGAAATACGTTGCGCCGTTTCGAGGTATTTCTTGTCTTTCGTCAGAATGTATAAGTCAGCAAATGTCTCGTTGATACCACCGTGTTCGGTGCGCAATACTTGCTGAATCTGCTCGTCGGACAGGGGTTTGATCAGCTCGACAAACCAATTACCCAGACCGATCAACACCTGTTTGGCCTGCTGGTTTCCTGCATATGCATAAGCGTCCCGCAGGCCGGCGAACAGCTTATGAATGTTGTAAAGCGGCACCCAGGTGTTATTTAGCCCGAAGCTGCTGCCGTCGATATCGCCCTTGTGAATCCGCTCCCAGAATACCTTGCCCTGCGGAATTCCGCCAACGTATCCGTTACCATTTTTAGTCTGGCAGCGAGCCAGTTCACCGACCATGTAGTCGAGCCGTTTTTTCAGTTCAATATCCCCGGTCGAGGCATACATCATGGCCAGTGCCGATAGGTAATGGCCACCAATGTGCCCATCCAGCCCCGAGCTTTCCCAGTTGCCGTAACGCAGGGCTTTCACCGGCAGCCCGGCATCGATCAGATACGGAGCCAATAGCTTATCCGGGCTCAGGGCCAGCATATAGCGCAGGTCAACATCCTGTGCGTTCTTAAAGGGACCGCCCGTCAGTTTTACCTCCTGCAAAGTAAACGGCTGCATCTGTGCCATCGCTGAGAGGGTGAACAGAAAGAGTAGTGTAGTATGTAATAGTGTCGCTTTCAAGGGTGATGCTATTTTTTGTCATTCCTCCGGGTTTAACTTCAGGATAAGCCCCTCTCCCATCGTGGTCGATGCCGGTAAAGGTAGCGCAAGCTGAATCGTTTCTTTATCCGCTTATCACAGCATTGGCCTGTGCTCTGTTGTAATGATTACCTACATTACCGCAACCGGGTTAGTAGCCTGGCGACAGCTTTCGACTACGGAATTGGTAAAGGGCCTTACAAGGCACGTTGTCAATCAACCCTTACTTCAGTTTCGTGTACACCTGAACGGGCTGGCTGTTGATTCCTGCCAGTAACTGGTTGTTTATGAATAGCAGGGATCGTACATCACCCCGAAGATATAATCCGGTTTGAAAGGGTGGCATATAAGTAAAGTTTCCTTTCCGATCATTCATGAAAACCTGTCCGTAACTGGCATCAATATTACCCGTTCTGACGCGTCCGTGGGTCTGGTTACCAGCCAGGAGTAAATCACTAAAACCATCCCCATTCAAGTCCTCAGCTATTATAGCGTACACGGGAGCAAATTGAGCCTGAATGGGTAATTGCCGACGCTCGAAATGACCCTTGTTGTTTGCCAGGTAGAGCGTTGATAACTCACTAACGGTTGCTTGAGCCGGTTTCTCACCCTTGAATTCATTCAACACCTCATCAACGGTTGCATCCGAATATATAGCGTAAGATGTATATTTTTTGCGCAACGGTGCCAATTGATCCAGTAGTTCATCGCGGCTATAAGCCGGGTAATTCTTCCCTTGAATGTAGTAGCTAATGATTGGATCGAGGGTTCCGTTATTATCCAGATCATCCGCTACCATCATCAGTGGTCGGGTGGGCGAGGCCGTGAAGTGGCAATTCAGTCCATAATTTCCAACTATCAAATCAACGTCGCCATCCCGATCAAAATCAGATGCGCCAATACTTTGCCAAAAACCCGTTGTCTGGTCCAGTTCGTCATGGACTTGCCTAAACACACCATGCTCATTTTGTAAACGAATAATGGGAGTCCACTCGCCAACGGCCACAATGTCCATAAACCCGTCGTTGTTAAAATCGACAACGCAGGCATCTGTCAACAGGCCCAGCCGGGTAAAGACTTCATTGTTTACGAGCGTAAATTTTCCCTTGTCGTTACGATACAGGCGGCTCGGTTGAAACCGGGGATATTGAGTAGGAGTAACAGATCCGCATACGAACAGGTCCAGATCGCCATCTTTATCGAAATCAAGCACTTCCACATCATTGCCCGCGTAATCGTTCAAATCCAACCGGCTGGCATCCTTAGTAAACTTCCCTGTACCATCATTCAGGTAAAGTCGGTTCTGGAGTAGCAGATCGTTGGGCAAATAGTCATATCCGCCACTCGTTACGTATAAATCCAGATCGCCATCCCCGTCGGCATCCAGGAAAGCAGCGTCCGTATCGGTACACAGCGCATCCTGTTGGAAAGCGGTTTGATTTGTTCTCCGAAAACGTCCGTCTTTTTGCTGGATGAATAACGCACCCGCCTGCCCTTTCCCGCCCCCAATGTACAGATCGTCCAATCCATCTTTGTTGACGTCCCCTTTGGTTAAATGAGGGCCTGCATAGGAGTACATATGCGGCAGGAGTAATTGTCGGCTAAAGTCATTTAAGGGAAGCTGGCTATGCACAAAATCCAGCGTATTGGTTTGTACAAACAGCGGCTTAGCAACATCCGGAGCAGGTGCAGTGGCCGACGGCATTGGCGCATAGGCAATGGTCAGCCGTTGGTTTGCTTTTAGGTTGTTTAGTTTCTGAACGCGCCCGTTCGGCCACACAACAACCAAACTATCAATGGTTTGGTGATTCCCCAGGCCAAAATGCATCGGAATCATCATGCTGCTCTGAAAGCCATGCGTTGGGGTATACTGCTGATATTGATGCAACTCGCCACTGTAAGTGTATACCTTGGTTCCCGTTGCCGACTGAGCCGCTTGTCTAGGGTCCAGAACCAGATCAATGAAGTTATTCACCGCTTTTTCAACGGCCAGATTCCGATACACGAACGCACGCTCGTTGATGTTATTGGTTACCAGTTCCAGATCGCCGTCGTTGTCCAGATCAGCATAAACGGCTCCATTGGAAATAACTGGCGTGTCGAAACCCCAGTCGATTTGTTTATTGGAAAAGGTCAGATTGTGTTCATTGCGAAAGATATAATTGGGTGTTTTGGTCGAGGGCATGTGACGAATTGTCTCCAGTACGCTCTGGTTTTGCTGTTGCCCCTGATCGGCGTAGTACTTCACAAAATCGTTGTTCGTATAGTCGCGCAAATAGCCATTGGTAACGAACAGGTCTTTAAAACCATCGTTGTCGTAGTCGGCCAGTAACGGCGACCAGCTCCAATCCGTATTCGACATACCCGCCAGTTGCCCGATTTCGCTGAATGTAGGGTTTCCTGTCTGATCGACTCCGTTGTTAAGTTGCAGCATATTCCGCATGACTTCGGGATGAAATCCATTCCGAAGCATTGACAAATAAGCTTCGTATTTATCTGGTCCGAAGAGCAATTTCTGCCGCTTATTATCTTCGGGGAGCATATCCATTGTGACAATATCGGGCAGCAAATCATTGTTGATATCCCCAACATCATTGCCCATTGAAAAATAGCTGACATGCCCCGTAGCCTTTTTAACAATGTCGGTAAATGTCCCGTTTTTGTTGTTAATATACAGGTAGTCCTCTTCCAGGTAATCGTTGGAAATGTACAGATCCGTCCAGCCGTCCCCGTTCAGATCGGCCGTGTGAATGCCTAATCCGAACCCAATGGGATTTCCTTTAATACCCGCCTGAACGCTCACATCCACGAATTTTCTGCCCGGCCCTTCGTTCCGCATCAGCCGGTGCCCGGCCAGTGAATCGCGCATGGCATGAACAGCGTCGGCATCAAACCGCTTGAAATCCTTTACATTATGATTGAGCAAGTAAACGTCCAGATCACCATCACGGTCATAATCAAAGAACGCGGCCTGCGTGGCGTAGGTTGTCAGATCAAGACCATACTCGGCGGCCCGATCGGTGAAGGTTAAGTTCTTATTATTGACATAAAGCTTATGGTGGCGCAACGCTGGCTTATCAACGTTTCCTGACACAGATACGTAAATGTCCTGCCAGCCATCATTATTAATATCAACGATAGTGACACCCGTTTTCCACTCACCCTGCCAGGTTATCCCGGCGGCTTTGGTAATGTCTTTAAAGGCCAGTTTGCCTTCATTAATATATAGTTTGTCTGCGCCCTGATTAGCGGTAAAGTATAGGTCGGTGAGGCCATCCCTGTTAAAATCAGCGGCTGCTACGCCCCCTCCATTATAAAAATATTCATAGTTCAGTACGTTGTCTTTTTCGGTTTCCTCGATTGTATTGATGAACTCAATGTGCGTTTGGTCAGCTGGCAGCAAGCTAAAAATCGACTCCGGCGACTTTTTTTGACAACTGATTAAAAAGGGAACTAGCACTAAAAAACGAATCAACTTCATAGAGCGCAGGAATTGACAGCGATACAGCTTACGAATATACAATGAAAAATGCCTCCCGTGTTGAAGGCATTTTTCGTAAACAAACCTGAATTAGTTCTTCCTTACGGTTTATCCCACCACATCCGGGCCGTGAATGAATCTCCCCCCTGACGCTCATTGGCAAGGGCATAATTCGGATTGACAGCTGCTTCGGTGGGTGGATACCGTAACCGGCGGGGAATCTGTCCGCCCGATGAATTGCCCGGATAATTGATCGGCGTAAGTTTAGGCAAACCCGTCCGGCGCCAGTTGGACCAGCCTTCGTAAAAGTTTAGCGTTGTGGCAGTCAGGATAAACATCTCATTGTGAATTTGCGCCAGTTTATCGTCCAGCGAGCCGCCCGGATACGGATTAGCGGCTACGTAAGCAGCTGTATTGGTAATGGCTGCCGTTGGGTCATACAGCACTAGTTGTGAGAGAGCCGCTGCCTGACCTTTAGCAAACTCATCTTTGGCCGATCCCGTCGCCCAGCCCCGCTCAATCGCTTCGGCCAGCAGGAACCGGGTCTCCGCATAGGTCAGAAATATACTCGGATCTTCGGCACCGATCAACAGCGGTGAAGGCCGGGAATAATTCTTTACGTTCGCATCCCCAACGGTGGCCAGACTGAAAGGCGTACCCGTTGTGTTATCATAGCCATTGGGCAGTCCCTTTTGCTTGCCGGGTGTCATATCGCCACCGGCAACAGCAGCAATCACACCGACTCGTGGGTCATTGCGGGCTTTCATCAGGTCAATGAGCGTTTTCGACCACAATACATCATCCGTTGCCAGTATATTACGACCACCGGACGCAAAAATGCTCAGGTTATACGAGTTGGGATTGATGCTATAGGTAGGACCCGTCGAATGCTTGATCGTATACGTATCGTCATTACTGGCCATCAGACCGCCATCCACCGCTTTCTTGACCCAGGTCTGAGCCGAAGCAGGATCGACTTTCTGCATGCGCATGGCCAGTCGCAGCATGAGTGAATTAGCAAATTTTTTCCATTTCGTCACGTCGCCCCCAAACGAAAAATCAGCCGAAGCGGGCACCGTCGCCGTTGCCGACAGGGCTTTGCCAGCCTCGTCCAACTCCTTCAGCATGTCTGCATAGATGTCTTTCTGAGGATCATATTTGGGGCTAAACAACTGATTCAGGTAGCCTAAACCCGCTTCTGAATACGGTACATCGCCATACATGTCGGTAAGCAGGTGCATCTGAAACACTTTCAGAATACGAGCAATTGACAGGATATTGACGTTCGCCGGATCGGCTTTGGCGAGGGCAATCAGATTGACCAGATTTTTGACTGAGTTCGAGTAGGAATCAGCAAAATAGGCACCACTGTTTTCGACACTATACACGTACTTGTCGCCCGCATAATAAGCGTTCGTAGAAGCTAACTGCTGAACAATCGGGCCGGAATAAATTAAATTCCCACGCCAGGTCTTGTAACCCGGATCAGGCGATGACCCATCTATTTGCAGCTGAATCTGTCCCAGCAAGAAAGGTAGTGGTACAGAACTGGGGGTGTTGGGATTTATATTTATGGTCTGAAAATCCTTTGTGCAGGCACCCATCGCAACGAGTAAGGTGAGCACAGATACTATTTTTCGAGTCATGGTTTTCATGGTTTTCAACGAGTAGCGGTCGGTGGTTAGAATTTCAGATTGAGGTTTACGCCGACCGACCGGGTCGAGGGCGTTCCGGTGAACTCCAGACCCTGCGCGTTGGTATTATTGTAGGTTGACTCCGGGTCGATGTTTGGCACATGCTTCATCAGAATAGCCAGGTTACGGCCCACGATCGAAATGGAGGCTGCCTTGAAAGGTATCTTGTTTAACCAGCGTGCTGGAATCGTATAGTCGAGAATGACCTGCCGCAGTTTGAGAAAATCGGAGCTATAGACAAATGGCTCGGCAAAATTGTAGAGGTTCTGATAGTACTGCTGCGCGGGTACGTTTACCGCATTAGGTTCGCCCTTTTCATTTACCCCTACGCCTACGATTCCCGTTTCACGGCCTGGTAGTGTGCCGGTATGTAATCCGTACCGATACGCCAGCGCGTTGGTACCGGAATAGATATGCCCCCCAAATTTGCCATCGATCAGGAAGCTCAGACCCACCCCTTTGTAGCGAAACGAGTTGGTGAATCCCAATGTAAGGGGAGAAATACCCGTTCCATAAGAGACCAGATCGCTCTTGATGGGGAAGCCCTGAGCATCATAGATCACATTGTTATTAGCATCCCGTTTGTAGGCAAATCCTTTGATCAGGCTGAACGGCTGCCCGATTTCCTGGAATACATAGGCGGCCTGCGACCGGGCCGGATCGCCTACCTGCAGGTTCTGAAGGTCGCCGTACAAGGCTACAACCCGGTTTTTGTTATAGGCTACATTGAACGACGCATCCCAGGTAAAGTTGCTGCTTTTAATGACGCCATAGTTCAGCAGCAGTTCAACGCCGTTATTGGAAATCTGGCCGACATTGAACAGGGCCGTGGCGAAACCAGATGTACCCGAAATGGATGCAGCTACAATGTCATTGGTGGTTTTTCGATTATATACTGCGAAATCGACACCCAGCCGGTTGTTAAACAATCGGGCTTCCAGGCCTAATTCAAACGTGGTCGAGGTCAGCGGTTGCAGGTTTGAGTTCGGGACCTGACTGCCATTGATCTGAGCGAGCGGCTGACCCAGATGGGCACCCGTCAGACCGTAATACAGGGACAGATTATACGGGTCCGTGTCGCCACCGGCCTGAGCCCACGATCCCCTGATCTTGGCGTAGTTGATGGCTGCGGGCATTTTGATTGCCTCCGACAGCACAAAGCTTGACCCAACGGACGGGTAGAAAATACTGTTTTTTCCCGTAGCCAGTGTCGAAAACCAGTCATTACGCCCACTCAGGGTTAGATACAGGAAATTCTTGTAAGAAAGATCCGCCGAGGCATACACCGAATTTATACGCTTCTCAATATAGTTGTAGGTAATGGTTCGGGCATCCGGGTTTATGTTGGAGATATCATAAAAGAAGGGAATGTTGAACCCATTTCCATTATAATTATCCAGCTTGTTGACCTGCTTCATCAAATTACCCCCCAGCAAAAGATTTAGACCAATATCGCTGGTCAGATTATGTTTGATGGTGGCATTCAAACTGGCATTGCGCTCGGTGAAATTGCGCAGGTTGGTAGAGTAGCCTCCATTCGTCTGGTAAGCCGTTCCGGTTGGCGTAATTTCGGTATTTCGATAGGTATAGGTATCAAAGCCTAATCGACCCATCAATGACAGCCAGTCACTTACCCGGTAGGTTGGCTCGATGGCCCCAATGACGCGGTCTTTCTGATCGTCCTGCTTAAATTGATTAGCGGCAAAATAGGCGTTCTGAACGTAGATGTTATCCGACCAAACCTTCTCGTACCCCTGACTATTGAATACGTTGTCCCGCATCACTGAAATGGGCAAGGACGTCGGCATGGTGAACAGGGTGTAGTTGGCGTTGCCGGGTGAGTCAGACAATCGGGGACGATTGTGGTTTTTCTCCGTAATGTATTTAACGTTGGCAATAACGGTCAGGTTAGTCCCCAGTGTAGCATTCGTGTTTAACGCAAAATTGTTCCGATGCAGCGTATTGTTGGGCATCAAGCCGTGATTGCTCAGATCGTTCATCGACAATCGATAGGTCACTTTTTCGCTGGCACCACTCAGGGCAACTGAATTGGTGAACGTACTGCCATTTCTATAGAAATTGGTCAGGTTATCGCGCTGCGCTACATAGGGCCGTGCCACTCCATCGTATTGAATGACATTGGTTCCGTCTAACTTTCCACCCCAGCTATTTGAAGTGGTTGCTTCCAGTACTGTCGTTGGTTTCTGACCATTAATGCCAGCCCCATACTCATACTGATAGTCTTTAAATTTTTTGATCAGCAGGTCTTCACCAACAAAGTTACTATTCACTTCAACGCCAATTCCTCTGCCCACCTTACCGCCCTTGGTGGTTACCAGAATGGCCCCGTTCGAAGCCCGTGAGCCGTAAAGAGCCGCAGCGGTCGCCCCTTTCAGGACGTTCATCGTTTCGATCTCGTCGGGGTTAAGGCTCGAAATACCATCACCTTTATCCGAACCACCCCACATGCCCACCGAGCCTAAATTGTCATTATTGATCGGAATACCATCCACCACAATCAGGGGTTGGTTGTTGCCGCCAATGGAGCCATTACCCCGGATGGTGATGCGACTTGACCCGCTTGGACCAGTAGCCGTACCGGTAATGTTTAATCCGGCGACCTTACCAACCAGCGAGTTAGCCACATTGACAGAACGGGCCTGCGTCAGGTCCTCTCCTTTTATTTCGGTAGTTGAATACCCCAGTGACTTACGCTCTTTCCGGATACCCAGCGCCGTCACGACGACCTCATCAAGTACGGATGACTGAGGAGCCAGGGAAATGTTCAGGGTTGAGCTGTTGCCAATCGCTACATCTTTAGCCACGTAGCCGATAAAACTAACCGTTAGTGTCGCCCCTTTAGGCGCCTGGATTCGATAAGCCCCTTTTTCGTCGGTCACTGCACCCTGCCGACTACCCTTCACCACGACGTTGGCCCCGTAAATAGGGGTTCCTCCTTCGCCTGTAACGCGTCCCTGAACCTCAACAGTCTGGGCAAAACTGAGCGTTGCAAGGCATGAAAGGAGAATGGTAAGATAAAGTAAGTTTTTTTTCATGTTAAGTAGTTAAAAGGAATGTAAACACTGCCTTCCTCCAGGCTCAAACACCTTGTATTGGTTATTTAGCTAGAGGCTTAAGAAATGGTAAAAATTAACAAAAAATCATAAATATAACAAGATTCGGTTTTTTAATTAGGTAAAATATTGACTATGCACAGTAATGAGCCAAACTGATGTACTTCATTACTGAAATAGTATACACCAAGTAGAATAGCCATTTATCTTCTGGCAAACAGGGTAAACTAGCTTAAATTAACTCAATAGAATTCAAAGGCTATTTTTATATTATTGATCATTTGATGAGAGCAAGATGGGTAAAGATTTAAGTAATCGATTTACTTATTTAGTTAAATCAATAGATTTTTAGAGAAAGTTAAAAACATAATAGACTAACCACAAGCAAACATCGACAGATAGTCCATTTTAGTCGATAGAATTCGTTGAATAAATTATGTTGAATCCTATCCTACAGTCTATAAAGACGTGCTACGCGTTTCGGTAAAGGAAACGGTCGTTTAAACGCTTCTTATGAAGATATTTTGTATCTGTAGTGCTTTTGCCAACTTTACCTGACACTAATTCTCCACATAAGTCAAGGCCACAAAAAAAGCCTGTAAGTTAAGTACTTACAGGCTGTTGACTATGTGCCGAAGGCGAGACTCGAACTCGCATGTCCGTAAAGACACACGCCCCTGAAACGTGCGTGTCTACCAATTTCACCACTTCGGCAGCACTTTTCCCGTGTTGGGATTGCAAAGATAAGGGTCTCCAGTTCGATTGCACAAGATTTTACTCTCTTTTTTTTCAAATCTAGCGAGTAAAGCGTAACCGCTCACCTGCTTGGTCAGTCATGAACTGACCATTTTCATAGACCAGTTTACCGGATACTATCGTGTGCGTTATACTAGCACCAAATGTATGTCCCTCCAACGGTGACCAACCGCATTGATACAGAATGTTTTCCGATGAAACCGTCATGGTCTGCTCAAGATCAACCAGCACCAGATCGGCCCAATAGCCTTCTCGGATATACCCACGCCGGTCTATCTGAAAACAGTCGGCGGGGGCATGACTCATTTTACGCACGACCGTTTCGATGGAAAGTTTTCCCTGTTTTACAAAGTCGAGCATCAATAGCAATGGATGCTGCACAAGCGGTAAGCCCGATGGGGCCTGCCAGTACGATTGTTGTTTTTCAGCCCAAGTGTGCGGGGCGTGGTCGGTGGCAATAATGTCCAGTCGGTCGTCCAACAGTCCTGCCAATAGAGCTTCTTTGTGGTAAGGCGCTTTGATTGCCGGATTGCACTTAATCAAATTACCTAACCGAGCATAGTCTTCGCTGTCAAACCAGAGATGGTGTACACAGACTTCGGCCGTGATACGTTTCTTAGTAAGGGGCAATTTATTGTCGAATAAGGCGATTTCGTCGGCAGTCGAAATATGCAGAATGTGCAGCCGTGTATTATGCCGTTTGGCCAGCTCAACCGCCATCGAAGAGGACCGCAGGCAGGCATGTTCATCCCGAATTAACGGGTGTAGCCCCGCTGTAGCATGATCGCCGTATTCGGCCTTGTAATGCTCCGTGTTGGCCCGGATGGTGGCTTCATCTTCGCAATGAGTGGCAATAAGCATCGGACTCTCCCGAAATAGTTGGTCCAGCACCCGCTCATTATCGACCAGCATATTACCTGTAGACGAACCCATAAACACCTTTATACCGCATACGTCGGTAATATTCGTCCGGAGTACTTCATCGAGATTGTTGTTCGAGGCACCCATGAAGAACGAGTAATTCGCCAACGAGCTATTGGCTGCGATAGCATATTTCTGAGCTAGCAGTTCCTGCGTCAAAGCATTCGGAACTGTGTTAGGCATTTCCATAAAGCTGGTAACGCCCCCTGCCACAGCCGCCCGCGCTTCCGAGCCGATAGTGGCTTTGTGTGTCAGGCCGGGTTCCCGAAAATGCACTTGATCGTCAATAACGCCTGGCAACAAATAGTTTCCTTTTGCGTCAATGACGGTACTACAATGAGCATCTGATAAATCTGAACCAATTTTAAGTATGAACCCGCGATCAATCAATACATCTACATTAACAATCCGATTCTCATTTACTAATCTTGCATTACGTATTAATAATTGGGTCATCTCTAAAAAAGCCGTTTCCTAGTAAAATTAAAATGATTCATACTACTAATTAGCAACCTACGTTTAAGGCTAATAACTTAGTCAACAATTTACTCTTATAAGCATAGTTATAAAAGTAAATTTAATTGAAAAGTTAGTATGCTAAAATTAGTCCCGCCATTTTACGCAGTTAAAAAAGTGAATTTGCTTCCATTTGATGGTTTAGACTCGTGGCGAATAACATAAGTGCCATTTGGAAATACTAAGCAAAATTGCTTACTGGAATCCATTTCATCAAAATTATTGCCTTGATGTAGGTCGTTGATACTATATAAGTTATATGTACTAAAAACTTAGTACTTTGCACTTTATACTAGCTGGCCTATTAATAAGGTTCTCATAATTAGCAGGTTAACTATTTCAATTCATTGGTAAAATTATTAATTTGGCAGAAGTACATTGCTCATCTTAAGAACTTTTAAAAGATGAGATTGAAAGAGAATCAATCAATTAATTGACAGGTAACAGGCATCCGCATAGGAATTGCCCGCTAAAAAATAGGTGTATACTATAATAAGATATTGCCTGTCAGTTAGCGTCTAGCTTCGAGATGACTAGTTGCCGTCTCGCTCAACGGAAGTATAATGCAGATAACTACTCAACTATCGACAAAAGAACAAACTTCAAGTGGCTTAAAACCTAACTACTCTCTGGTTAACTGGATAAGGTTGGTTTCTATGTTCTCTATCGTTTACGAACACTGTTTAGATTTAAACGACCCCACCAAAGAAGTCAAACACACAATAGAAGGTAATATATATTTTGTACAAAGTCTCAGTCAGGCACAAGCGATGCCTTGGATTGTGCAACCATTAAAATTTGGAACAATTTGTTTTTTTATTATATCTGGTTATTTGTTAGGTAAGCACTTATCCATTCTTGACTCGCCCTGGTCATATTATCGGCGTAGATTAAAAGTGGTTGGTATTCCTTATTTAATAGCAGCCGGATTATTTTATTTAATAAACATACATATTTATGGGGTAATCCGTGGCCGTTATGATATTGCAATGTGGACGCCCGATTATTTACTGCAAACGCTGCAATCAACTATACTATTTTCATCTTATTGGTTTGTTTTTGTTTTCTTACTTGCTCTGGGCACATTCCTACTTTTTTGGCGCAAATCCGACCAGCCTTTGTTTAGTTGGCTGACCTTTACCATTTCCATTTTTTATGGGTTAAACGTTTATCTCAATTGGATTGAACAACGTCATAATCTCGCTATGCCAGCTTATTTATTCTATTTATGGGTTGGGGTATACTTATCTCGACGTGATGACTTAGTACGTTACCTTCAACAAGTAAATAACGCTTGGGTAACAACCGCTGTATTACTTTCGCTATGTTTAGCGGTGGCAGAAAGTACTTATTTGTGGAGTATAAATTCAGTTAGCCCGTTCAATACAGTCCGCTTATCAAATCAACTTTACTCTGTTGTCATTTTTATCTGGCTATTAAGAAATGATTTCAGCAGTAAGTTAACGTGGTTTAAACCGCGTACAGAATCCTTTGGCATCTATTTGTACCATCTTTACTTTGTACTATTGGTAGGTACTATTTCTAATCGCTATACCATTTTAATATACCACACGGAATATACCGGACTAGAGTTATTTGGCATTACATTAATAAGATTCCTATTGATTTATTCGACAACACTTTTGTTTGTAAAATTGGTTAATATGACCCGGTTACGTTGGTTGCTCGGTAGCTAGAAAAATCCAGATTTTTGCAAACCTTGGATTTTAGATTTCTATTCCAAAATGAAAGTAAAATCAACGCTCTCAAAAATTTTTCTTCTCAGGAAATATATTATTTAATAGCTTTTTTTATTTGTTCAAAAAGAATTTGATGCCCTTTATCGTTGGGGTGTACTCCATCAGTACAAAGTAATTCCGCTTTAAACAAGTTTGTAGAATCGGCCACGGGGTCAAAAATATTAACAGCTGATACACCAAAGTTTTTTAAAACTTTATCTCGTTGTAACAAATACTTAGCCGTTGCAGCTGAATTAATGTTTCGGGGATGGGAGGTAGTTATGATAACGCGTCCTACACCTGATGCGAGCGCCTGATCCCTAATCATACTTATATTTTTTATAATTTCATCTACCCCATATCCACACGCTATATCATTAGTAGTCACACTAATAATAAGCGTAGTAGGTTTCTTTTTAAGGGCAGCTGTTATATTTCGAAGTGTATCAGCTGAAGGTCTGTTAGATGGATGCGTAGCTGCACTTGGCAAAATCTGATAACTTGTATAACCTCCTTTGGCCAAATTTATAACATGACCTAATGGCAAGTAACTGGTAAGCATACCAGCCCATGAGTATTTATACATAGATGCTCCCCAACCAGCGGCAGTAGATGATCCAAGAATGACAACTGTTTCGGTTCGCGCTTTTCTAAATCCTGTAATTTCTACAGTGCTTCCATTATCTGTTACTGTCTCTGGTGTTAGTGTACTTTGTTTGCAATTTGATAGAAAAAAAACTGAAAATACTAAGAGTAATAGTTGCTTCATAGTTGATAATTTCCCATAGTAGATATACACTCTACAAAATTAACCAACTATACTTTCTGTAAGGATAAATACTTACAGGCAACTTAAATATTCTATCAATTATTTATTAATTGGTAGGCGGCTTCTTTGGCAAAGTAAGTCAATATAACATTGGCCCCTGCCCGTTTGATAGACATCAGCGATTCCATCATGGCGCGGTCGCCGTCGAGCCAGCCGTTTTTAGCAGCGGCTTTAATCATAGCGTATTCACCACTAACATTATAAGCTGCAATGGGCAGGTGAAAATTATCATTTAGCAATTTAATGATATCCAAATAAGCCAATGCAG
>CAXTJJ010000060.1:0-16909 GCA_964244155.1 uncultured Spirosoma sp.
TACAAATAACCATTCGGTGTGAAGGCGAAAACAGCTTACTGCCGGTATCGATCATCTTGATCATGCCCCGAATCATCAGTTCGGCAGCCGTAAAGTCGGCAATGACACCGTCTTTCAACGGACGAATTGTTTTGATGTTCTCGTTGGTCTTTTCGTGCATCTGCATGGCCTTATGACCAATAGCCAGCACCTTACCGGTGAGTTTATCCATTGCAATGATCGAAGGCTCATCCACCACAATTCGATCCTTGTGAATGATCAAGGTATTCGCTGTGCCCAGGTCAATAGCAATGTCGCTGGTTAAAAAATTGAAAAGTCCCATTATAGGTTGGCGCTGAACGCCTTATTACAAATACTGTTTTATTGAAAAGTGTGCAAAAATATAGATTATTCAAGAGAATAAAATGGATAATGTAGAATGAAGAATGGATAATGTCTAATCAAGCCCGTGAGATACTGCTTATTGATTCTTCATTATACATTCTACATTACCCACTACCTTTGCGCCATTATGGGAATTCGTTCGGTCGTAAGTAAGCCATTAGCCAAGTTTATTGTAGAACGGCAGCAAGCCTGGATGTATCAGCCTGCCGAGGCACAGCAACGCTGGTTTCGGAAACTGATGGAAGGCGGTCGGGCTACTATTTTCGGGAAAGATCATCACCTCAGAGACGTACAGACGGTTGCGGAGTTTCGGCAGGCTGTTCCCGTTCGTGATTATGAAGATTTGAAACCCTACGTCGAACAGATTTTAGGCGGTGGAACAGACATACTTTGGCCAGGAAAGCCGTTGTATTTTGCCAAAACATCCGGCACAACATCTGGCACGAAATACATTCCCATCACCCAGGATTCCATTCCAAATCATATTAATTCTGCCCGCGATGCGCTGTTGAATTACATCAATGAAACGGGAAACGGCGCATTTCTGGATAAAAAATTAATTTTTTTATCGGGCAGTCCCGAGCTGACGCAGAAAGCGGACATTAACATCGGGCGGCTCTCGGGCATCGCGAATCACCACGTTCCGGCCTACCTGCGTACGAACCAATTGCCTAGTTACGAGACCAATGTCATCGAAGACTGGGAAACCAAACTCGAACGGATCATCGACGAAACGCTGACGCAACCCATGTCGCTCATTTCGGGGATTCCGCCCTGGGTGCAGATGTATTTCGACCGGATTCAGGAACGAACGGAAAAACAGATCAAAGACGTTTTTCCGGATTTCTCGGTGTTTGTGTATGGCGGTGTCAACTTCGAACCTTACCGCGCCAAGCTGTTCGACAGCATCGGCAAACAGATCGATTCGATTGAGACCTACCCGGCCTCCGAAGGTTTCATTGCGTTTCAGGACAGTCAAACCGAAGAGGGGCTCTTGCTTCTGGCCGACAGTGGCATCTTTTTTGAATTCATTGCCGCAGATGAGTACTTCAGCGAAAACCCGCGTCGGCTAACCATCGACGAGGTTGAGTTAGGAAAAAACTACGCCGTCATCATCAATAACAACGCGGGTCTGTGGGGATACTCTTTGGGCGATACGGTCAAGTTTGTTTCGCGGGAGCCGTACCGACTGTTGGTAACGGGACGCATCAAACACTTCATTTCGGCCTTTGGCGAACACGTGATTGGTGAAGAAGTGGAGAAGGCGTTGCAATTTGCTATGCAGAAGCACCCCGAAGTGGAAGTTGTCGAGTTCACCGTTGCGCCTTTGGTTAGCCCGAAAGAAGGCTTGCCGTATCATGAGTGGCTGGTGGAGTTCGCTACGCCCCCGCACGATGCCCTTGCCTTTGCCCACGCCATAGACAACCGCCTGACGGAATTGAACGTATATTACGACGACCTAATCACGGGCTCCATTCTGCAACCGCTTAAACTAACGAGCTTAGCCCGCGGAGCGTTTCAGCGTTACATGAAATCGCAGGGCAAGTTGGGCGGCCAAAACAAAGTGCCCCGGCTGGCCAATGATCGGAAGATTGCCGAGGGGTTGTTGGAGATTGGACAAACGGTGTAAGAAAATGGAGACAGTAGCTGTTAACCAGGAATATATTTTAGAAACCCTCCGAGCTAACCGCGACCGTCTTCGGAAGGAGTTCGGTATCGAGCGTATTGGCTTATATGGCAGTTTCGCTAGAAATGAAGAGACGGAGAAAAGCGATATTGATCTGATCTATTCGTTAGAAAAAGGGCGAACATTACCCTGGGCAGAGAAAGAGCGGCTTTATCGAATTCTTCGACGGCGTTTACATAGAAAAATGGACTTAGTGGACAGTCGATTTATGAATCCTTTTATAGAGTACAAGATGGAAAAGGATGTGATTTATGTATACTGACGACAACTTGGTTTATATTTTCACTATGCTCGAATGCATCGAGAAAATTTTCATTTACGCTGAAGATTATTCCAATGCTGAGGAATTAGCGTGGGCAAAAGACCAAAGAGATTTTAATGCAATTTGGGCACTCCTACTTGTTATGGGAGAAGAATCTAAAAAGGTTGAAGCCGATCTAAAAAAAGAGTTTCAGGATATACCTTGGAAAAATATGGCAGGGATGCGTAATTACCTGGCACATGATTACAGAGGTATTGATCACGAGCGAGTCTGGGATGTAATTAAAATCAACTTGCCTAATTTAAAAGATGTTCTGGTTGCCATGATTGACAAGATAGCTTACGACAATCGAATGTTAATCCGGGCCTTAGACTCCCCTTACTACCAGCACATTCAATACCTGCGCGAAAAACTAAATGACTGACATAAAAAAACGCCATATCGCCATCCTCGGCTCAACCGGTTCTATTGGAACGCAGGCCGTTGACGTGATAAAATTCAATCCCGACCGGTTTCAGGTTGAGGTATTGACCACCAATAATAATGCTGACTTGCTTATTGAGCAGGCCGTTGCGTTGAAGCCCAATGTCGTGGTGATCTGCAACGAAGCCCGCTACGATCAGGTTTTTGCAGCCCTCGATCCACTGGGCATCAAAGTCTACGCGGGTGCCAAAGCCATTGCGTCGGTGGTGCAGATGGATACCATTGACATGGTACTGACCGCTATGGTCGGCTATGCCGGGTTGCTGCCTACCATCAAAGCCATCGAAGCCGGGAAGTCCATAGCCTTGGCGAATAAGGAAACGCTCGTGGTTGCGGGTGAATTCATTACTCAACTGGCGGCTCAAAAAGGCGTAAACATTTACCCGGTCGATTCAGAACACTCGGCAATTTTTCAGTGCCTGGTAGGTGAATTCCATAACCCAATCGAAAAAATAATCCTCACTGCTTCGGGTGGCCCGTTTCGCGGGAAGTCATCGGCGTTTCTGGCGACGGTTACGAAAGCGCAGGCGCTCAAGCACCCAAACTGGACAATGGGGGCTAAAATCACGATTGACTCCGCTACCCTCATGAACAAAGGGCTGGAAGTCATTGAAGCCAAGTGGTTATTCGGGCTAACGGCCGAGCAGATCGACGTTATTGTTCACCCGCAGAGCATTATTCATTCGATGGTGCAGTTTAGGGATGGCAGTATCAAAGCCCAGATGGGCTTACCCGACATGCGCCTGCCGATTCAGTTCGCGCTGGGGTATCCAGACCGGCTCAAATCTGACTTCCCGCGTTTCAACTTTATGGATTACCCATCGCTCACGTTTGAACAGCCCGACTTAAAAACGTTTCGCAACCTTCAACTGGCTTTCGACGCCCTCAAAAAAGGCGGCAACGCGCCCTGCATCATCAACGCGGCCAACGAAGTAGCCGTCGATGCTTTCCTGCACGATCAGATCGGCTTTCTGGAAATCTCGGAGATTATCGAGTTGTGTCTGGCCAAAACGACCTTTGTAAAGAGCCCGACTTACGAAGACTATGTGATTACCGATGAAGAATCCCGGCGACTGGCGACGGAGAGAATTAAAACGCTGGTTTAACTGTTTACGTCGTATCCACCACGCGCAACGTTTTTAATACACGTGACTTATTGGTTCTGGTTTATTATAGGTATCCTGATTGGCATTGTTTTATTTCGCGCTCTCAGAGGTCGAATTAAATAAAATTGTATAACCCTCAATATTAACACAACGGTCCGCCGTAGCGGTTTTGACTACATGGAAATTTTGATAATGGCGGGTCAGCTCATTCTGGGCTTATCCATTTTAGTTGGCTTACACGAGTTAGGACATTTGTTAGCAGCCAAAGCCTTTGGCATGCGGGTGGAACAGTATTTTATTGGTTTTCCCCCCAAAGTCTGGAGCGTGAAGCGGGGTGAGACTGAATACGGTATCGGTGCAATTCCACTAGGCGGTTTTGTAAAAATTTCGGGTATGATCGACGAGTCGCTCGACACGGCCCACACCAATACCGAACCGCAACCGTATGAATTCCGGGCGAAACCAGCCTGGCAACGATTGATCGTTATGCTTGGCGGCATCATTGTTAACGTTATTGTCGGTATCCTGATTTTCGTGATTATCGCCTATAAAAACGGCAACACCTATCTGGCTGCCAAAGATGTCAGATATGGCATCGTAGCTTATGATCTAGCCAAAAGTATTGGTTTACAAACCGGCGATAAAATTGTAAAAGTAAACGGAAAGTCAATTACAGACTTTAATGAGATTCGCAGTTCTGATGTATTTCTGGGTGATAATAGTTCTTACACAGTTGAGCGGAACGGGAAGCTGGAAGACATTTACATTCCGAATGATTTTGTCAATAAGTTAGCCGACAAGAAAGCGGCTAGTCAGTTCATTGAACCTATTGAGCCGTTTAAAGTTGCGGAGTTGGTGCCCGGTCAACCAGCAACAAAAGCAGGTCTGAAAGCTGGTGATGTCATTACGAGCATTAACGGCAAAGCAATCCGGTTTTACCACGAGTTTACCGAAATGGTTAAACCACTCAAGAATAAACCTGTCACCCTCGGTATCAGCCGGAATGGGCAACCTGTTACGCTGACTATGACTACCACCCCCGAAGGAACCATCGGTTTTTATCCTGAGTTTTTGTTGCCCTTAACCAAACAGGAGTACACATTCGGTGAAGCACTAAATGTGGGTACAAAAAAGGCGTTTCAGGTTGTGTTTGATAACATTAAAGGCTTTGGCAAAATCTTTAGAGGTGAAGTATCTGCTTCCAAAGCACTGAGCGGCCCGATTGGTATCGCGCAGAATCTCTTTGGTGGCGTCTGGGTCTGGGATCGGTTCTGGACGGTTACGGGCCTTTTGTCAATGGCACTTGCCTTCATGAATGCTCTGCCAATTCCGGCTTTGGACGGTGGGCATGCTACAATTCTGGGCTACGAAATTATTTCGGGCCGGAAACCTTCGGATCGTTTCCTGGAAGGAGCCCAAAAAGTGGGTATGGTTATTCTTCTTGGATTGATGGCATTTGCTATATTTAACGATGTTCTCAAGGCTGTTTTTTAAGGCCCTTTTTGTCTAAATCAAGAAGAGGGTCTGTAGAGGCAAAGGAAACTCTTCCTTATCTCTACAGACCCTCTTCTTGCACTTCATCTATGTTTAGTTCACTAATTCGATTAGGCCTCTTAGTGGGAGTGGGTAGCTTATTATCGGCGAGTAAGCCTGCACATGATTTCCACGCCAGCGTAACCCAGATGCAGTATGACCCAAAGGAACGCACGTTCGAAATCAGCATTCGGATATTTACCGATGATTTTGAGAAAGCATTAGCCGAAGCAACCAAAAGCAAAATAAACCTGAATGGACCGGGCAAAAATGACCAGTTAATCGAAAAATATGTCCAGGCGCATTTTTCGTATGCGAATGCGCAAAAACAGACCAAACCAATTAAATATATTGGTTACGAAGTTGAGACTGATGCGCACTGGATTTATCTGGAGATGCCTTATACAGAGCCTTTTAAGGGCGGATCGCTGAAACAAAACGTATTAATGGAAATGTTTGACGATCAGGTAAATATGGTAAACGTTCAATATCAAGGGCATAAAAAAACGTTTGTTTTTCGTAAAACCCAGCCTATTCAAGACATTTGGGTCGATTAATAAATTTTTAGGTAACTAAGCCTCTCAATTCGTTAATTTTGTAGTTGTAACGATTAGTCTGTCAGTTCGTCTAATAGTAGTAACTGGCACGGACCTTGTGAATACTTCTTTTTCCTTTCCTTTATTTCAGGCACCAAATATTCAATGCTGCCAAGCTGGCAGTGTACTTATGCATTCAGACCAAGATTTAGCTACCCGTTTGTTGATGACCGATTTTGATTCGGACAATTTAGAAATTGTACCGCTTGGGTCGCCGGAGGGGTTAGATGATGATTACGAGTTACCAGCAAACCTCCCGATCCTGCCCGTTCGGAATACCGTCCTGTTTCCAGGTATGGTTATTCCCGTTACGGTTGGACGGTCCAAGTCGATACGATTAGTAAAGAAGGCATATAAAGGCAACCGTATTATTGGCGTAGTAGCGCAGCTAAATCAACAAAAAGACGAGCCCACGGCCGACGATCTCTACCGGTTTGGCACGGTAGCCTATATTATCAAGATGATTACGTTGCCGGATGGCAATATTACGATTATCATTCAGGGTAAAAAGCGCTTCGAGATTCAGCAGATTACGCAGGAAGAGCCGTTTATGACGGCCCAGGTTCGTCAAATTGATGACTCCTTTACGAACGTTAATAAAAAGGAAGGGAAAGCGCTATTGCAATCACTGAAAGACGCAGCCTATAAGATGCTGCGACTTAATCCGGAAATTCCGCAGGAAGCCCGTATTGCACTCGATAACATCGAAAGCCCAACCTTTCTGTTGCACTTTTTGTCGTCGAATGTAAATGCCGATGTAGCTGATAAACAACGACTTTTAGAACTTCTTGAAGGTAATCAGCAGGCCAATTTGCTGCTCGAATTCATGCTTCGGGAAGTACAGTTGCTCGAACTCAAACGCGAGATTCAATCCAAAGCGTCGTCAGACCTCGATCAGCAACAGCGTGATTACTATTTGCGCCAGCAGATGAAAGTCTTGCAGGATGAGTTGGGTATGGAGAACCCCGACCGCGAGATTGATGAGCTTCGCATTAAAGCCGACCGTAAAAAGTGGCCCACAGAAGTGCGTTCTCATTTCGACAAAGAGCTTAACAAATTACAGCGTATAAACCCCATGGCACCGGAATATCCGGTAACCATGAATTACGTTGAGTTGATGGTCGACTTGCCCTGGAATGACTTTACAAAAGATAACTTTGATCTGAAACGGGCACAGAAAATTCTGGATACGGATCACTTCGGGCTGGAAAAAGTGAAAGAACGGATCATCGAATACCTGGCTGTTCTGAAACTGAAAAATGATATGAAAGCCCCAATTTTGTGCCTGTATGGCCCTCCAGGTGTGGGTAAAACCTCATTGGGAAAATCGGTAGCAAAGGCGTTGGGTCGTAAATATAGCCGGATGGCTTTGGGCGGTGTGCATGACGAGGCCGAAATTCGTGGTCACCGTAAGACATATATCGGTGCTATGCCGGGCAAAATCATTCAAAATATCCGTAAATGCGGCACCGCGAATCCGGTATTCATTCTGGACGAAATCGACAAGGTAAGTTCAGATTTCCGGGGTGATCCATCCTCGGCTCTGCTCGAAGTGTTGGACCCTGAACAAAACTCGACGTTCATGGACAATTACCTCGAAACCGAGTTTGACCTCTCGCGGGTATTGTTCATCGCCACAGCTAACTCACTCGATACCATCCACCCCGCCCTGCGCGACCGGATGGAAATCATCGATATTGCGGGTTACACCGTTGAGGAGAAAGTTCAGATCGCCAAGAAATACCTGATTCCGAAGCAACGCAGAGATCACGGGTTAAAACCTAAAGACCTGATCTTTGAAGATAAAGCCGTGCTGCGCATTATTGAAGGTTACACGCGCGAATCAGGCGTCCGGAATCTGGAGCAGAAAATTGGGGCGTTAATCCGGAAGATTGCCAAATCTATCGCCATGGAAGAGGAATACAACCATACGATTAAGGTAAGCGATATTCCGAAAATGCTGGGTGCCGAGATCTTCGACAAAGAATTGTATGCCGATGACGACATTGCCGGTATCGTAACAGGTTTGGCCTGGACACAGGTTGGTGGCGAAATTCTACTGATCGAATCAAGTTTGAGCCGTGGTAAGGGTGTGCTCACCCTGTCGGGTCAGCTTGGGGATGTGATGAAGGAATCGGCTATCACGGCCCTCTCCTATTTGAAAGCCCACGCCGACGATTTGGGTATCGACTACAGGATATTCAATCATTATGATCTGCATATTCACATTCCGGCGGGTGCCGTTCCCAAAGATGGTCCTTCGGCCGGGATTACGATGCTGACGTCGATGACCTCTATCTACACCCAGCGTAAGGTAAAACCCTATCTGGCTATGACGGGTGAGGTAACGTTACGGGGCAAAGTATTGCCCGTAGGTGGCATTAAGGAGAAGATTCTGGCAGCCAACCGGGCAGGTATCAAGGAGCTTATCCTCTGCTCGAAGAACCGCAAGGATATTGAAGAAATTAACCAGTCTTATATAAAAGACCTGGTTTTCCACTACGCCGATACCGTCGATCAAGTGCTTGACATAGCCTTGCTACCGGGCAAAGTGGGTAAGCCCATGAAATTCATACTTCCCGAAGACAAAGAACAACGCGAAGTAGAGAAAGTATACTAATATGATATAGGATGTATGATATATGATGTATCTGGTTATGTACCAGGCTATATCATATATCATACATCCTGTATCATACAGCTTATATCATTCCTCCTTTTGTGCTTGATTTTCAAAAACTCTCCGCTACGTATCAGCAAGCCCTGCTCAGGCAGGTCGTGCCATTCTGGTTCAAAAACAGCCTGGATGAACAATGTGGAGGTTACTTTGATCTCTTGACAGCAACAGGCGAATGCATAGAAGGCGATAAATTTGTCACTTCCCACGCCCAGCAAGTATGGGCATTTGCCTGGCTTTACAACACTCTTGACGGTCAACCGGCCTGGCTCGAACACGCCCAAAAGGGTGCATCATTCCTAAGTCAATTTGCTCACGAAGACTCACTGGCCTGTTACGCACAGGTCGACCGACTAGGACGACCTGTCTCCCGGTCGACTGATCTCGTACCGGATAGTTTCGCGATTATGGCTTATGCGCGAATGCACCGCGCGACCAAACAGGACGAATGGGCTATGCTGGCAAAGCAAACCTTCTTCAACCTGTTGCAACGCCGGGCTGATAGTCGGACCGAACAAGTAAATACGTTGGGTGGCGTTCGGCAGGTCAGGCAGTTGAGTGAAGCGGTGGCTATCCTGAAAATGGTGCTGGAAATGCAACCCTTACTGGCAGAGGATGCCTGGAAGCAACATATCGATCTTGCTTTACAGGATATTCTGCACGAGTTTATGGATCGGCGGACGGATACGCTCCGCGAGTTCATTTTACCCGAAGGCGCCTTTATCAATACCCCCGAAGGCAGACGATTAAATGTTGGCCTAACGTTTCAAACAGCCAGTTATCTGTTTGATTTCTATGCCGACAGTTCTACGATCAAAAGTGGCTCTATTGTTGTCAATAATCGGCGATTGGCTGCGCAGGTTGTGTCGTGGTGTCTACAGCTTTGCGAACAGGCTTGGGATGAAACCCATGCAGGTCTGAATCAATATGTCGACATCAAACAACAGCCCTCTATTTTTACAGATTGGGATCAAAAGTGGGCCTGGGTTCAGGTAGAAGCCCTGGCTGCACTTGTCAAAGGGTATGAGCACACCCGTCACCCCGATTGTCTGAAGTGGTTTAAACGCATTCACGATTATACATTCCAGCATTTCCCGGACCCGAAGCAACCGGGCTGGCACCTGGTTCTTGACCAACACACTCAGCCAGTACTAGCCGCTAAAGCGATACCAACTGTGGGCTGCTATTCCCTTGTGCGCTGCCTTGCCGAAACGGGAAAGCTGCTGGCCACATTCGGCCAAGTCAAAGAGCGAACAAGCCGAACCGGCATTTCGCTAAACTCATAAAGAGTTAACCCGGGCAAATCCCTCAATAGCGCCACGCACGTTGCCAAACTGGGCTAATAACGCTTCGGCCTGTGCCCGATCAACGCCGATTTCGCCCATGACCATTTTGGCGGCTCGGTCCTGTAGCTTAATGTTTGTGAGCTGCATATCGACCATCTTGTTTCCTTTCACGCGTCCCAACTGGATCATGACCGAGGTCGAAATCATGTTCAGAACCAGTTTCTGAGCCGTTCCCGCTTTCATCCGCGTACTGCCCGTTACAAACTCCGGCCCAGTAACCACTTCTACTGGAAACTCGGCTGCCTTCGCCACTGCCGACCCCGCATTGCAAACAACACAACCCGTTAGCAGACCCGCTTTTCGAGCTTCATTCAGGCCACCAATTACATAAGGTGTTCGACCAGAAGCGGCAATACCAATAACGGTGTCATTCTCATCGGGCTGATAAGGGGCGATATCTTTCCAGGCCTGTTCGGCATCGTCTTCGGCAAATTCAACCGCCTTCCGAATAGCAGCATCGCCACCGGCCATCAGGCCAATAACCAGGTCATGCGGCACACCGTAGGTTGGCGGGCACTCCGATGCATCCACAATGCCCAGTCGGCCGCTCGTTCCGGCACCTATATATATTAAGCGCCCACCCTTCCGCATGCGTACGACAATCTGCGAAACCAGGGCCTCAATTTGCGGGATTGCTTGTTCAACCGCTAGAGGCACAGTCTTGTCTTCTTGGTTAATATTTACCAGCAAGTCGTGCACCGACATTTGCTCCAGGTGGTCGTAATGGGAAGCCGTTTCAGTTGTCATACCTCAAAAATACTACAGGTTGATTTTAACAGACAATAGACCGCTGATTATTGTGATTTATAAGATCAAGTATAATTAGTCAAAAGCGTTGGTAACACATTGCCAAACGCGTTTGAAGTATAAAATCATCCTTAGATCATATAGATCTTAAAAATCAGTCGGTCCGCCGGTGCGGTCCCATCGACAAATAATCTGTTTTTTCTTGCCTTTTCGGGAAACAACACCTTAATTTACGGCGTTATTACACTATCAGCGAAATTTCGCTAAACGTTAAATATGATTACCGAGCAGCCTGCAACCGAATTAAATCGTTTTAGTCGTACCCTAACTCAGGAAATCAGCAATCCAGCTGCCAAAGCCATGCTCTACGGAGTTGGTTTAAGTGAGGACGATATGCAGAAGCCCCAAATTGGTATTGCCAGTACGGGTTACGAGGGGAATACGTGTAACATGCACTTGAACGGCTTATCCGTTTATGTGAAGCAGGGTATTCAGGCGAACGGATTAGTCGGCTTAATCTTCAATACAATTGGCGTATCGGATGGCATGACCAACGGCAACGACGGCATGCGGTATTCGTTGCCTAGTCGTGACCTGATCGCTGATTCCATTGAATCGGTCGTAGCGGCACAGTGGTACGATGGTGTTGTAACGGTTGTTGGTTGTGACAAAAATATGCCAGGTGCCGTTATGGCGATGGCCCGCCTTGATCGGCCGGGTATCATGGTGTACGGGGGCACGATTCGCTCGGGCCATTATAAAGGACAAAAATTAGACATCGTTTCGGCTTTCGAAGCGTTGGGCAAAAAATACGCCGGAAACATTTCCGACGAAGATTACGAGGGGGTTATCAGAAACTCAATTCCGGGCGCAGGTGCCTGTGGCGGT
This sequence comes from uncultured Spirosoma sp., assembly GCA_964244155.1. GTDB lineage: Bacteria > Bacteroidota > Bacteroidia > Cytophagales > Spirosomataceae > Spirosoma. Next base: position 11,710 of record CAXTJJ010000060.1, read on the forward strand.
ATGTACACGGCCAATACCATGGCCAGCAGCATCGAAGCGATGGGCTTAAGTTTGCCTTTCAGCAGCAGCTACCCGGCTACCCACCTAGGCAAGCAGGAAGAATGCAAGAAAATTGGGGCAGCCATGCGTATCCTGCTCGAACGCAACATTACCCCCGCCGACATTATCACCCGTAAATCGCTCGAAAACGCGCTGACGGTTGTGATGGCATTGGGTGGTTCTACCAACGCGGTACTCCACTACCTGGCTATTGCCCGGGCAGCAGGTATTGAGTTAACCCTCGATGAAATACAGGCAATCAGCGACCGGGTTCCATTCCTGGCCGATCTAAAGCCAAGCGGTAAGTATTACATGGAAGATATGCTCGAAATTGGGGGCGTACCGGCCGTCATGAAATACCTCTATGAAAACGGCATGCTACACGGCGATTGCATAACTGTAACCGGCAAGACCGTAGCGGAAAATCTAGCCGACGCACCCGATCTGGATTTCGATAAGCAGAGTATTGTACGGCCACTGAGCAACCCTATCAAAGCAACCGGCCATATTCAAATTATGCGGGGTAACCTGTCGCCAACGGGCGCTGTCGCTAAAATCACTGGTAAAGAAGGCATGCAGTTCGATGGTACCGCGAAAGTATGTGAGCACGAAGGTGAAGTGATCGATGCCCTTCAGAAAGGGGAAATTTTACCTGGTCAGGTGATTGTCATTCGCAATGCTGGTCCCAAAGGCGGTCCGGGCATGAGCGAAATGCTGAAACCAACTTCAGCCATTATGGGTGCGGGCTTGGGCGATAAAGTTGCTCTAATTACCGACGGACGTTTCTCGGGTGGTACGCACGGTTTCGTCGTTGGACACGTGACGCCCGAAGCCTTCGACGGTGGGCCGATTGCCCTGGTGCATAACGGCGACCGTATCACAATTGACGCTACCACCCGCCAGTTGATTTTACACGTGTCGGATGAAGAATTGGCCCAGCGGAAAAGCGAATGGAGACAACCCTCACCCCTATTTACGAAAGGTGTGCTAGGCAAATACATTCGCAACGTAAAATCGGCGAGTGAAGGTTGCGTAACGGATGAAGCGTAGTAAGCTAAATCATTACCCAATACAACACAGTAAATCAACAAACTGAATACGACTTTAAATTGACCATACATCATGGAAGCAATCGCCAGTATTAAACCGGAAACCGCTCACGCAGTTGAGACTGCACCAGCAGTTGCTCCGGCCGCTACATACATCAACGGCTCGCACGCCCTGATGAAATCCCTGTTAGCCGAAGGCGTCGATACTATTTTTGGTTATCCAGGCGGTGCCATCATGCCTGTATATGATGCCCTTTACGACTACCAGGAGCAAATAAACCACATTCTGGTTCGTCATGAGCAGGGTGCCGGTCATGCGGCTCAGGGCTATGCCCGCGTAACGGGCCGGGCGGGGGTTTGTCTGGTCACATCGGGTCCGGGTGCTACCAACCTCGTGACGGCCATTGCCGATGCCCTGATTGATTCTACCCCGCTGGTTTGTATTGTCGGACAAGTTGGCAAAAAACTGCTTGGTACGGATGCCTTTCAGGAAGCCGACGTTATTGGCATTACCATGCCGATCACCAAGTGGAATTACCAGATTACGGATGCCGATGAAGTACCCGAAATCGTAGCGAAAGCTTTTTACATCGCCCAGTCAGGTCGGCCGGGACCGGTTTTGATCGACATCACCAAAAGTTCGCAGCTGGAGTTAATGACTAGACCCTATGTGTACGAACGCTGCCAGAGTCTGGTGAGCTACCGGCCACGGCGGGTACCCAAACAAGAGCAGGTTGAAGCAGCCGCCAGGCTGATCAATTCGGCGAAGCGTCCCTATATACTTGCGGGTCATGGCGTTCAAATTGCCAAAGCCGAAGACGAACTGCGCGAATTGGCTGAAAAAACGGGCATTCCTGTCGCAACCACCTTGCTGGGTCAATCAACCATTCCGACCAATCACCCATTGTATGTTGGCTGGCTGGGGATGCATGGCAACTACGGTCCAAACGTCATGACCGATCAGGCTGATGTCATTATTGCCATTGGTATGCGTTTCGACGACCGCGTAACGGGCGATGCCAGCAAATACATTAAGCAAGCTAAAGTCGTTCACATTGAAATAGACCCATCGGAGATTGGCAAGATCATCCGGGCCGATGCCCCCGTTGTTGGCGATGCCAAGGAAGTCCTGAAAGCCTTGCTGCCACTGGTAAAGCCCAACGACCATACCGTGTGGCGCAACGAGTTCAGGAAATACGACGCCATCGAGAACGAAACCATTACGGTTCCGGAACTGACAAGCCTGGATGGCAAGATCAGAATGGCGGAGGTCATTGACATGCTGTCGAAGAAGACGAAAGGCGAAGCGGTTCTGGTAACAGACGTAGGTCAGCACCAGATGATGGCCTCTCGTTACTACCAGTTCCGTCGGCCAAACAGTTTGGTTACGTCGGGTGGTATGGGCACGATGGGCTTTGCCTTACCAGCCGCCTTTGGGGCACAGGTCGGCGCACCCGACCGTCAGGTTGTGGCGATCATTGGCGACGGCTGTTTCCAGATGACCTTGCAGGAACTGGGCACCATTGTCCAGAATAAACAACCCGTAAAGGCTATTATCCTGAATAACAACTTCCTGGGTATGGTGCGGCAATGGCAGCAGTTGTTCCACGAACGTCGCTATTCGTTTGTGGAATTACAAAACCCCGATTTCATCACCATAGCCCGTGGTTTTGGCATGGACGGCCAAACCTGCGACCAACGGGACAATCTTTCCGACGCACTCGACACGCTGCTGGCTCATGAAGGCCCATTCCTGCTCGAAGTAATTGTCGAAAAAGAAGAGAACGTATTCCCGATGGTACCCGCCGGGGCAAGTGTTTCGCAGATTAGACTTAAATAAAATGACTACCTACACGATCTGCATATTCACGGAAAATACCATCGGGTTGCTAAACCGCATCACGATTATTTTCACCCGTCGACGCATCAATATTGAAAGCCTGACCGTATCCGAAACGGAGCGGACAGGGGTATCGCGGTTCACGATTGTTATTAAGCACGAATCGCGGGAGGAAGTTGAAAAACTCGTTCGCCAGATTCGTAAAATCGTGGAAGTGATGGCTGTTTTCGGTTATCTCAACGACGAGATTGTCTACAATGAAATTGCCTTATTCAAAGTTTCAACACCATTGGGCAGTAAATCCCTTGATGTTGAGACTATTAACAAGGAATATAAAGCCTGGGTCGTTTACTGGGGTTTGGATTACGTTGTTATCGAGAAAACCGGCAATGACACCGAAATTTTTGCGTTTTTCGACTACATCAAACAGTACGAAATTCTGGAGTTCGTTCGGTCCGGCCGCGTAGCCGTCGGCAAGACAGAAAAGGGTCTGGTCGAATACTTACCCGAGTCTGAATGGGCTTATTATTTATAGTTTTTGTCATCCCGACGAAGGAGGGATCTTGAACTCGCCTAATGGTCAACTTTAAAATCCCTCCTATCGTCGAGATGACAAAAAAACAGTTACTTCATCAGAATAATGACCTACACCTTTTACGTCTACATCATTACAAATCCAGATAAAACAGTTTTGTACACGGGTATGACGAATGATTTGGCAAGGCGTTTAGAAGAGCATTATGAATCACGAGGACAACCAGAAAAATTTGCGGGACACTACTACTGCTACAACTTAGCCTACTGGGAGTTTCACAAGTACGTTCGTAATGCAATTAGCCGTGAGAAAGAAATTAAAGGATGGCGTCGGGAAAAGAAAGTAGCATTAATTGAATCAATGAACCCTGAGTGGAAAGTTTTAAACAGTGAAATTCAGGGATAGCTTTTGTCATCCCGACCGATTCGGCAGGAGGGGTCTTAAAACATCTTACCGAAGATCCCTCCTATCGTCGGGATGACAAAAAACGGGATGACAAAAAAATAACAAATCACAATACGAGTACAAAACCAATTAAACATGGCAACGATTAATTTCGGAGGAGTTGAGGAACAAGTTGTAACACGGGAAGAATTTCCGTTAGAGAAAGCCCGCGAGGTGCTGGCAAATGAAACGATTGCCGTTATTGGCTATGGCGTACAAGGCCCCGGCCAGTCGTTAAATATGCGCGATAATGGCTTTAACGTTATCGTTGGCCAACGTAAAGGCAAAACGTACGATAAAGCCGTTGCTGATGGCTGGGTTCCCGGCGAAACCTTGTTCGAAATCGAAGAAGCGCTGGAAAAAGGTACGATTATCTGCTTCCTGCTTTCCGATGCTGCTCAGATTGAACTCTGGCCAACCGTAAAAGCCGCCCTTAAACCCGGCAAATCGTTGTATTTCTCGCACGGTTTCGGTATTACCTATAAAGAAAAAACCGGTATTGTTCCGCCAGCCGATGTCGATGTATTCCTGGTTGCTCCAAAAGGATCGGGTACCTCGTTACGTCGTCTGTTCGTAGAAGGAAAAGGGCTGAACTCCAGCTTTGCCGTCTATCAGGATGCATCGGGTAATGCTCGCACCAAAGCCATTGCTATGGGTATCGGTGTCGGTTCGGGCTATCTGTTCGAAACCGATTTTTACAAAGAAGTAACGTCTGACTTAACGGGCGAACGGGGTACGCTGATGGGTGCTATTCAGGGTATTTTCGCGGCTCAATATGAAGTGCTTCGTGCGAATGGCCACAGCCCATCGGAAGCATTTAACGAAACGGTTGAAGAATTAACCCAATCGCTGATGCCCCTTGTTGCTGAAAACGGTATGGATTGGATGTACGCCAACTGTTCGACAACTGCCCAACGCGGTGCCCTCGACTGGTGGAAACCGTTCCGCGATGCATCGAAGCCTGTTTTTGAGCAGTTGTACAACTCGGTAAAATCGCAGGAGCAAGCCGAAATCAGCATTACGCGTAACTCACAGCCCGACTACCGTGAAAAACTCGAAGTCGAACTGGCCGAACTGCGCGATTCAGAAATGTGGCAGGCTGGTAAGGCTGTCCGTTCGCTGCGTCCGGAGCGCAGCTAGCTTTTTTAGGTTATTTACCGAGCATATTGGCTTGAACTGATTAAAGTTTTGCCAATATGCTCGGTAAAATAGCCAGTAGATAAAAAAGATTTAACCACAGAGGCACAAAGCACACAGAGGTCTATTGGGGCAGTAAATACCTCATTGACACTC
>CAXTJJ010000061.1:0-16677 GCA_964244155.1 uncultured Spirosoma sp.
GAACTGCATGAAGACGAGATTCCAGATTTCGACCACCTGCGGATGATCGGCATTTACCAGCTCCTTCCCCGACTTCTCGGCAATCTCCTCGGGTGAACGCAGGTCGATATGAATTTCGGAACAGGGACCGCACGGACCCGTATCGCCCATTTCCCAGAAGTTATCTTTTTTGTTGCCGTAGATGATCCGGTCTTCGCCAACGATGGGTTTCCAGAGGTCGAACGCTTCCTGATCGAAAGGCACGCCATCTGTTGAATCGCCCTGAAACACCGATACATACAGGCGGTCTTTCGGCAGTTTATAGACTTCCGTCAGTAGCTCCCACGCCCAGCTGATGGCTTCTTTTTTGAAGTAATCACCAAACGACCAGTTGCCGAGCATTTCGAACATGGTGTGGTGATAGGTATCAAACCCTACATCTTCCAGGTCATTGTGTTTTCCTGATACGCGCAGGCACTTTTGTGTATCGGCTACCCGTTTGGATGGCGGTGTACCGTTACCCAGGAAAAAATCTTTGAACTGTGCCATGCCTGAGTTATTGAACATCAGCGTCGGGTCGTTTTTGGCAACGAGCGGAGCCGACTGAACAATCAGGTGTTGCTTGGACTGGAAGAAGTCGAGAAAATGCCGACGTATTTCGTGGGAAGTCATTTTTTTAGTCAGTAAGTCAGTAAGTCGGCAAGTCTTTTTAGTCGGTAAGCGGCTACGCCTAAGTCGGTAAGTCAATAAGTAGCTGGCACCAGATTAATATATGCGTCAGCTACTTATTGACTTACCGACTTAGGCATAGCCGCTTACCGACTTACCGACTGAGTTTGCAAATTTACGGCAAAACTTGCGTTTATTCAGACAGCTTTCCAAGTTTGCACTATGGAAAACGGGGGCAAGTTGTATTACGGAATTAAGGAGGTAGCAGAGATGTTTGACATTAATGCGTCCAAACTGCGGTATTATGAGAAGGAGTTCCCTACCCTTCAGCCCAAGAAGAACCGCTCCGGCGACCGGGTTTATACTCAGGAAGACATCAATCATTTAAAAGAAATCCTGGAATTAACCAACGATAAAGGCTATACGCTGCCGGGGGCCAGAGAATACCTCAAAACACGCGATGCAAACCGCCGGGAACATGCGGTGTATATTAATAAACTCAAACGAATAAAATCGGGACTTGAGAAGTTACGAGCCGGACTTGACAAGCCAAAACCACAGGAACCTCAACCTGCTCAGGAAGATAGCGAAACAGAAGAGGCTTAGTGATCGAAACTTTTATTACCCATTTACTCCTCTTCGATTCAGGTGTTATCCACCCATCATTGGCTTTTTCCATAAGAAATCGGTAAGCTTGCGGAAGACACACTAATTTGTGTACCGTATACAAAATTCAGCTTCCCTGTTTCGTGCCTACCAATACCCACTATCAAATTGCCCTGACGCTGGTTCCCGGTGTAGGGAGTATCCTTATCCGTCAATTAATTAGCTACTGCGGCTCAGCCACCGATGTATTTCAGGCACCCTTGGCCCGTCTGATGAAAGTGCCCGGCATAGGCGAAGTGACTGCGCGCGCCATTCTGAAACCCGGTGTTCTGACCGAAGCCGAACGGGTAATGTCCCGGTTAGACAAGCTTGGTGCAAAAGCCTTATTTTACACGGATAAAGCCTATCCAACTCGCCTGAAAACACTGTATGATGCCCCTGCCCTGCTCTATTTCCAGGGTTCGGGCGATCTGAACGCTCCTCGTACCATTGGCCTTGTGGGGACAAGACAGGCGACGGAATACGGTCGGCGCATTACCCATGAAATCATCGAAGCAATAGTCCCTTACAACGCTAGTGTCATAAGTGGGTTGGCCTACGGCATCGACATTGCCGCACATCGAGCCAGTTTAACGAACGCATTACCTACTATTGGTGTCATGGCGAGTGGCCTGGATATTATTTATCCAAACGTACACCAGAAAACAGCGGGCGAAATGCTGATACAGGGTGGCTTGCTCACCGAGAGCCGACCCGGCACCAAGCCCGACGCCCATTTGTTTCCGGCGCGCAACCGCATTATTGCCGGGCTAAGCGATGTGGTGGTGGTGGTCGAAGCGGCTGCTAAAGGGGGGGCACTTATTACGGCCGAGTATGCCAATAATTACCACCGCGACGTATTTGCTGTGCCAGGGCAATTGAATCAGGCCTTTTCGGCGGGTTGTAATAAACTCATTCGGGAAAATAAAGCCCAGATTTATACCAGTCCCAAGGATGTTATCGAAGCACTAAACTGGGACAGAGCCAGCAATACGGTGTCACAAAAGAATACGGCACTGGTTTTACCCATCGATATTACAGAAGAAGAGAGTCAGATTTTGGCATTGCTTCGTCAATCGGCTGACTTACACGTTGATGAGTTGAGTTGGAAAAGCCAGATTCCAATGGGCCGACTGGCTTCGCTGTTACTCACGCTGGAGTTCCAGGGATTTGTACGCTCACTGCCGGGGAAGAAATATGCGGTGGTGTATGTTTGAGTATATCCGGGCTAATTTATAATTCCTACTTTTATGGCTTCGTCTAAACACTACTCTCGTTCCATGAATGTCCGTATACCTCATTTTCGGCTATTGTTGCTTTGCCTCTCCTGTACTCTGATTTCTCTTCCCGGTTTAGCCCAGACGCAGTCTACCGTAAAAAAGAGCGGTAACCCCGTTTTTCCCGGCTGGTATGCCGACCCTGAAGGCGTCATATTCGGTAAGCAATACTGGATTTATCCAACTTATTCGGCTCCTTATGAAAAGCAGGTCTTTTTCGATGCCTTCTCCTCACCCGATCTGGTAACCTGGACAAAGCATAGCCATATCCTTGACTCAACAGCCGTGAAATGGGCGAAAAAAGCCATGTGGGCGCCAGCCATTATCGAGAAAGGTGGAAAGTACTTTCTCTTCTTCGGCGCAAATGATATTCATGATGAGAAAAAAGAAATCGGCGGTATTGGAGTAGCGGTGGCCGATAATCCCGCCGGGCCTTTCCGCGACTATTTGGGAAAGCCCCTGGTTGGACAGATTCGTAACGGCGCGCAACCCATTGATCAGTACGTTTTTAAAGACAAAGACGGACAGTACTATTTGCTTTACGGCGGCTGGGGCCACTGTAACATTGCCCGCCTGAAGGATGATTTCACCGGTTTTCTTCCATTTCCCGACGGCACCACGTTTCGGGAGATAACCCCCAAAGGTTATGTAGAAGGCCCTACCATGTTTGTTCGCAAGGGCAAGTATTATTTTATGTGGTCGGAAGGCGGCTGGACAGGGCCAAATTACTCCGTGGCTTATGCCGTTGCCAACTCACCATTTGGCCCGTTTGAGCGAGTCGGGAAAATCTTGCAGCAAGACCCGGCGGTGGCTACCGGGGCAGGGCACCATTCAGTTATCCAGGTACCCAACACCGACAATTGGTACATCGTTTATCATCGACGCCCCTTGACGGAAACAGATGGCAACCATCGGGAAACGTGTATCGACCATATGTACTTCGATACCGACGGGTCCATTAAACCCGTAAAAATTACGGTTGCCGGTGTTGACGCACAAGCGTTGAAATAAACTCCTATAGCGACGCTTTTCTGCTGCACCTACTGATTAGGCAAGCATGCCTTGAAGGGAAACAGACCAGCAGGCAACTAGTAAAACTGCTCTTGGTAAAAGAGTCGAAATCAGGTTAAATCCGTTAACTTATCGACATGAAACATTTCATTCTGGGATTGGCAGCCTATTTTTTCGGTAGCAGCTATGGGTTTACTCAATCGACCTCTGGCGCGACATCCCCCAATTTACCCCGAATCGCCATTGCTGGCCTGGGGATCGAATCCAGCACATTTTCGCCGGCAGTTACCCACGAGGAAGCTTTTCATGCCCGCTATGGCCCTGAAGTGTTCAACGCTTATCCCTTCATGATGCCAGTGTCCCCGCTGCGGAAGAGAGCTGTCTGGCTTCCTGCCATAGTGGGCAAATCGCTGCCCGGCGGTGCTGTAACCCGTGAAGCATATGAATCGCTGGTTAACAAAACGCTGGATTCACTCAAAAAATACGGCCCCTACGATGGCCTTTACTTCGACATTCACGGCGCCATGAGTGTGGTTGGTCTTGACGATCCCGAAGGTGATTTCATTACCCGAATCCGGAAAGTGATCGGCTATAAAACGCTCGTTTCTACATCAATGGATTTGCATGGGAATGTATCCTGGCGACTGGCCCAAAATTCGGATTTAATTACCTGCTACCGCATGGCCCCACATGAAGACGCCATGCAAACCAAAGAACGGGCCGTAGCCCATTTGCTTGAGCGTATCCAGAATGGAAAAGGAAAACCCGCCTACAAAGCCTGGATACCCGTACCCATCCTGTTGCCGGGCGAAAAAACGAGTACACGCATCGAACCGGGCAAAAGCCTTTATCATGAAGTGGAACCACTTGCCGATCATCAGCCCGGCATTGTCGACGCAGCCATCTGGATAGGCTACGCCTGGGCAGACGAACCGCGCAATCATGCCGTTGTGATGGTAACCGGCGATGACAAAGCGAAAGTCGCCCAGGCCGCCGAGAAACTGGCCCTCGATTTCTGGAATGTACGAAATCAATTTGCCTTTGTGGCTCCCACAGGTACACTGGAAACCTGTCTGGCGAACGCTCTGGCCAGCCAAAAACATCCGTTCTTTATTAGTGATACCGGCGATAATCCAACGGCAGGCGGGGCGGGCGATGTGACCTGGACCCTCACACAGCTACTGGCTCGTCCGGAGTTTCAGCGGGAGGACGGCCCTTCGCTGATCTATGCATCTATCCCCGATCCGGAACTGGTACAAAAAGCCATAGCCGCTGGCGTTGGTGGTCGTGTCGACGGCGTTGCCGGTGCTCGTGTCGATGCCCGTTTTGCACCACCTGTTCAGTTGAAGGGCACGGTAGCGTCAATCGTTCGTGGAGACAAAGATGCCGAGGTAGAAGTTGTGGTGAAGGTGGGGAGCGTACACGTCATTGTTACCCAAAAGCGTAAGCCTTATCACAAGGAAATTGATTTCACCCGTCTGGGCCTCAAGCCAAGGCAAGCGGCTATAGTCATCGTAAAAATTGGCTATCTCGAACCCGAACTGTACGCCATGCAAGCCGACTGGATTATGGCCTTGACACCGGGTGGGGTGAATCAGGATTTAGCCCGCTTACCTTATAAACGCATTAAGCGGCCCATGTTTCCATTCGATCATGACATGAAAAAACCCGACCTGTCGGCTCAGTTCGTCCCTCTGTCCGGCACCACCCGATAAGTACGCACGAAGGAACTCAGACTGGAAAATAGACGGTGAACGTTGCCCCCTGACCCGGTTGGCTGTTTGCCGTTATACCCCCGCCATGATTGGCTGCCACTTTCTCACAGATGGCTAAACCAATACCCGTTCCGGCAAATTCATTCTTGCCATGTAGCCGCTGAAAAACATGAAAGATCCGGTCTACGTACTTCTCATCAAAACCGATTCCATTGTCGGATATGCTGATGCTTTGGTAAACGTTAGCCAGAGGAGTAGGCCGAATCAGCGTAGGTAAATCACGGGCTTCGACCTGATTAACATTTACCCGAATGACGGGGGAAACATCGTGCCGCCTGAACTTCAACGCATTGCTGAATAAATTCTGGAATAATTGCTCCAGTTGAGACCGGTCGCCTTTTATGTTAGGCAGATCATCTATCTCAAACACCGCATTTGTTTCCTGGATGCGCAGGTCTAAATCAGAAAGAACAGTATTGACAATCATGTTCAGATCGACAGGCGTCGTTGTATCTCGCCGGGTGGAAATCCGGGAGAAGCTCAGGAGGTCTTTGATCAGCGTCGACATTCGGCTGGCCGCCAACTGCATACGTTCCAGATAATCCGCGCCCTCTCCCAGTTGGGCAGCATATTGACGGTGGAGCAAGTCGCCAAATTGCTGCACCTTTCGCAACGGCTCCTGTAAATCATGTGAAGCGATATAGGCAAACTGTTGAAGATTCGTGTTGGAGCGGTTCAGCGCCTGGTTGCTGATTTCCAGGGCAGCAATTGTCTGCGTAAGCTGCTCATTGTTAACTTTCAGCAGTTGCTGAGTTTCCTTCTGAATGGTCAGATCCGTCAGAATTATGCTCAGGCAAGTACCGCCATCCAGTTCCAATGTCGTCGCAGAAAGCAGGCAGGGTACCGGATGGCCCTCCGAACCACTCAATACTACGTCAAATTTCCAATTGCCGGTCCAATGATTGGACAACAGCGAATTGAACTCGTCCTGACAGGCGGGTATAATAAACTCGGCAAAGTGCATGCCTAACACGCTGGATAAAGGCATCTTAATCATGGCAGCGAAAGCAGAGTTGCCGTATAAGATAAGGCCGTCCTGATTAAGCGTCACGGCCCCTTCATTCATCGTTTCAATAAAAACCCGATAGGTGTGATCGGCGGTTTTGAGCGTATATAATTCATGACCGGCTGTTCCCTGAACGACCAGCGCATCAATCTGGCCGCTACGAATTGCCAGAATCGTTTCTGTGGCTTCGTCGAGTTGCCAGCGTAGCGCTTCATTCTCCGCTACCAATTGCTCGTATGTTTTCGACCCGTTCATTAATCCACACTAGTGATTCCTAATCCGTTCAGTACCTTTTGGATGTTGGACAAATCGCCTACAAACCGACGTTCGGGCAAAGGAAGTCGTTTAATCAGTAAGGGTAGAGCAATAAGCTGTTCCTGTTCGGCCAATTCTTTCTGCTGATGCACATCAATTATTTCCAGGTCGAATTGGCCGGGTAAATACTGCTCACAAATGTGTTTGAGATTGGCAATCGCCCGGATTGAATTCAGAGAAGCACCCGTGACAAATAAATGTAGTACGTAGTGCTGGCCCTGGCCATCTGGATGCATCTCCTCTGATCGTGATGGCTCTTCCATTTACTTAACGGTCGGACGAATGTTCAATCCAACCAGCACTTTTTCTTCATTTGATAAGTCGCCAATGATCTTACGGATAGGCTCCGGCACTTTTTTAACCAGTGTAGGAACGGCCAGAATCTGGTCACCTTCAGCCAACTGAGGCTGTACACGTAAATCAATTACTTCAATGACATATTTCCCCTTCAAGTGCTCTTCACAGTACTTCTTCAAGTTACTCAGCGCTAACTGAGATTTGGGCGTATTGCCAGCTATATAGAGTCGCAACTCCCAGATTTCATCTTTTGTTTCCATTCACTGTGTGTAATTCAGCCCAAATGCCTTACTCGTTATGTCGGCTCCGGGTGATCTGATCCCGATTTTTTGCCATCACCTCTTTCCGAAGTTCATCGTCCACATATGTTTTATTCAACTCGTCCTGAATGGATTCAAACTCTTCCTGTAGACTGGCTATTTTCGCTTCCAGCACTAGTCGTTTGCGCGCAATTTCGCGGTCTTTTCGGCCCAGGGCATGTTCCCGCAAAACGATACTCGTTTCTTCTTCCAACTGTTGAGCCACACGGGCAGATCCTGTCAGCACACCATCCTGCCCTAAATATACATCAACAAGGTGGAGGCCCTTATCGGTAATGATAAATTCACGAACCTGATTGGAATGTTTCATGCCACGTGATTTCATGATATACAATCCCCGGTTTCGTTCACCGTTCAGTTCAATGTCTTTGACCTGTAGCCAGGCATCAACCAAAGACGAAACCCCTTCGTCGGTCTGCTCATTAACTACATTGTTCAGAGAGAGCGCCGTAAATAAAACGGTAATTTGCTCCGCTTGTAAAAAATCAATTAATCGGATCAACATCGACTTCACATCACTTACCGATCCTACGGTAATCAGGTTAGTGATTGGGTCGATGATCACGACGGTGGGCTTGAATTCACGAATTTGTTTGTGAATAGCGACCAGATGCATCTCCAGCCCGTTCAAGGTTGGACGGGCGGCCTGAAAGGCCAGTAAGCCATCATCAATATGCTGCTGTAGATCAAGTCCAATCGAGTGCATGTTGCGAATAATCTGCTGAGGAGATTCCTCAAATGCAAAATAGATGCATCGCTCCTTCCGCTGGCAGGTCTGATCGGCAAAGGTGGCTGCAATACTGGTTTTGCCAGTACCTGCCGTGCCCGATACCAGAATGCTGCTTCCCCGGAAAAAGCCTTGCCCATCGAGCATTTTATCCAACGCCTGAATACCGGTCGAGATGCGCTCAGATGATACAGGATGATCTAAAGTCAGGGACGTGACAGGCAGGACGGAGATTCCTGTTTCGTCAATTAAAAATGGATATTCATTGGTGCCGTGAATCGACCCACGGTATTTGACAATGCGCAGCAAACGGGTTGAAATTTGATTTTTGACCCGATGGTCGAGCAGTATCACGCAATCTGACACATACTCTTCCAATCCCTGACGCGTTAAAGAGCCCTCCCCTTTTTCGCCAGTGATAATCGTTGTTACCTGCTTTTCTTTGAGCCACTCAAAAAGCCGTCTCAGTTCAGCCCGCAGGATACCCTGATTGGTTAGTCCGGCAAATAAATTCTCAATTGTATCCAGTACAACCCGCTTGGCCCCGATGCTATCAATCGCGTAGCCTAAGCGAATAAACAAACCATCCAGATCATATTCGCCTGTTTCTTCAATCTCGCTTCGTTCAATATGGACATGATCGAGTTTAATGAGCTTGTCGCTTTGCAGCTGGTCGAGATCGAAGCCCAGGGAAGCTACGTTCAAGGCCAGTTCCTCGCTTTTCTCTTCAAACGCCATGAAAACGCCGGGCTCATTGAACTCCATGGCTCCCCGAACAATAAACTCAATCGAGAACAGTGTTTTTCCGCTTCCTGCACTTCCGCAAATAAGGGTTGGTCGGCCGGCGGGAAGGCCTCCGGCCGTTATTTCATCCAGTCCCCGAATACCCGTTGGGGATTTTGGAAGAGATTTTAAAGGTCGTTTCGTTTGATTAGGTAAACTCATGAACGTATATAAGGAGACCAATTAGGCTAAACAGGGGAGCTGACACACGTAACCAAAGCTTAAAAGTAGCAGAATACGGGCTATTTTACTAGTTTATTGATTACGCGTTTCAATTAAATTGGCCCTTACAATTAACTCTATATATACTAAAAAGGGAACAAAAGGTTTGTAGTCTACTGATTAGAAACGATTGTCGCGTTGATACCTGGCGGGAAGGCATCCAAATTAAAATGATCACCCGCAGGGCATTCGGGAGTTCAGTCAATTGATTGCCTGGTAATCCGATAGAACGAACCGGCTGGTGAGCCGACGGAAATGGGTATTTAATCGAGGATATAGTGTCGTGTTTTTACCGGCTTCATTGACGTACCAGCTCCGGCATCCGGTTGTCCATACGGTCCCCTCAAATTGCTGTTGAAGGTGTTGATTGTACCGTGTCTGAACAGACTCCTTCACATCAAGATAACCTCGCTCACCCAAGCCTTCGATCTGATGAATGTACTGCATGATGTAATTCATCTGCGATTCCATCATGTGTATAACTGAGTTGTGGCCTAATCCGGTATTTGGCCCCAGGAGAAAGGCCAGATTTGGAAAATTGGCCGTTGTAACGCCTTTGTAGGCTTCGCCACCCGTTTTTTTCCAGACGTCGAACAAGTTTTCGTTCGTTTTACCAATAAACTGAACGGGGTAGTTCAGATCGGCCACCTGGAAACCCGTTCCCAGAATAACCACATCAACGGAGTGCTCCTGACCCGTTGCGGTTTTAATACCCGTTTGGGTAAATCCGGCGATAGGTTCGGTAATGAGCTGAACGGTAGAACGATTAAAGGTGGGATAAAAATCGTCTGATTTTAAGATACGTTTGCACCCGATGATATAGTCAGGTGTAAGTTTTTTTCTGGTGACTGGGTCCTTTACTTCCCTGGCTAACTTTCTTAAGGAAATCCGTTTCATGAGGGCATTAATCCAGGTAGACCCGATAAACCCCAGGCCAATCAATTCATTTAACCAGAAAATTAACTCCCGTTGGAATCTCATAAAAAACGGAAAGCGGTTGAATCGCTGTTGAGCGGTTTCTGAAATGGAGCTATCCAGCCGGTAACTTATCCAGGCCGGGGTACGTTGAAAAACCAGCAGGGATTTCACCTGCGAAGCAATACTGGGTACGATTTGAACGGCACTGGCTCCTGTACCAATCACAGCCACGTTTTGGTCGGCCAGATTGCAATGCGTATCCCACTGCGCCGAATGGAAAATCCTGCCTGAAAAAGTACTTAGACCCGGAAAAGCAGGTATATAAGGACGATTCAGCGGACCTAAGGCAGCCAACAGTACTTTTACGGTTGTTGTTGTGTTTTGAGCATCCGTCAGTTGCCAGCAACCTATGTCTGCCATAAACCGGGCCTTTACAATGCTTGTGTTGAAACGGATATGACTTCTCAGCTTATTCCGTTCCACCACCGTCTGTATATAGGTCAGGATTTCTGGTTGGGTTGCATATAAATTGCTCCAGTTGGGGTTAGGCTCATCGGCAAACGAATAGAGAGGTGAGGCCACATCACAGGCACAACCCGGATACAGGTTATCCCGCCAGGTTCCCCCCACGTCGGTGGCTCTCTCAAAAATCACAAACGACTCTTTCTGCTTTTTTTTCAGGCGCAAAGCCGCTACCAATCCGGCAAATCCTGCGCCAATGATACCAACCTGGAAGTCTGGCTCCATCGTATTGTAGAATAAGCAAGTGTCTGTATATAAGCCGGTTCTCGAACCTGATTTCTGGTTTTGCTCAGGTCATTTTAAGTAAGGCATTAAAACGGATTACTTACTTAGCCATTCTGCGAAAGCGTACCTATTCGTGTCAGGAATGCTTAAATGGGAATGTATACCTGAAAGGTGGCTCCCTGGCCGGGTTGGCTCCTGGCCGTGATGAAGCCCCCGTGATTCGCCGTTACTTTCTCACAGATGGCTAGCCCTATACCCGTACCGTCATACTCATTCCGGCCATGTAATCGCTGAAACACCTGAAAAATTCGATCCAGGTATTTTTCGTCAAACCCAATGCCATTATCTGCTACATCAATACGGTAATAGGCCGACGTCAAACGGGACGGTTTCACCCAGGCAGGCAACTCGGTAGCCGCCACTGTATACGAACGAATGGTGATGGAGGGCGATACGCCGGGGTGCTGGAATTTAAGTGCATTACTGAGTAAATTTTGAAATAACTGCCCCAACTGCGACACATCGCCTAATACGGTTGGCAACAGGTCGGCGACTACAACGGCATTCGTTTCCTGAATTGTCAGTTCCAGATCAGTCAGAACAGTTTTCACCACCTCATTGAGTGATACCGAGGCTGTGGCCTCCTGCCGGGTAGAGATACGCGCAAAGGCCAGGAGGTCTTTTATCAACATCGACATTCGATTGGTTGCCAGATGTATACGCTCCAGATAGCTGATGCCCTCCCCCAGCTCAGATGCGTACTGTTTCTTAAGCAGATCCCCAAACTGCTGAACCTTGCGCAGCGGTTCCTGCAAATCATGAGAAGCAATGTAAGCGAACTGCTGCAGATTTTCGTTTGACCGGCGCAAATCATCAATGGCATGGGCCAGTTCCTGGGTACGCTGCAACACCCGTTCCTCAACTTGCTGCCGGGCTATTACCTGCTGCGTAATTTCATTGGCTACGACCATTACCCCCTGTATCGTTCTGTCATTCTCATAATAAGGTTCAAAGACAAAATCAATGTACGTTTTTTGCAACTGGCCTTCCCTGAAAAGATCGACCGTCAGTTCATGGGCAATAACTGGCTCACCAGTCGTTAATACCTTATTTAGCAGTCCTTCATACCCCTGCCCTATACTCTCAGGAATAGCCTCGAAGAGCGGTTTGTTCACCATTTGCTCCAACGATCTCCCCAAGTACTTAAGCATTCGCTCATTGATGAGATCGGTTATAAACTGTGGCCCGCGAAACAGTGCTATAGCTACCGGTGCCTGGGTAACTAATTTGTGAAAGCGTTCGGCACTGTGAATCAAAGCCTGTCGGGATTGCACTGCCCTGGTGGTTTCGGTGCAGGTGACGAATACCCCTGCAATACGATCTGATTCGTCGTTGACAGGGCTGTAGCTGAATGTCCAGTAAACATCTTCAAGCTGGCCGTTTCGGTAAATGGGCAGGAACTGATCTTCGCTCCAGCTGGCCTCTCCCC
The DNA here is from genome assembly GCA_964244155.1 of uncultured Spirosoma sp. GTDB lineage: Bacteria > Bacteroidota > Bacteroidia > Cytophagales > Spirosomataceae > Spirosoma. The sequence continues at coordinate 12,181 of CAXTJJ010000061.1, forward strand.
CAGCCATAACCTGATCGATGAGGGGTTTTATTACCTCCCATATTTCTGGCCATACCTCAACTCCCGGCTTTCCAAGGGCATACGGGTGTTTGCCCTCATTTCCCAGACTGGGGCGGTAGGCATCATTGTAAAAGCAAAGAAGATCCTCACCCCAAAAAAGAAACATGGGGAACTTGGATCGAAGGATAATACTCAACGTTGTTCGCAAACTTTGAGGCCAACGCTCAGGGATGCCTAAGGGTGTATGCGTCCAGTCATAGGCACGAATCAGATCACCCATCTCACCGCCACCCGTAAGAAAGTGATGCTTGTTCTTAGTCTGATTTGGATGCATGAATTAGGTGTTGAATAAGCAGCATTCGTGTTACAAAGAAAGTAAATGCGCCAATATGCCACATCCCGAAAGTACTAAACTTTCGGGATGTGGGAGCAAGGTAACGTTCGATGTTTCAGGCTATAGCCTGCACACTTGATTATCGCGATTTCGATTTCGTCGGCTTACTTTCCGGTTTAGGAACTACCGGGTCTACAGGCTCCGGTTCACTTACCGGTTTCAGGCTCCGGTTCCGACCTTCGTGGAAAATAACAAAGGCGATGAGCAAAAGTAACAACACGTTGGAAATCAGGTCGATTGTATCGCCGGTATGGGCAAGAGGAGGATCAAAACGGAACTCAATTGCGTGTTTTCCGGCCGGTATACGCAACGCCCGAAGCACGTAATTGGCTCGTAGATGCGGAACAGGTTTACCATCAATAAACGCCTGCCAGTCGGTTTCGCCCCGGTAATAGACTTCAGAAAAAACAGCCAGCCCATCGCGCGTAGCGTTCGATTCATAAAGCAGTTTATCGGGCCGATAGCTCGTCAGTTGAATCGTACTGCCAGTATGATCCATAGTTGAAGGCAGGTTACCCAGTTGTGGGGCGAACCGTTTGTCGACTACCGCCGAATCGCGCGCGTTCAGCGTTTTCATTGCCGCCATTTCCTCATCGGCATTAGCCACCTGCTGCACTGTTCCGACGAACCAGGCCGCTCCCATTACCTCTGGATTAGGCAACGCCATTGGGCCCGCCGGTGCCTGTTGCGGATCGTTAGGATTAGACGGCCCATTCTGAATGACGTATTTGGCATTCAGCATGTTCAATATATTGAGTGTATTGGACTGAAACGCGAAGTTGATTAATTCATTATAGCGCCGTAACCGAGTCGTGTTATACCCCCCGATGGAGCGATGAAAATACGATGTCCGGTTCGATTCCATGAAAGAACCCGTTTGATCGAATACTCTGTATCCCAGCGATTTATCCTGTAGAATCTGTTGGTCGGCAGTTGTTGGCTCAAACAAGGTACTGGCCTGTGTTTTTGTTATAAAATCGTCGTTGTTCAGGAAGCGTTTGTCCACCGAAAACAAGTCGAATACCACAATGGCCAAAATCAGCGGATAAAAAATGCCTGCTTTTAATTTGTTGGTCAGGAACAACCAGACAGTTCCGGCTGCCAGCAAGACCAGGATGACCGACCTGAATGCATCGGCCCGGAATAAACTTTGCCGGTCATTGATAAGCGCTACCTGAAAATCTTTAGCCCCTTCGCCAAAATAACGGCCCAGGATGGCTAGATCGTTGGGAGTCTGAAAACTAAAAAACGCGCCACTGAACAAAGCCAAAACAGCAGCCAAACCAGCCGTAAGCCCGAGGCTGATCAAGAAAGGTTGTTTTAGTTGGGTAAATGTCAGTTTTTGATCAACGATTGCTTGAATCCCCAACGCTGCCCCGGCGGCAATGAACAGTTGCGCCAGGCAGAACGCCATTGTCATAGCCCTGAACTTGTTCAGATAAGGCAGATTGTCGAATAGAAACTCGTTGAAAAACAACAGATTTTTTCCCCAGGCCAGCATGATCATCAGCAGGGTTGCACTCAGTAACCACCAGCGAACAGACCCTCTGAGAATAAACATGCTCAGGATAAATAAAAACAGCAGAGCGGCTCCCGCATACGCTGGCCCACCCACCATGGGCTGATCGCCCCAATAGGTCGGGGCACCAAGTTCGGCCATTTGTTTGGCGGCCGACGGTTCGATACCTCGCGTTGTCATGGCTTTATAAAACTCCGAATCGGTTGTCAGGCCGCCACCCGAAGCACCCCCAAAGGCATTGGGGATAAGCAGTGTGAGCGTTTCGGCTTTTCCGTAGCTATAGGTAAATGCATAATCTTTATCTAGTCCGCCTTTCGACTCACTGCTTGGCGATTTTCCGTCCGGATTGGTTGTCTTGGCTGTCAGTTCAGATTTACCCCGAATCGTTTCCTTCGTATATTGATTAAGTACCAGTAAGCGTTTACCAAAACTCCCGGCAGCCAACGCACCGGCAACGGCCAGTGTGGCCAGGCCAAGTGCCAGTTGCCTTGTTTTTCCTGCCCGTATGAGTGCAATACCTTCAATAAGTACATACAATCCAATCGACATGAAGAGGTAATAAGTAATCTGTATGTGGTTGGCTCCCAACTCCATACACATAAAGAAACCCATTAGGGCAGCCCCTAACCAATAGCGGCCTCTTAAGGCCAATATGACACCCGCCAGCATACCGGCACCGTAGGCCATGGCAAAAAGCTTGGATACGTGCCCTGCTTCGAGACTAACGATGCCAAATGTTCCCAATCCATAGGCGGCTGCGCCCAGAGCCGACAGCCATGAGTTACACCCCAGCACGATTAATAGTATATACATGCTCAACATGACCATGAATACAATATTGGCGGTGTTTGGCAACACTGTAACAACAGCCATTACCACCTTATAAACCAGAATGTACGGGTAATTATAGTCGATCATATAGCCAGGCATCCCACTGAAGACGGCATCTGTCCATTGTGGTTTCTCGCCCGTTTCTTTGGCAATCTCGCGGATTTCACGAGCGGCTGCCGAAGCCTCCTGCACATCGTGCATAGAAAGCGTTTTGCCCGACATTACTGGTGAAAAATAAATAATAGCCAACACAAACAGAGCCAGTATGGCAATTAGGTGTGGGCGCAAGCCGGTTCGCCCTGGTCCGGCATTCCGGTGCGGTTGAATAAGGGTTGGTTGGTTCATAAAATCAACTGGTACGTAGCCCAAAGATACGGCTTTGTACTAAAACGGACAGACTGGCCAACCGATTGTTCGTTGAGAATTCACTTCGAGGATGGCACAATTATTGACGGACCAGGCAGCTCGTGCTTTTTTACGTGAATTTGTATGACTACCCTGAATCAGCAAAATGTATCTTATTTTTAATTATTATACACGTTGCCTATATGGTATCAAACTACTTAATGTCAACCTGATATTGTTATAATATAGTTAACCTATATACTTAAAATTATAAAATTAATACTCATTTTCATTCTCATGTTTCCTGATTACCGGATTTTTTTCTCGAAGTTAAGTAACCCAAGACCGGTACTAATAGTCTAAATCTTTAAATCTAATCCCATAGATTCTCTTAATATACCCGCTGAAATGAAATGATATGTACTCCTTGTGGATGAAAATCCATCTGTAATTGATATTCTTGCTCAAACGCTATGTAAAGATTTTAAGCTTACAGTGGCGAAGACAGGACAAGAAGCGGCCCGCCTACTCTCCTTACTCTTTGGCAATTTCGCTGTATCGTAAACTTTCCTCTTTATTAATCAGCTACGTAAGCTATTTGTAGATCAGTATGGCAATTGCTATACTGGTCTGCAGATGGTGCTGGAATACCTGGATTTACTGTGACTACCCATACGGTCTCAGCAAAATCTGTGTGACATGTGAGGCCTTTTTGCGCCTGAAATCCAATGATGGTCGTCACCTGGAAATAGTGATACCAGCCCATATACCCTGCGAAAAGTAGGTGGTAGAGTTTCTGTACGATCAAAAGCATGTTAACACGTTACGTCTTGTTGGTGATTGAAGATAACCTGACCGCCAACCGGATTGCAGGCCTGGTTGGTATGAGCTATCTGCTTGTACGCTTCAAAGAAATAAAAGAAGCAACCGAGTGGCTCACTGACAGTCAAAAAGTTGACTTGATCATTGCCGATAGATCCACTGGTTACGCTCTGGCAGGTCTGATACGGAGCAATCGTGATTATCGGCTGGTCCCCTTTCTGGTTGTAACCCGTTTTGGTGCGGAAACACAGGAACAATCTTCGCTGGGTGCAGGCGTCACCGACATTCTGATCATCAACGAGGACAATCAGCGGTTGCAGGCAAAAATCAGCTATTACCTTATTTTAAGTAAGCAGATTCAGCCAATTGAAGGGGCCACTCTTTTTACCTCTGCTCCGTCTTATAGGCTTCCCTGGTGGAAACGCCTGCTCGATATCAGTATCGCTTTAACAGCGATCATACTGTTTTCTCCTTTACTGGTAGTGATTTCGTTTCTTATTGGTATTGATTCTAAAGGACCGTCTATTTATAAATCGAAGCGGGCCGGTGCAAATTTTCATGTGTTCGACATGTACAAGTTTCGTAC
>CAXTJJ010000062.1:0-16482 GCA_964244155.1 uncultured Spirosoma sp.
GATACCGAAACCGAAGAGATGATTCAGGATGCGATCAGCAAATTAATGAAGGGTCGTACCGCCATTGTGATTGCCCACCGGCTGTCAACCATACAGAAAGCAAACAACATTATCGTGGTCGACAAGGGCCGTATTGTAGAGCAGGGCAATCATGAAGAGTTGCTTCAGCAGGAGGGTTTTTATGCCAACCTGTATCGAATGCAGTATAAAGAGGTCGTATAAGGAACACAACGTAAGTTCATTTTCTATAAATTTTGGAAAAAGACCGTCGAAAAATGCCAACGCCATCAACTACCGGAAAAGCTACGACGCCCAAGCGTAAGGTGCCCGATTACCTGATTTACGAAGTCATGGATGGTAAACCTATTTATTATAAGGGCTACCAGTCGGTGCTGAACAAAACGAAGACATTAGAACAAATTATGGGTTGTAGTTCGCTTCAGGCTGAGTTGATCAGCTATCTACTATCGGTCATTTATCAGTTTATTGATCGCTCAAAATACCGTGTCTATACCAATGAAATTGGCAACTATATAGACGCAGGGAATAACCTCTCTAATGACATTGCCATATTCGACAAAGCGGTTCTAACTGCCCACAAGATCAATAAAAAGTACCCTGATGTTCCCCCAAAACTGGTCATCGAAATTGATACTGAAGCCGATGTTTCAGAGTTGACTGGATTTGGCTATATCTACAAGAAATCGAAGAAATTACTTGATTTTGGCGTAGAGCGAGTTATTTGGATCATGATCAATACCCAGACGGTTACGGTCATTGAACCCAATCGCGACTGGCAGGTGCGGGAGTGGAACACCGACATCATGCTTATGGACGGACATACGTTCAACATTGCCCGCTACCTAGCCGACGAAGGGATTGTCGTTGACGAATAAACTCTGTTTATGACCGCAATGCCTCTTCTTCATCGTCGAGTCCGGCACCGGTAATACCTTCTGTAATAACCTTATGTCCTGAAACGTTAGGCGTAGCATTCGTTGGGCCGGGACCACTCCCATCCAGGGCGTAGGCAATGGAGTCGGCTAAATCGTCGGGAGCGATTTTTGCTGTTTCTTTTGTGGATTTGGGATACTCTTCACCCGCCTGCTGGTTAATTATCTCCTCATCTGCATTGGGGTCATTGTCCATACCGGACGGAACACGGCTGGACGCACCGCCGGGCAACTCGCTGGAATCGGGGCTGAAGTGTCGCATGGGTATTGATGAGTTTAATTTCATCTATAACCATTAAATAGCCTTGCTGTTTATTCCTCTGTCATTTTCTTCACCATAATCTTATCGATTCGACTTTTGTCCATGTCGATAATCTCAAACTGATAACCATGCCAAACGAACGTTTCGCCAGCCTGGGGTATATCTTTCAGAATGTGCAAAGCAAATCCGCCAAGCGTATCAAATCCGGTCAGCTCACGTCGGGCCTGAGCCGTGATAGTAATGGAGAAATACGATAAAAAATCTTCAAATGGCAGTTGCGCATCAATCAGGAACGTACCATCGCCACGTTCACGGATTTCGTAATCAGAATGAACGTCATCATTGATATCGCCCACCAGCACGTCCAGGATATCGTTAAGTGTTATAACGCCCAATACCCCACCATACTCATCCACAATGACACCAACGTACTGTCTGCGTTCCCGAAACCGCTCCAATACCTGATACGCTTTATTGTTTTCAGGTATAAAGAGCACATCACGCTTCATGTCGTTCAGATGAAGAAGCTCGTTATCAAGGTCTCTACCCAAAAAATCCTTCGTGTAAACTAAGCCAACAACCTCATCGACTCCCCCATTACAGAGCGGATAAACCGAGTGTTTGTGTTCCAGAATTCGGGCTTTGTTTTCGGCAGGGTCATCGTCCAGGTCAAGAAAAACAATTTCCTGCCGGTTTGTCATTAACGACGTAATCTTACGGTCGCCAAGCTGAAAAACATTTTGCACGATTTCCTGTTCAATTTCTTCGATAGCCCCACCCGACGTTCCTTCCTGAATTAAACTTTTAATCTCTTCTTCAGTAACCGCGCTTTCATTAGGCCGGATGTTCAGCAGTTTGAGCAGTAAATCACTTGAAATTGTTAACAGTGCGATAAACGGAGACGTTAAACGCGAGAGAAAAATCATGGGAGCTGCCATTGTTTTGGCAATACCTTCCGGATTTGATAAACCAATCCGTTTGGGCACCAACTCACCAAAAACTAGGGAAAGATAGGTTAGTAACAACAGCACCAGAACAACGGCCACCGAGTGCGCGTAAGGACGTATAAACTCAACCTGGGCCACGTATTCCTGAACATCGGTCGTCAGTTTATCCCCGGAGAAAATACCCAGCAAAATACCAATTAACGTAATGCCAATCTGAACGGTTGACAGAAATCGATTGGGTGAATTGGATAGGTCGAGAGCAACCTGAGCCTGGCGATCTCCATTCTTAGCGGCTGTCTCTAACTTGGATTTGCGAGAGGATACTAAAGCGATTTCTGACATTGAAAACACGCCGTTTAGCAGTGTCAGAAGAAAAATAATAAGAAGTTCCACACATAGGATGATTGGCCTGTTGCAAAAATATAGAAATGGAACTGGTTTGCAACAGGGTTAACCATGCGATAGACCATCTGTTTTGCTACTTTTACGCTTTGAACCGCCTATTCATCGATGATTGTCTTTATTAATGACCGGCCTATTCGGCTCGTTGGCCCCAAAGCCGCTGCGAAACTTACTAATCCTGTGTTGGCAAACCATCCAGCTTTTACAGACTACGACCAGATTGTCGATGCACGATTAGAGGCCCTTAAGCAGGATGCGCTCCATGGCCACCTTCTTATCCTGAACGCTACGCCGGCAACCGTCAGTAAGTTACTTGCTCTGCTTCAGAAAGCCGATATGGCTCAGTTGTTGTCCGTTACACTGGGATGCCTGGATAAAGAAACTTGCGAAGACGCCATAAAAAAGCCATTCAAGATCATTAAAGCGGCTGGTGGAGTCGTCTTTAAAGGCGATAAAATGTTGCTTATGTTTCGGCGGGGCGTTTGGGATCTCCCCAAAGGCAAGCTGGATGATGGAGAATCGTCACGCCAGGGCGCTGCCCGGGAAGTAAAAGAAGAAACAGGTGTTAAGGTCTCCGTGAGCGAACGCATTTGTACCACCTGGCATACGTATAACCTCAACGGCAGTCGAATTCTGAAACGGACGAAATGGTACCGTATGAAATTGATCGACGACAGCCGTATGGCCCCGCAAGCCGAAGAAGATATCGAGAAACTCGCCTGGTTCGACCGTCGGGAAACGAAACTGGCCTTGACTAACTCCTTCAGTTCAATCCGGTATGTATTGGATGAACTAGCTAAAAGCGTAAGCGGCAAAGCGTAACAGACAATTATACGGCTGCGCATACTCCGTTGACGCCTTTATTTCTTTTCCAGCTTCCCTATTTGATATGGAAGAAATTCATTGACATCCTGTCCGTACCGATGCAAATCGCGAATGATGCTGGAGCTGATGGGTGCCAAATGTGGAGACGTAATCAGAAAGACAGTCTCGACATCCTCATAAATGTACCGGTTGACCTGCGAGATCCCGTTTTCATACTCAAAGTCGGTCGTGTTGCGCAGACCTCGTAGCAGAAACTTCGCTCCAATAGTACGAGCAACATTGGCAGTCAGATCATCGTAGTTAATGACACGAACGGCAGGCTGGTAGCGAAAAGCACCCTCTATAAGCTCGGCAATTTGCTCCAGCGGAAAATACCGCACTTTATGGGCATTGCGCCCAATGCCAATAACGACCTCATCGAACAACTGCAACCCACGTAAAACAATATCTTCATGACCTCTGGTAAAGGGGTCGAACGAACCAGGAAAAAGGGCGATGCGCTTCATATGAACAGAGTGAAAGAACGATAAAGCCGAAGAGAGCTCAGGGTATTTCAGCCCTTTTTACCCTTTCGCACTATTGCTCTTTTAGTAGGCCTAATCCGTACAAACTCAAATAGCGATGGTCGGGCAGGTCGTTAAAATCGGTCGCTAAAGGTAGACCGGGGGGGGTTAAACCAAAAGTTAAATAAGGTAAAAAGCGGCTCAACTCCGCATAGGCCTCGGCAAAAGGGGTTATTTCTCCGTAAAGAGAAACGCGAATCATCGCAGGGTCTAGTTTCTGTTCATCGAGTACATATAAAATATAATAGGTTAAGTCCTGCACATTTTTATAGCCAAAACGATTGCAGTAGTGAACCTGGTGGTTACGGCGGAAGATGACCGTAACAAACTCATCTTCAAAAAACAGGTAGATGTTATCAGGTGTCAGGGCATGGCGATCAAGATCAGCCGTAGCCAGAATCAACGCGCCGACCTGATGAACAAAGGTTATGGGTTGAAGCGGATAAACTTCGGAGAAGAAATCAGCCAGCGGATGCTCCAGATTAAAGACTGACAAAAAGCCTTCATCCTGATGGGCAAAAGACTGCGCAAACTCATGCGCCGGTAGCGCACTGCCACGCATAAGTGCTAAATAGCTACCCGCATACTCCTTACGGAACAACGGGGCGGGTATAAGCGTAAACGAAGGTGAATTGACACCGATACGTATTTCCTGCCACGGCCCGGCCGATAATACAGGGTGCTCCCGAAAAACATCAGGCATAATGCCTGTTATAGACCGGTCGCTGAGTAACGACGGAAATGTGTAATCGTTGAGGTATAAACCCCGTCCGCTCTTATCCTGCACCATAAATCGAAAACGATCTCGACCTACTTCCAGGCTCAACACCGATTTATCGGTATGTTGTGGGTCGAACAAGTCGGATCCTATAGATACAGTGGGCGTAAGAGTCAAAGCGATTTGCACAATGTCGGGCAGCTACTAGTTAAGCGTTTAACGAATGAATCAACGTATTAAAAACTGCAAGTCAATCTCGATGTTTTTTACTGTAAATAGCCTTTAAGTTTAAAAACATCATCTATTGACTGACAATAACGAAACAGCGCATGGACTTCATCAGGGGGGTAGCTCTTGATTTCATCGAAACTCATCAAGCGAACCTCCTGAATTATTTGCCCATCGGCACTCATTTCGGGGTCAGTTCCCTGCCGCAGAACACCGCTGATTGGTCTTACCTCAAAAAATAATTCCATAGCATGCAGCGGTGGAAGCATGAACTCATTGACGAACAACAGGCTGCCAATTTCTACCTCCAGCCCGGTCTCTTCCACGAATTCCCGTATAAGCGCTTCAGGCGCAGTTTCGCCAAACTGGGCTCCGCCACCGGGTGGGCACCAGAAAGTATTGGTTGGGCCAATACCCCGATGGCGCACCATCAATAGCTGATCCCCTTCGCGATACAGGCCGCAGACGCGTAACCGAAGTCGATTTCCATACAATTTAAGTACTTCCTCCCGGGGCGAATCCAGGTCCGGCGAATCTACAGTGGATTTATCAGCTACTTGCGTCACGGTATCATACATATTTGGGGACGCAAAGGTACGGAATTAATAAGGTATGATGTATGATATAGGATGTATCACTATACATCCTATATCATACATCAATACGGGCTTCCTGAAATATAGCTTTCGAGAGAGTCGATACGCACCTTCTGGTCGCGGATAATTGCTGTTACCACGTCATTGATTGAAATAATACCGATTAACTGTCCCTTATCCATAACAGGTAAGTGACGGATGTGTCGGTCCGACATGGTTATCATACAATCTTCTATTGTTTGATCGGGGGCAATCGTGATAACATCTGCCGTCATCACATCGGCAATGCGGGTATCATCGGAATGGCGATCTTTCAGGATTACTTTGCGGGCATAGTCACGTTCCGAAAAAATACCGGTTAACACACCTTTGTCTACAACGAGTAGGGCACCTATATTTTTGTCGGCCATAACCTTCAGTCCTTCCAGAACTGTCTGGTCGGATGAGATGCTGTAAAGGGCGTTAATTGACTTGCCCTGAAGTATTTGACGTATGTTCATTGGGAGTGAGGTTTAGTAGTGGGTGAATATAGGAAAAAGGCAGAAGGCAAGAAAGAGCAAATGAAAAAAGGATTAAAAAATTGAGAATCAGGCTCTTTTTGGCCTTTCAGTTTCCCTCCTTTTTTCGTAAATTAGTCCCATGAACGAAACCCAAACGGCCGCTGATTTGCTGGCCAAACGTTTCCCTTTTAAGCCTACACCGGGTCAGGAACAATTTTTCGAACAGATCGGCCAGTTTATTACTCCCCAAGACGTTGAACACTACCGCGACTGTTTTTTATTGCGTGGGTATGCTGGTACCGGCAAAACCACACTCGTCGGTACCCTTATAAAAGTACTCCCCCGCTTTGGCTATAAATCGGTCTTGCTGGCACCTACCGGGCGGGCGGCCAAAGTCATGACCAACTACGCCAAGAAATCGGCACAGACTATCCACCGAAAAATTTATCGGCAGGTAGCTGAGCCTGGTTCGAGTAGCCTTGCCTTCCAGCGACAGAAAAATTACCATGAAGACACGCTGTTTATTGTCGATGAGGCTTCGATGATTTCAGATGAAGCTGATTTTGGTGGAAAAGGATTGCTGACCGATTTAATTGACTTTGTTTTCGAAAATCCTGGCAACAAACTCTTGCTGGTGGGCGATACGGCCCAGCTTCCTCCCGTTGGTCGTGAATTAAGTCCGGCATTGGATCGGGGCTTTCTGTCCAGTGCCTTCGACATGACGGTTTATGAGCAGGAGTTGACCGAAGTTATGCGCCAGGACGAAGAATCAGGTATTCTATACAATGCTACCAGCTTACGGATGCTGCTTGATGGGGTGTCCTCTACTCCTAAAGCTGTGGGGTTCGACGCGCTCCTCAATGACAATGCTACAACCGCTGCGGGTGAGATACCAGAGATCAAACTGAATGTCCGCTCCTTCAATGACATCTACAAAATGCCGTTGATGAAACTGGAAGATGGAATTCGGTACGCCTACGATAAATATGGCCGGGAGAATACAGCTATTATCTGCCGTTCCAACAAGACAGCAGTTCAGTACAACCAGTTTGTCCGGCGAATGATCGACCAGTGCGAGGAAGAACTCGACGCAGGTGATATGCTCATGATTGCCCGGAACAATTATACCATTCTGGACGACGACTCGCCGGCTGGCTTTCTGGCAAACGGGGAGTTTGCCGAGGTACAGAAAATCCGTAATAAAGAAGAAATGCATGGGTTCCGGTTCGCTACGGTTACACTGCACCTGGTCGACTATGAAGAGCAGCCCGATTTCGAGGCTAAAATCATGCTCGATACCCTGCATACACCAGTGCCTTCGCTAACATCAGATCAGTATAAGGCCTTATACGAAAGCGTAGCCAAAGACTATTTTTATATCAAGAGCAAAAAGGAACGTTCAGAAGCCATACGACGCGATCCTTACCTCAACGCCTTACAGGTCAAATTTGCCTATGCGCTTACCTGCCACAAAGCACAGGGTGGCCAGTGGAGCGCAGTATTTGTTGATCAGGGATTCCTGCCGGAAGGCCAGGTTAACGACGAATTTGTTCGGTGGCTTTACACGGCGTTGACTCGTGCTACAGACGAAGCATTCTTAATGAATTTCAATCCTCAATTCTTTGGGTAAAACAATCGTTTGCGGTTTATGGTAGTTGGTTTACGGCCTTTCTGTGGTAAACAACAATACCAATATGTTGGCTATAGGCAGCGACAACTACCAAAAACCGACGTACCATAAAACCAAAAAACTGCAAACGATTATGTCTCTGGAATGGATTATGAGTGCCTGTATTGGCGTTGGCCTGGCCGCTTGCTGCGGTTTTCGGGTGTTTGTGCCGCTGCTAATTGCCAGTGCAGCCACAAAACTCGGTGTTATCGGCACCATGACCGGTTTTGAATGGCTTGGCGGCTGGCCTGCCCTGTTGGGCCTTACCGTCGCAACCGTGTTTGAAGTTGGCGGCTATTATATTCCCTGGCTCGATAATTTACTTGATACTATTGCAACGCCCGCATCCATCATCGCCGGAACGTTACTAAGCACGTCCTTTCTGCACATTGATAATCCTGTGTTACACTGGGGACTTGGTCTTATGCTGGGCGGGAGTTCGGCCGGTATTATTCAGGCTGGAACGAGTTTATTACGACTTGGCTCAACAGCCACAACGGGAGGAGCAGCCAACCCAGTAGTAGCAACAGGCGAAAATGTAGCTTCCTTTAGCCTATCTATCTTCACCATTTTCCTGCCGCTGGTGGCCATGGTTATCATAGCCCTGGTACTCATTTTTATCATCGGGCGTTTGATAGCCCGGCGGAGGGTGTGGTTCAGCCGTAAGTCATAACCGCACGGGCGGCCCTGCGGGATTTTATCAAGATTAAAAGAATTAAATAGGATTATTGAGGTGATCACTTCAGCATATAGATAACTAAATGAAGCTTACCCAAAAAGATTAAACAAGATTGCCAAAGTAGTACCAGACTAATTCTTTGAACAAGGAGTTTTTGGCTTGTAAAGATTAGTCTGGTACTACTTTGGCAATCTTGTTTAATCTTTTAAATCTGGAAAAATCCCGGTCAGAGACCAGCCACCGTCCGCTTCACAAAGGCGGTAAGTTCAGAACCGGTGAGCATGTTCTGCGACAGCAGAGCCAGATCATACACCTGTTTCACCAATGCCTTCTGAACGTCGGTATCAGCTTCGGCCAGAATCTTGCCAATCAGAGGGTGGTTTGCGTTAACAACTACGTTGTAGGTATTTGGCAGCGTTCCGTAGAAAGACTGCTCACCCGACAACGCCGACATATCCTTCATCCGACGCATAAACTCCGGCAAGGTGATCGTAACGGGCAATTCGTCGACGGGCTGGGCTTCCACACTCACATTGAGCATCTTGTTGTCCAGCACCTGATTGAATACTTCCTTCAATTTTGTCTGGTCGGCTTCCGAAAGAACGCTTTCGTTATTCAGCCCTTTGTCGATCAATTTATCCAGCGTATCGGCATCTACGCGTTGGAAATGAGCTTTTTCAAGCTTCTGTTCAAGTGCATTGATGAAGTGTGCGTCGATGACGTTGTCCATCAACAACACATCGTAGCCCCGGCGACGGGCCGATTCAATATAAGCGTCCTGTTGTTTACGGTCGCTGGTATAAAGCAGTACCAGCGTATCGTTTTTATCGGTCTGGTTAGCCTGAACTTTCTCGCGGTATTCGTCCAGCGTTGCGTACTCACCTTCTGTATTCTTGAGCAGGACGAAGTTCTTGGCTTTCTCCCAGAACTTATCGTCGCTAAGGATACCGTATTTGATGAACAACCCAATATCATCAAACTTCTCTTCAAATCCTTTACGGTCGGCGTTGAACAGATCGTTCAGCTTGTCAGCTACTTTTCGGGTGATGTAGCCGTTGATTTTCTTAACGTTCGCATCCGATTGCAGGAAGCTACGCGATACGTTCAACGGAATATCCGGTGAGTCGATAACGCCGTGCAGCATCATCAGGAAATCGGGCACAACATCTTTCACCTCATCGGTGATAAAAACCTGACGGCTATAAAGCTGAATTTTCTCCCGCTGAAAACGGAGTTCGTTTTTAATGCGGGGGAAGTACAGAATACCGGTCAGGTTGAAAGGATAATCAACATTCAGGTGGATCCAGAACAGTGGCTCCTCGCCCATTGGGTACAACTCCCGATAGAACGTCTTGTAATCCTCGTCGGTGAGTTCCGAAGGCGATTTTGTCCAGATGGGAGTCGTATTGTTTACAACCTTCTCATCGAATTCAACCGGAACAGGGAGGAAACGAGCGTATTTATCCAGAATACCCTGTAAACGTCCTTTATTCAGGAATTCTTCCGAATCGGGAGCGATGTGCAGAATAATGTCTGTTCCACGGTCGGCCCGTTCGGCAGGTGCCAATTCAAATTCCGTTGAGCCGTCGCATGTCCAGCGAACGGCTTCAGAACCGTCGCGGTACGATTTTGTTATAATGTCAACTTTCTCGGCAACCATAAAGGCCGAGTAAAAGCCCAAGCCAAAATGACCGATTATCTGTCCTTTATCGTCCGTTTTGTCCTTGTATTTATCCAGAAAATCAGTGGCACCAGAGAACGCAATCTGGTTGATATATTTCTTAATTTCGTCGGCAGTCATGCCTAGACCATTATCGCTAATGGTAATCGTTTTCGCTTCTTCATCGAGCGAAACGGTCACTTTCAAGTCGCCTAACTCGCCACCAAATTCGCCGAATGAGGCCAACTGACGGAGTTTTTGGGTAGCATCAACAGCATTTGATACCAGTTCACGCAGGAAAATCTCGTGGTCGGAATAGAGGAATTTCTTGATAATAGGGAAGATATTCTCGGTATGAATGGAAATCTGACCCTTTTCGTTTTGTACTGCTTCCATAATGTATTGTTAAATGAGATTATGAGCTTGCTCAGGCAGTGTCAAATCCTGTTCCACCCTACTCGTTTATGACAGATTGACAGATTTTTTCTATTATTCTGCTTCAACGCTTATCATTCGTATTAGCAACTGGTTATCTTCCATCGGAAACCTGTTTGCTGCCTAGTAGTGAAAATGGCATTTTACTATCTCAAGTAGAGCATAAAACGAACAGGCCTTATTAATTGATTGTTGCTCGAATATGATTGTGCATACGTACACCGATATTACCCTTCCAGAACTGGATAAACTTCGACATCAACCGCATACGGCCGTTGTTGATGTGCGCGATGAATGGGAATTCGAGGAGTTCAATCTGGGCGGGCTGAATGTGCCCCTGCCCGATATCCGCGCCCGGAAAGCAGAGCTACTCCCTTATCAGACGTTGATCGTTGTTTGCACGAATGGCGTTCGCAGTCGAGTGGCCGCTAAAGATTTCCTGCGTCAGCCAGAGTTCCAAAGCAAAACTATTTACCATTTGCATGGTGGATTAGTTGAAGACGTTGGCGAGCGTAGAATCGAACTAACGGTATTTTACACCCTGACTTCACGTTAGTGTGTAAAAAAAGGATTTAACCACAGAGGCACAGAGTGCACAGAGGTGGGATAGGTGACTTTCTTCCCCCATTAGACCTCTGTGCACTTTGTGCCTCTGTGGTTAAATCCTTTTTTTACTTTACATGTGCGCCCAATCTTCACATTAGGTAACAATTGTAAAACCGGGTTTAGCTGCCTGTTTCTCGACGTGAGGAAGGTAAATCTGTAAAATATCGTGAACGTTTACCCGAATTAATTGACTCAGTTGACTCAATGGTAAATCGTTCCGTTCAAATCCGAAAGGTTCCTCAATTTCCTCGCCAATCATTTCGAGTCCAACCAGAATGTATGAAGTCAATACAACGGCTGGTATCGTTAGGTAGCCAAAAGCCGTCATCACCGTGAAAGGCAGGAGAATGACATAAAGCATGATGAACAACTTAATGAACAAGGTGTACGAAAACGGAATTGGTGTACTTTTTATCCGCTCACAAACGCCACAAACGTCCATCAGGGTCGTTAAATGCTGATTGAGATTGATATGTTGCGATTCGGAGATAAGACCCTCCCGGTATAAAGTCTCCGTTTTTACCCAGAGTTGATTGGCAACCCCCGCAGGCTTATGATCGAAGTTACTCAAGTCGCGCCGTTCGCCTTCTTCCACCATATCCAGTTCGCTCACATCAGAACTGTCGCGCAGGTGGTTTTTCAGGGCAAACGGAAAATTAGAGATTGCCTTAGCAAAAAAATGGCGGCTTTCGGTATCGCCTTCAGGCAAGACGGCGTTAAAAAAGATAGCCAGATTGCGGCAATTGTTTACCAGCGAACCCCACGTCTGTCGCCCCTCATAGAAGCGGTCATAGGCCGTGTTGGTTCGAAAAATAAGCAGTAAGCTAAGTAATATTCCCATGGCGCTCAGAAATGAGCCGGGCGTATCTTTCAGTCGCAGATCAATGTACTTCATCTCTGCAATCGTAATCAGCGTCACATAGATGGTCACGACAACTAGTCGGCGAAGTAATGCTTTAGCCGTGGAGCCAGTGTGAAAATGCCAGATAGAAGGCAGTAATCCTTTGTTTTTGTAGATAATCATTCGGGTGCGTTCGTGTATGGCTCCGTGTTTAACTACCTCAGACCCTAAAGGGTTATATTTCCGGCAAAAACGCGCTTGGCCGGGCCAATCAGATAAATGTCATCAAATCCACCATGATCCAGGCGATTGAATGATACGCGCAGGTTACCACCAATTGTTTTAATAAACACAGGATCAGCCATTTCCAGGTGCTGGTGAGCGACTAAAGCCACGGCAGTCACACCCGTTCCACAGGAATACGTTTCGTCTTCGACACCCCGTTCATAGGTTCTGACAAAAACCGTTTTATCGTCAAGTACCTGTGCAAAATTAACGTTCGTACCGCCCGGTCTGAAAGCGTCACTATAACGAATGGCTCGGCCTTCGGCTACAACATCGAGCGATTCCAGATCATCAACAAAGACAACAACATGAGGAGAACCCGTATTCAGGAAAGTAAGGCCATTTCGGGATTCGATTCTTGAAACCGGGCTCATTTTCAGCGAAACGCTGTCAGCACTTACAACCGCACTATGTTCGCCGTCGACTGCCAGGAAGCGGGCATCCTGTTCAAAAACACCCAAATCATGGGCAAATCGGACAATACAACGCCCGCCGTTGCCACACATGCTCCCCTCCGCCCCGTCGGCATTGAAATACACCATGCGAAAATCGTAGTCAGGATCATTCTGAAGCAGAATCAATCCATCGGCTCCAATGCCAAAACGCCGGTGACACAATTGCTCAACAAGTGCCTGATCAGACGCGGGGAATGTACCGTTCCGGTCATCGACTAGTACAAAGTCATTACCGGTGCCCTGGTATTTAAAAAAGTCCATACGATTGGCAGCAACAGGCTCCGGCTGTTGCTTGATCACTTTTTAAAGCAACAGCCGGAGCCTGTTGCTGCCAATACGAAAAAAGCCGCCTTTACAGACAGCTCTTTCAAACATCTTATGCAGGTTGACGCAATTAAGCAGCTGCAACGGCTTTTGGCTTGCGCTCTTTAACACGAGCAGCTTTACCCTGACGACCACGCAGGTAGAACAGACGCGCCCGACGAACTTTGCCCAGACGTACGATTTCAACCTTGTCGATATTGGGAGACAGAAGCGGAAAAATCCGTTCTACACCAACACCGTTTGATACTTTGCGGACAGTAAATGTCTCGCCACCGGTGCTTGGGTTCCGGCGTTGAATTACCGTTCCTGTAAACACCTGAATACGTTCCTTATTTCCTTCGCGGATTTTAACGTGTACATTCACCGTATCGCCCGCCCGGAACGCAGGCAACTCGGCGCGACGTTGCGCGTTGTCTGCCTCCACTAATTTGATTAACTCGCTCATGACCGTGTATAAATCGCCAGATAACTATTTGCGAAATGAGCCGCAAAGATAGTAATTTTCTCAGTAGCAGAAAATACTTTTGTAAAATTACGCGCTGGTACCAACAACCAAACCCATGAAAATACTGAACGTAGATCAAATTCGTTCCCTTGACCAATCCACAATTCAACACGAACCCATAGCTCCGATCAATTTGATGGAGCGAGCAGCACACACCTTTGTCGAGTGGTTCGTAGATCATTTTCCGAATACGATTCAAACAAAAATTTTCTGTGGTCTAGGTAATAATGGGGGCGATGGGATGGCTATTGCCCGGCTGCTGTTGGAACACCAATACCCGATTGACGTGTATGTGGTACGGTACGCACCGCGGGAATCCGACGATTTTATGCATAATCACCGTCGGCTTAAATTACTTCTGGATTCAATTCACTACATCGAGGCCGCAACTGATATTCCGGCTATTCGCCACAATGAAGTTGTGATTGATGCCATCTTCGGTTCCGGCCTTACACGCCCAACCGAAGGGATCGTTAAGGACACTATTCAGGCTATCAATCGGGCACCCGCACAGGTGGTTTCTGTCGATATTGCCAGTGGCCTTTACACCGATCAGCCAAATGAGCCGACCGATGTGATTATTGAACCCGATTATACCCTTACGTTTCAGTTACCCAAGCTGGCACTTGTGTTACCAAAAAATGGCCCCTATGTGGGCGATTGGCATATTTTAGACATTCGCCTTCACAAACGATTCATCGATCAGGCACCAACCTCCTATTATTTTACCCAGCCTAAGGAAGCCAGGTTGCTGCTTCGAAAACGAAGTCGTTTTTCAAACAAAGGCACGTTTGGTCACGCCCTTCTTTTAGCGGGCAGTTACGGAAAAATTGGCGCGGCTGTACTCTCAGCGCGAGCCTGTCTTCGATCGGGGGTGGGGTTGCTTAC
Organism: uncultured Spirosoma sp.; assembly: GCA_964244155.1. Taxonomy (GTDB): domain Bacteria; phylum Bacteroidota; class Bacteroidia; order Cytophagales; family Spirosomataceae; genus Spirosoma. Next base: position 14,342 of record CAXTJJ010000062.1, read on the forward strand.
CGTGCAGGTTCCTCAATGTGGGTACACAATTATGCAAACCGTTGTTCCCGAAGCCATGTGCAGCCCCGACCGGCATCAAAACATTCTGACCGGCATTGCACCATCCAGTCAGGCAGGCCACGAAAGCCTTGACCCGGCCGATTTTTCGGCAATAGGTATTGGTCCCGGTATTGGTAAAGCTCCCGAAACGCTTGCCATGCTGAAGAGTCTGCTATCAGGCTTGAAAAAACCCATCGTTGTTGACGCCGATGCCCTGAACCTGCTCGCCGAGAATCGGGAATTACTGAACCATCTCCCACCAAACAGCATCCTGACCCCTCATCCCAAAGAGTTTGAGCGGTTAACTAAAAAGTGGAATAATGATTACCAAAAGTTAGACATCCTCCGTGATTTCGCCAAAAAATATAGGCTGGTAGTCGTTCTTAAAGGGGCTTATTCGGCCATCGCGACCCCCGATGGTGATGTACATTTCAACTCGACCGGCAATCCCGGCTTGAGTACCGGTGGAACAGGTGATGTATTAACAGGAATTTTAACAGCTCTCTTGGCCCAGGGGTACGATCCGGTTGAAGTCGCTGTTCTGGGTGTTTATGCCCATGGATTAGCAGGTGATCAGGTAGCCAGCCAGCGAGGTTCTATCGGCATGACAGCTTCAGATGTTATTGATGCATTGAGGTGGGAATAAATTTACCAGAAAGTGTGTATTTTATTCTACACGTTCGATTTCCTCACTTAATACCTATAGTGGTAAACTTACCGTTTACGAAATATGGCCAAAACAGTTGCTTAAGAATTTCAGCCGATTCAGCAAATTCGGTGTATTCAGGCTATTTGGGCATCTAATAAGGTCTCAAATTTGTGTGTGGTAGCTTAAAACAGCATACTACTGCACACCGTGAAACACGCAACACAACGAGATTGGCGCACCAATCGGACCTCCCGCAAGAACCGAGTGAATTTTGATCAGACATCTGCCATTGGGGGGCTTACCGTAGCACTTTTTGCCTACATTGTTTACTACTTCATTTATCCAATGATTGCGAAGGGATTATTGTGGTAGATTGGCAAAAGTCTTTGCTACAGCATCAACTGATAGGTAGCGAAGGCTGCTACATACGCTAATACCATCATGTATGTTAATTGTACGGCTGGCCATTTCCAGCTTTTGGTTTCGCGTTGGGTAGCGGCTAATGTGCTCATACACATCATAGCGAATACGTAAAAAACAAGCAGCGACCAGGCAAGGGCGGGCGTATACATGACTCCCCCTGTTTCAGGATTTCGTTCCTGGCGAAGCCGCTCCCGAATGGTTACCCCTTCTTCATCTCCGCCATCGCCGATGCTGTAAATTGTTGACATAGTGCCCACAAATACTTCGCGAGCGGCAAATGAACTCAATAGAGCAATACCAATTTTCCAGTCATAGCCCAGCGGACGAATCACAGGCTCAATAAAATGTCCGAAGTTTCCGGCATACGAGGCTTCGAGTCGTTCGGAAGCAATCCGATTTTGTAAATCTCCCTCCGCCAATGTTGGGTTTTCCTGCTTCACCAGCGTTTCGGCCTGATCCATCGAATCGCCGGGGCCATAGCTGGCCAGTACCCATAATACAATTGAGATGGCCAGAATGACCCGTCCGGCTTCCCACACAAACGAGCGAACACTTTCCCATACGGTGAGGCCAACATGGTTCCAGCGGGGCAGTTTGAACGTCGGTAATTCCATAATGAAATAGCCGCGTTCTTTTGTTTTAAGCAGAATCTTCAGCACATAAGCGGCTACCAAAGCACTAACAAGACCCAATAAATATAAACTCATTAACGCCAGGCCCTGAAGGTTGAAGACACCCAATACATGCTGGTTTGGCACAACCAGCGCAATTAATATTGTGTAGATCGGAAGGCGAGCCGAACAGCTCATCAAGGGCGTCACCAGAATGGTAATGAGCCGGTCGCGCCGGGTGCCAATACTGCGGGTGGCCATTATAGCGGGTACTGCACAGGCGACCCCCGAAATAAGCGGGACCACACTCCGGCCGTTCAGCCCAAATTTGCGCATGATCCGGTCCATTATAACCATCACCCTCGACATGTAGCCTGATTCTTCGAGCAGGGCAATCAGGAAAAACAGGAAGGCAATCT
>CAXTJJ010000063.1:0-16333 GCA_964244155.1 uncultured Spirosoma sp.
AAGTATCCTCTTCATAGATTGGTTACGCGTAAACGCACTAGGTTCGGTAGTAGACTGAGAATAATGCAACAATAACGCAAAAATAACCCAGCATTTTCGTCCAAAAAGGCCATAGTTTTGTGTTCCGTGACGGAACCAACGCCCGGCCTCCGATTCAACCAGACTTTATGCATACGACATCCGTTGTTCCCGTGATGGATAAATTGATAATCTATCAGATTTTTACGCGCCTGTTCGGTAATCAAACTACTACTAACCAGTGGAATGGAAGCTACGCTGAAAATGGTGTCGGCAAATTCAACGATATCAATAATGCGGCCCTACAGTCCATCCGACAATTTGGGGTTTCGCACATTTGGTATACAGGTATTATTGAACACGCGACGCAGACCGATTATTCGGCCTATGGCATTCAACCCGACGACCCGGCCGTAGTAAAAGGGAAAGCCGGTTCGCCTTATGCCATCAACGATTATTATGATGTCGATCCCGATCTGGCCGACAATGTGCCTGATCGTATGGCCGAGTTCGAAGCCCTTGTGCAGCGTACCCACGCCCACGGCATGAAGGTGATTATCGACTTCATTCCGAACCACGTTGCCCGGCAATACAAATCCGACGCCCGGCCTGCCGGCGTAACGGACCTTGGACAAAACGATGACACAACCGTCGGCTTTGCGCCCGACAACAATTTTTACTACCTGCCTGGACAAACGTTTCGTTCCCCTAATTCCGGTGAAACGGCCGGAAGCCAGTTGAAGCCTTTTCATGAATACCCCGCCAAGGTAACCGGCAGTGGTTCCATTACGGCCACACCCGATGTCAACGACTGGTACGAAACCATTAAGTTGAATTATGGCGTCAACGTATTTGACGGGCGTTGTTATTTCGACCCGATTCCCGCCACCTGGCATCAGATGCTCGATATTTTACTGTTCTGGTCGGAGAAGGGCGTCGATGGTTTCCGGTGCGACATGGCGCATCTAATTCCCGTCGAATTCTGGAAATGGGCCATCCGCCAGGTAAAACAGCGGTATCCGCGTCTGATTTTCATCGCCGAAATTTACGACCCCAGCCTGTATCGGTCGTTTATTTTCGACGGTGGTTTCGATTACCTGTACGATAAAGTAGGTCTGTATGATTCCGTTCGTCGGTTGATGGAAGGGCACGGCTCCTGTTATGAACTGACGCGCGTCTGGCAGCAAGAGTCCGGCGATTTTGCGCAACATATGCTCCGTTTTCTGGAAAACCACGACGAACAGCGGATTGCTTCCCGCTTTTTTGCGAATAACCCCTGGGCGGCTGTACCCGCCATGACATTATCGGCAACCATGCATACAGGTCCGCTTCTTATCTATTTTGGGCAGGAAGTTGGCGTGCGGGCCGAAGGTGCCGAAGGTTTCAGTGGCGACGATGGCCGGACAACCATTTTCGATTACTGGGGCGTAACCGAATGGCAGGGCTGGCTTAATGGCGGCCGCTTTGATGGAGCTGGCTTGACGGATGAGCAGCGACAGCTACGAGCCTTTTATCAGCAGTTAAATTACCTGGTTAGCGGGTCAGATGCCATTCAGAACGGCTATTTTTATGACTTGCAATATGTAAACGACAATGGTCAAAGCGCAGGGTATGATGCCCATCAGGTGTATAGTTACCTGCGTTATACGGATCGACAGAAGTTGCTCATCGTCTGCAACTTCTCCCAGTATACGACCTACGACATCCTCATCAACATCCCCACCCAGGCATTTGACGGTATGGGCTTCCGGGCGGCTCAATCGCTTCAATTGACTGATATCTTTCTGGTTAATTCGACTATAGAGACCGTTGGCCAGGCGGGCGTACCGGTGGTGCTGCCCCCCTGGAGTGTGCGGGTGCTGGAAATTAAATCGTAGATTTATGGTACTTTTTGGGAATAACTTCGTCAAGAGGGTATGCCCAAAAACGCCAGCCCTTCAATGACGAAATTGTTTACTGCCTTTTTCCTGCTGTTGGCATGCCCGCTTGTACGGGCACAGGATGGTATATCCACCGATATTCGTTCGCTAACGTTCGTAAGCGGTAAAAGCCCTGCCGAAACAGCCATCACGATTGGAAAACAGTTTCTTGGCAGGCCCTATATTCCACACACCCTCGATATAAACCCCACCGAGCAATTGGTAGTCAACCTGCGCGAATTCGACTGCACAACCTATCTGGAAAGCGTACTGGCACTAACGCTTGCCTGGCAGGAGGTATCGACCCGACCAAATCCGGTGCTTGCTGAACAATCCTTCCGAAACTACCTGACCCGGTTACGCTACCGAAGCGGGCGCATTGATGGCTACGCCAGTCGCCTGCACTACTTTTCTGACTGGCTTCGCGATAACGAGCGGAAAGGGCTGATTGCCGATGTGAGCCATGAACTGCCGGGTAATCTGACGGTTGCCAAACCGGTTTCGTACATGACGACAGCTACATACAAATATCCTCACCTGAGCAACCCGGACACGTTCAAACAGCTCGCTGAAACCGAAGCATCGCTGAGTCAGCAGACCTTTGCCTTTATTCCTACCAAAAACATCAGGCAGGCCGAAGCGCAACTCCGTGAAGGCGACATCGTTATGCTACTGGCCGCCAGACCTGGCCTTGACATGAAACATGTGGGGCTGGCCATCCGGCAACCCAATGGCCGAATGCACCTCCTGCACGCATCATCCGATCATGGTATGGTCGTCATATCACCCTATCCCATCAGCGATTACCTGATTCAGCACAAACGCCTGTCGGGCATCCGGGTGGCTCGGCTGCGACCAGCACAGGGTGGCACCTCTGGCATGACGACCGGGCAGGACAAGTGACCACAGTTGGTAGAGAGGAGTCCAAAGCAACAAATGGCCTGCCGATTTTAGTTAAAACAAAAGCTGTTTCAGAAAGAAAACAGTTACCTTTTGGATACTTATAGCTGTTTGTAAATTAAATAGCGACCTATTATGGCCATCAAGTACATTATCAACTGCTAATGAGATTAACTCATTTATGGGCCATTATGCTGATCGTATTCCTCAGCAACTGCAATCAGGCCAGCCGGAATAAATCCATAACCGGCCTCTCCAGTACCACAACTGCTTCGCCAATAGATGCCGCGTTTCGGGTTAGTTACTTACCCGGTCAGCTAAAATCCGATACAACACTATTTACACAGCCCCGGAATCGTGGTACGTTAACTGATGAGTCGATAGTTGAAGCCTCGGGATTGGCACCCAGTCAAAAAAATTCGGGTTGCTTGTGGACGGAAGAAGACTCAGGAAACCCAAGTCAAATTCAGCTGTTAAATCAGGACGGTACTGTTGTGGCTCGCTTTATACTGGACGGGCTGGAGAATAATGACTGGGAAGACATAGCCATAGGGCCTGGTCCGGTGCCGGGCCAGAGTTATATCTATCTGGCGGAGATTGGCGACAATCAATTTCAATACGCACAAAAAATCATTTATCGATTTCCGGAACCAGACATCAGCAATCAGAAATTGCCGGTAGAAGGTCATATTTCAGCCATCGACGTTATTCGACTACAATTACCCGAAGGTCCGCAAAATGCGGAAGCTATACTGGTTGATCCGACTACAAAAGACCTGTTCATTCTATCAAAAGATGACTTTACAACGGTGTATCGGGCCACTTTTCCGCAATCGACAACGAAGGTTACCCTGATGACGCCCCTGCTGGTCTTACCTTTTGAAAAAGTAACATCGGGAGCCGTGTCGGCAGATGGCAGCGAGATACTGATCCGAACTTACGAACGGCTCTTTTATTATACCCGTGGTCAGGGAGAATCCATTACAGATGCCCTCAAACGCGAGCCGAAGCTAGTGCCTATGGCCTATGAACCACAGGGCGAAGCCGTTGGCTGGGCAGCTGACGGTTCGGGCTATTATACGACTTCGGAGAAAACGCATTCAACAATGCAGGTCCTGTATTTTTATCAACGCAAGAAGTAGTCGTCTGACCCCTATACACGGATTATATGAAGGTCAGACGAATTTATTACAACAACACTACAGCGTCGTCTAGGCAGTCGTCTGGCTCCCGAGCACACCAGCTAATTTCGTTCCGTCGGCAACGCCAAGCCCCGTGCAGGCATCCCAACCCGTTGTAGCGGAGTACCCTTTATTCCCCGACGTTGTGCTGTTATTTCCCTGTGTAATATCCCGGAAGGCCTTCGGGTTGGCGTAGATGATCGGGTGAATAAATCCAACCGCTTTGCCTCGTTTCTGATTGATCAGTGCAATCAACCCAGCCATTAGGGGTGCTACAGCACTGGTTCCCCCAATGACAAGATTACTGCCATCGACCCGAACGGCATAGCCCGTGGCCGGGTCCGCTACGGCAGCCACATCGGGAACACCCCGCCCGATCCGCTTTTTGTCATTCACCGAGGGTGGTACATGGCTCTTCTGTTGGTAGTCGGGCAGGTCGAATGTGTCGCTGATACCGCCCCCGGTGGCACTGGTCTTGCTTTCGTGCCAGACAACCTCAGCCGAAATCGTGTTTCCGGAGGCCGTCAGTTTAGTACCTCCGCAAGCCAGTACATAGGGACTCGAAGCGGGAAAATCAACATGGGCTTTTCCATCACCCACACTATCGTCGGAACCCGTGTCCCCCGCAGCCGCACATACCGTAACGCCCAAAGCGGCTGCCGCCTGGAAGGCCTCGTTGAAGGACGTGAGGGCCTGCGGAGTCCAGTTGTTCTCGGAGGCTCCCCAGCTTATGGAAATCACGGATGGTTTATTCTTTGTATCGTGAATAGCTGTCGTGATGGCATCCAGAAAGCCCTGATCTGTATTCGGGGCAAAGTACACGACAATACTGGCACCGGGCGCAACACCTCCTGCTACCTCAATATCAAGCATTACTTCGCCATCGGCCCCATCGGCTGTGCTGGGGGCGTTATGGCCGCCATCCACAGAAACCGCTATAACAGAGGGGGCTTTAAGGCCTAAGCTGGTAAAATAAGCGGTTATATCGGCTTTGCGAAAACCACCTCCTAATTCAATAATGGCAATGCACTGCCCCTTACCCGTTACGCCGGTTGGGTAATTATAGAGTCGCGCCAATTGTGGAGGTGTAAACGAAGCACTACCTGCCCTGGGCGCGATTCCAGCCCCGTGATCAGGGTGATATACCTGAAAGTGAGGCCGCGCCTGCGGACGGTCATCCAGGCCAAAAACGCCTTCGATGCTGCCGACTAGCTCAACAGGCACGTTGATAGCACCCGTACGGCCTCTGAACTCAGTTCCGTCGGCCATGCGGTAGTTGGCCAGCGAAACGCCGAATGCCTGTTCCAACTGCGTAACGGTCCCACGCAGCAATACACTGCGCCGGGCAGCACTCTGCTCCACCAGACTCAGGTCATAGGCTGTAGCAAAGGCCGCCACCTGTTTGAGTACGGCAGGCTCCGCACCGTATTGGCTGGCAAACTCACTTCGGCTCATGACTTTGTTCACAACCGATTTAGTGCTAACCATCGGTGTCAGCGATTTCTTTCGGCCAACACGAACGGTGACGGTCAACACTTGATTCGGGTCCAGCGTGTCTAGTGGTGTGGCATCCGGGGCAGTTTTTTCACTACCGGATAACGGAACGAGTTGATCAAAAGCACTCATAAGAAGTTGAATTAGATGGGAAAAGTATGGCGGTGACTTAGTACCTCATTAACGAATCATACCTTCATTTGTCAGATTAATTTTTCATTAATCCATCGATTCTACGGGCATGGACAGGCAGGATTATCTTATTAAAATGAATTGGAACCGCACGGGCGGCACACAGTTGGGTAAAGCCAGTTTTTATAAGAAAGCCCTGAATGGACAGGATACTCTTACAAAATCAATACCAGCGTTCCTGCAATAATCAGAACGGCCCCAAGGGCAGCTTTCCACGTCAGCACTTCGCCCAGGAAAAGAACGGAAAAGAGAATGGCAATGGCCACGCTGAGTTTATCGACCGGAGCCACCTGCGACACCTTGCCGAGTTGCAGGGCTTTGAAATAAAAAATCCAGGACAAGCCCGTAGCCACTCCCGACAAAATCAGGAAAATCCAGTTCTGCCGGGTCAGCGTTGGGAGTGATTCGATGCCGCCCCGCGAGACGACAATGCCCCACGCAACAAACAGGATAACAACCGTGCGAATGGCCGTTGCCAGATCTGTGTTGACTCCTTTAATACCAATTTTTGCCAGTATGGCTGTCAGGGCCGCAAACAATGCAGAAAGTAAGGCGTAAATCCACCACATAGTTTTGTCGTCAAATTTGCGTCAGATTTCTCTGCGTCAGCACAAATCTATTCTATTTACGCGCAACCAAATTATGTGACGCCCAGGATACCTGTTCGGTCTAAAGTAAATGTAATTACCAACCTATGATAAAAGCCCGACAAGCATCATGCACGTCGGGCTTTTCGGTTCACTCTGTTCTGGTTTCGTCCTCTAAGCGTTGTTTAATTCGTTTAAGTGTCTCTCTACTAGCCCCATCCCCGGCCCGAATCCCGACAATCGCCAGGTCTACGGTATTCTTCAAATCGAATGTTGAGTCCCAAGCTGAAATCTGGAAATAGCCTTTCGGCGGCAATTTTCGCCCTTTGAAAAAGGCAATCAATTTTTCATCGTCACTATTCATCAGGCAAAAATACAAAACGGGCTACCTCCTCTCTGTTCAAAAATTTACTATCTGATTGAGTGGAACTCCTACTTGTTGTCAAAACAGAGCTCTTCTAGCGGTTATTTAGTATGTTAGCACCTTCGAAACTCCCTTACACGCTTCACTCACTGGCATGAAATTTATTTACCCTCTTTTGCTTCTCCTTGCTCCGGCTTCACTGGCTCAGCAAGCGACGTCGGGTCGTACGGCACCGCACACAGCAGCCTACCAACCGCCTGTTTTTACTGATACCGACCGTCTGAAAAAGCTGGAGACAGCCTTTCCAATTGTCGAAAAACTGTATAGGGACATTGCCGAAAAACGCCACATGCCCGGTCTGGCCTTCGGTATTGTAGTGGATGGAAAATTGGTTTATTCAGGAGGCACCGGGTATACCAATGTAGCGAAAAAGACGCCCGCTACCCCGAAATCGCTGTTTCGTATTGCGTCGATGACCAAAAGCTTAACGGCGATGGCCATTCTCAAACTACGTGATGAAGGTAAACTCCGGCTCGATGACCCCGCCGAAACTTACATTCCTGAATTGAAAACGCATAAATACCTTACCGCCGATGCTCCCCGCATTACGGTGCGTAATCTGATGACCCACTCGGCGGGTTTTCCGGAAGACAACCCCTGGGGCGACCGCCAGCTAGCCGACTCCGATGCTGATTTGCTTAAACTCATCAAAGATGGTATTTCAAATGCCAACGTGCCGGGTTTTGCCTATGAATACAGCAATCTGGGTTTCGCCATGCTCGGTCACATTATCACCGCTGTATCGGGCAAACCTTACCAGCAATACATTACCGACAGTATTCTGACCCCGCTGGGCATGAACGATACGCAGTGGGAATACAGCCGCGTTCCAACCCATAAACTGGCACTTGGGTACCGTTGGCAGGATGATGGATCGGCAGCAGGCAAATGGCTTGACGAGCCGCTCCTGCACGACGGGTCCTACGGAGCTATGGGCGGGTTAATCACTTCTATTGAAGATTTCAGCAAGTATGTGGCCCTGCACCAGGCCGCCTGGCCGCCACGCAATGACGCCGACAACGGGCCTGTTAAGCGAAGCTCAGTACGGGAAATGCAGCAACCCTGGACATTTTCGGGATTGTCGGCACAGGCCAAAAATTCGGCGGGGCAAGTTTGTCCGGTCACAAGCGGTTATGGCTACGGACTCGGCTGGAGTAAAAACTGCATCGGCCAGATTAGCGTAGGCCATAGCGGTGGATTGCCCGGCTTTGGCAGTCAGTGGCGCATTTTGCCCGACTACGGCATTGGTGTTATTGCATACGGTAACCTAACCTACGCAGGTCTGGGTGGGGTTAACTCGGCGGTACTCGACACGCTGGTAGCCATTGGCAACTTACAACCCCGTCAGTTACCCATTTCCAACATACTGGCACAGCGAAAAGCGGAGATCGTCAAGCTGCTACCCGACTGGACGAACGCCGAGCAAAGCGGCATTTTTGCCGAGAATTTCTTCCCCGATAAATCGGTCGCTATTCGTAAGAAAACGTTGCAGGATTTATACGCCAAAGTAGGAGCCATAAAGCACATCGGCGAACTGATCCCCGAAAATCAATTGCGGGGCCACTTTATGCTGGAAGGCGACCAGGGAACTATTGATGTATTTTTCACCCTAACCCCCGAAAATCCAGCTTTGATACAGCAATTAGACGTTCGGGAGGTTCGTAAATAAATGGATAACATCACCGGGCAATAATTTTTTATGACAGAAGTACCGTTACCCACCGCTACCGAACAGGATATTTCCGCACTGGATCGCTTAGTAAATAGTGCCTATCGGGGCGAGAGTTCCCGCAAAGGCTGGACGACCGAAGCCGATTTACTCGATGGCATTCGCACCAGTGAAGCATCATTGCGCACGATGCTACAAAACCCGAACGCCATGATCCTGAAATACGAAGAAGCGGGCCATCTGCTGGGCTGCGTTTATCTGGAAATGAAAGGTAATGACCTCTACCTGGGCATGTTGACTGTCTCGCCCGACATACAGGCGAAGGGCATTGGCAAGCAATTACTGATGGCTGCCGAGCAGATCGCCCAACACAGAAAGTGCCGCGCCCTAACCATGACTGTCATTACGGTTCGGCATGAATTGATAGCTTGGTATGAACGACGTGGCTATCGAAAAACCGGCCAAATCGAGCCCTTTCCCGATGATTCACGCTTCGGCATCCAGAAGCAGCCCCTTGAATTTATGGTTTTGAAAAAGGAGATTTCTGGCACCTGAGGGTAAATTCGGCTTGTTTTTCAACACTTTAATACTATTGGGCAGCGCCATTTTCCACAAAAAGACGCCTTGTTTAAGCGCTGAATCCAAACCCTTTTTGCGTTTGCCGATTTAACTCTATAATTTCACCACAGTAAAACGAAACACGATACCTCAAGCCTTATGTCAGCTTCCAAACGCGTCCTGATTGCCGAAGATAGCTCCGTTATCCAGAATCTGGCCCGCAAAATTCTTGAGTTTCAGAATTACGACATCACCGCCGTCAAAAACGGGGAACAGGTGTTGCAAATTCTGGAAAAAGAAGATTTCAGCATCCTTCTGTTAGACATCAACATGCCCTTAATGGACGGTATGGAGTGCGTTAGGCGAGTAAGAGCCCTACCCGAAAAAGAAAAAGCCAGTGTTCCTATTGTAGCCATTACCGGCAATGCCAAGAATTACACGGAAGAAGAATTCAAAACCGCTGGCTTCAACGATGTGCTGGTGAAACCCCTTAACTTCGACCGCCTGGTTGAAGTCGTTAATCAACTGACGGATAAATAATTGAGTTAGTAAGTTAGTAAGTCAGTAAGTTAGTAAGTGGCTGATAAATAGGGCACTTTCGCCGGTTTGCCACTTGTCAACTTACTGACTTGTCAACTTATCAACTTGCTAATTATGCTTGTCACACTACTTGGTACGGGAACATCGTCGGGGGTGCCGCTTATTGGCTGTACCTGCGAAGTATGCCGTTCGGTTGACTTTCGGGACAAACGACTCCGCACCTCCGTTCATCTCGCCGTTAACGGACGTAGTTTTGTCATTGACACCGGTCCTGACTTTCGCCAGCAAGTACTTCGTCTGAACCTACAACAGCTTGATGCTGTGCTGTTTACGCATGAACATAAAGACCATACCGCAGGCTTAGACGAAATCAGAGCCTATAATTTCCGGTCGGGACAGGATATACCTGTTTACGGTCGGCCAACGGTTCTGGCGCAGCTGCAGCGCGAATTTGCCTACGTCTTTGCTGAGAATAAATACCCCGGCACGCCCCACGTTCGGTTGCATAACATTATCAATGAGCCCTTTGAGGTATTGGGCGTCCAGGTCATTCCCATTGAGGTCATGCACCATAAACTACCCGTTTATGGCTATCGTGTCGGCGATTTTTCCTACCTCACCGACCTGAATTATATTTCGGACGAAGAGCTGGAAAAAGTGTACGGTACCAAAGTGTTGGTGCTCGATGCCCTTCAGCGCCTGTCCCACATTTCGCATTTCACGCTCGATCAGGCCGTTGCCCTCGCCAAACGTGTTGGTGCAGACCGGACCTATTTTGTGCATATCAGTCATAAGCTGGGCCTGCATCGAGAGGTCGAAAAAGAATTACCAGAGGGCATCCGCCTTGGATACGATGGGTTGCAGATTAACTTGTAGTCTGGGCCAAGCTCCAGTTTGGCCGTAGATCTGTTACACAGGCCAAGCTCCAGCTTGGCCCAGACTCGCCTTCCAAACCAATTCATTCCACGCATCGTTACCCGTTTAGAATTACCTCCCAACGATGCAGACCCTTATTAAGCCCTCCCGCGTTTTTACTGACACACTTTTAGATCGTTATCGCCAACAGGGCGATCCGGTGGCCGATGCGGTCATTTCGGCTGTAGTCGACGCAGAAGCAGCTACCGGCTTGCGGTCACTGATGCAGTGGCTGGGCAATACAAGCGATTTTTCGACCACCGATCAACATCCGGCGGTCCGCAATTTTTTCATTACCTACTCAAATCTACCCGTCTGGGCTGACCCGGACCGCATGAAACGGGGCATGACTTTCTTTAAGAAACATGCTCAGCAAATTGGCCTGACACTAGGCTTTTTCTCACTACCCTACTCCTACCTCGGTGCGCATGGAGCGCAGGTGCTCTGGCTAACCGAACGTATAAAAAATGACACCGCCCGCCGATTGCAGGAAACCGGCGAGTGGGTATTCGCGGTCAATAATGTAAAAAAGTGGCGTTTTGACTCACTCCAAGTAGAAGAGAACCTGGATAATGCCATTACCCGAACGTTGAAAATTCGCCTGATCCACGCCGGAGCACGCTGGTTTTCGGTACATTCCGGCCGCTGGAATATGGCCTGGGGCTACCCCGTTAATCAGGAAGATATGGCTGGAACGAATCTGGCCTTTTCCTACATTGTTCTGCAAGGCTTACGGAAGTTAAGCGTATCAATGACAGAGCGGGAAGAAGAGGATTACCTGCATCACATTAACGTAGTTGGCTATCTCAATGGCGTTGCGGAAGAACTCATTCCTAAAAATCTGCGTGAAGCCTACAACCTGGGTACAGCCATTGCCCGGCGGCAATTTGCACCTTCCGAAGCGGGTGTTGGGCTGACTCGTTCCCTGTTAAATGCGATAGCCGCTGGCATTACATCTGCCCAGTCAACTCAAAAGGAAGTGAGTTCAGATGGCCTCACCCGATCAGCGAAGGCAGGATCAGAAACGATTCGGAACCTCGCAGCCGGTGAAATGCGTTTCTTCATGGGCGACCAATATGCTGACTGGCTCGATATACCGAACACGCCCGTTGAAAAGCGGCTGGCTGGCTTATTGAGCCGTCTGCCTATTTTCCCAAAATAGGACGGTTTCTGGTTTACGGTATCTGATTGACTTCTGCGACAGAAACTCATGTGGCAATCAACCAGATACCGTAAACTGAACACAATAAACCACAACCAACTTGTATCAATTAGAACCCATTGCTGCGCTGGCCACAGCGCCTGGTATCGGGGCCATTGCCGTAGTACGCGTGTCGGGCGAAGGGGCCATTGAGGTAACAAACCGCCTGTTCCGGGGAAAAGACCTGACGCAGCAGGCTAGCCATACCGCTCACTTTGGCACCCTTCGAAACGACGACGGAGGTATTATTGACGAGGTGCTGATCACTATTTCCGTGCACCGAAATCATTTACCAAAGAAGACGTTACCGAAATTTCGTGTCACGGATCGGAGTTCATTATCCAGCAGATTCTGCGTCGGCTCATGCAGGAAGGCGTTCGGCTGGCCCAACCGGGGGAATTTACACAACGCGCTTTTCTGAATGGCCAGTTCGATCTGGTTCAGGCCGAGGCCGTTGCCGATCTGATTGCTTCCGATTCGGATGCCAGTCACCGGGCGGCCCTGAACCAATTGCGCGGTGGATTCTCCAGACAATTGAAAGACCTTCGCCAACAACTCATTGATTTTGTGTCCCTTGTGGAACTGGAACTGGACTTTGGCGAAGAAGATGTCGAGTTTGCTCACCGCGACAAACTCCGGCAGCTCATGCTCGACATCCGGCGGGTGCTCCACCCCCTGATCGACTCGTTTTCAACTGGAAATGCTATCAAGAACGGTGTTCCTACGGTCATTGTCGGTAAGCCCAACGCCGGAAAATCGACACTACTCAATGCCTTGCTAAATGAAGAAAAAGCCATCGTTTCCGACATTCCCGGCACCACCCGCGATGTGATTGAAGACGAGCTGTTCATTGATGGTATTCGCTTTCGATTGATCGACACCGCCGGGTTGCGACAGGCCACCGACCGCATCGAAGCCATCGGTATTGAGCGTACCCAGCAAAAAATGCGTGATGCGGCTCTGGTCGTTTATTTGTTCGATGGCCCAGCTATAAGCCCGGATGACCTGGGCGAAGTTATGGCCGAATTACACCAATCGAACAAGCCCTATCTGCTGGTTGGCAATAAAGCTGATTTGATGACGGAAGCCAGGCAAGCAACCTTAAACCCTTTACTGGAGACTGAGCAAGTCATCTGGATTTCGGCCACAAAGCAAACGCATCTGGACGAACTAAAAGCCGCCCTTTCGGCCCGTGTACGCACCGATGCCGCCGTACAAACGGGCAGTGCGGTCGTAACCAATGCCCGCCATTACAATCACCTCACCGGCACCGACGATGCTCTGGCCCGTGCCATTACGGGCCTCGATTCAGGCGTAACCCCTGACTGGCTGGCGATGGATCTACGCGTCGCGCTACAACATCTGGGAGAACTAACGGGAGAGATTACAACGGACGATTTGCTGGCGTCGATCTTCAGTAAGTTCTGTATCGGAAAGTAACCCCTCTTAACAACCCTTTTCCATCATACTACCAAATCGTACCTAAAGCCCTCAATTTAGGCCCTTTACAGTCATTTTACTACTATTTTAGTAAGTGGTTCAATATAGATATTCAGCTATCATTTGTACCTTTGTTGTACCTCATCAGCGGACTTTTATTGTAAGCCCGTTTTTTAGGCGAAATTATGCAACATATAGCAACATGCAGCAACACATAGAAACATGAAGCTACTTGCTACAACATATAAGCGAAACTAATAGACTGGTATGAGTTCTAATATTCGAGTAAGGCGAATCTGCAAGCAGTGCGGCAACGAATTTGAAGCCCGTACAACCGTTACAAAGACATGTAGCGACTCTTGTGCTAAACGAGCCTACAAAGCCCGCCAACGGGCTGCAAAGGTTACCGTAAGCAATGAGCAAACCCGGCGAACTATTGTAAAGCCTATAGAAGATATTCGAGCTAAGGAGAATTTGAACATTGCCGATGCCAGTAAATTATTAGGCGTAAGTCGATGGACAATTTGGCGGGCTATTGGGTCAGGTAACCTACACGCCATTAAGTTAGGTAGACGTACACTAATTCGACGTTCGGACATTGACCGCCTGTTTGAGCCGCCGACATTTACCCCAAAGCCACTGCCTACCCCGGTTCCATTAGTGGACTGTTATACCATGAAAGAGATACGGACAAAATACGGCATTTCTGAAAAAGCTCTTTATACACTCATTCAGCGAAATGACATACCAAAACAGTATAGAGGCTCATACGTTTATGTATCCAAGGTCACAATTGATGAATTACTAACATCCACACAACTATGATTAAAGTTCATTTACGCAAAAAGCCAATTAGTAACGGGCGAACTAGCATGTACTTAGATTACTACCCGGCTATTTCTCATCCTGACACTGGCAAAGACACCCGGCGCGAATTCTTGGGTTTATATCTGTTCAACCGTCCGAAAACGTCCGCCGACAAACAACAGAACGCCGAAACACTGGCACTTGCCGAAAATTTACGGGCTAAACGACAAATCGAGGTTCAAAACGGAGCCTATGGATTCTTATCAAAAAAAAGTCTGAGTGTATGTTTTGTAGCCTACTGTGAGCAGTTAGCGGCATCAAAAACAGGAAGTAACAAAGATGGTTGGGAAAGTGCCTTACACTACTTACGTGACTTTACAGGCGGTAAACTCAAGCTCTCTGACCTTACAGCGAATAAATGCCGGGATTTTAGGGCCTATATGATGGACGCACAAAGCCAGCGTAACGAAGAACAATTGGCAGTAAATTCTACCGTTAGTTATTTCAATAAATTCAAAGCAGCTTTAAAACATGCCTATAAAGACGGACTTATTGGCGTTGATTTAAACGCGAAAGTCGAAAGCATTAAACCCGAAGAAACCCGGCGCGAATACCTGACTTTGGCCGAATTACAGTCACTTGTACAAACTGATTTACCCGCCCTACCTGTTCTCAAACAAGCGGCTTTATTTTCAGCTTTAACGGGTTTACGCTATTCAGATATTGAAGCTCTGACTTGGGAGCAAATACGGTATGATGCCAGCAACGGTTATACAATTAATTTCCGACAGGAAAAGACCGACGGTATAGAGTATATGCCTGTTCCTGAACAAGCGGTTACACTGTTAGGGGAACGCTTAGGAGATAACCAGCCCGTTTTACCCGGCCTGACGTATTCGGCTCAATGGAATAAAATTTTAAAGCAGTGGGTAAAAGATGCTGGAATAACAAAGCAAATTACGTTTCATAGTTTCCGGCATACTTACGCTACACTGCAATTATCACTCGGAACTGACATTTACACAGTCTCTAAAATGTTAGGCCATCGTGAATTAAAGACTACACAGATTTACGCCAAAATCGTTGACCAATCCAAGCGAGATGCCGCTGACAAAATCAAACTGACATTTTAAACAACGCGCTACAATGAAACGGTTTGATATAACAGACACCGAGGGTATTCAAAATGAATTTTGGAACATGTTTAGGAACAGTATGGCCTTTTATGATGGAGACCCAAAAGAGGGCGGTAAAAGAATTACTTTTCATGAACATTTGGAATCAATGGGAATCAAGTTTACTCCAACAGGAGACTTTGAGAGAATGAAAATTGTCCGTGAAGAATCTTACAGAAAAGAATTACAGGAGGTAATAGAACGCCGTAAATGGAACGCAGGAATTGAAACCAGCGAAAGCGATATAAAAGAATTCCGCCGTTTATGGCTAACTGATGAATTAGAGCGCATCAAAGGTTGGGAGAAAAATAATCCGCTAGATAGACCTGAAAATCTGTTAGAGCTAAAAAAATATACCCGACATATTAATATTGGCCTTGAGACGTTAGAAATGCCTCAACAATGGAAACCGTTATCTAACCTGAATGAATACCTTTTGCATTTAAATCGGTTATTGGTGGAACTACCCGATAAATTAGCCCGATTGTTTCCCCGCGCAAAATTGTTACCTAAAAATCATTGGGATGAATCCGACCGTTTGCTACCAGATGAATACTTAGTAGCAGTACATAGGTATAATCAATTAAATCTTAATAATGATACCTACTTATTGCAGAATATTAGATTAGACCCTGATTTTACATTCTTCCTCAAAGACCCTACTATTGACTCAAAACGAATTAGCGAACAAGTTGCTAATATTCAAAATGTGTTTGACTATTTACGAATGTGTCAAACTTATACAAGCGACTTTGATATTAATAATGTTGAGGAGGATAAGACCGCATTGTGGAATGTCACAAGCGGCATTACTGAAATTATGGATTGGTTGGTTAGCTTGTCAGAGTTACTAAATTCTTGTTTATCTAAAACGACAAATGCCCCGGCTCCCTTAACACCTCTCTATACCGATGACGAAGACAATTTTTCACTATCACAGACAGCAAATTATCGAGAAACTAATATTTGGTTAAAAAATCGTTTACATCTAGCTTTAAATAGTGCTGATAATACAGTAACTCATTGGCTAGACTCTTTTTTGTCTGATTTAAAAGTAGAGACTGACCGCGCTGAAATAGTATTTCATAAGCACAGAAATCATTATTTAGCACAGCGTCAGCAATATATTCAGTACAACAATTTATACTCTGAATTCTTCGAAAAGCAAAGCGGATTTAGTGAAGAAATGTTGCAGACACTTACAAACAGAGTTCAAACAATGTACCTCAATAGTACGCATTCTCTCTCGCCTGAAACTCTTATTGAACGGGTTTACGCTAACAATTTTATGATCAATCGGCTGAATGTATGGA
>CAXTJJ010000064.1:0-16267 GCA_964244155.1 uncultured Spirosoma sp.
TTCGGCGGGTAGTGAGCCCTGATATGGAATTGACGGGTTTCCAATTACAGGTAGTATTGGGCAGATTAACCCCGATGAGATCGACGATATTTCGATTTTGAAAGATGCAGCTTCGACGTCGCTCTATGGTTCTCGGGCGGCTAATGGCGTTGTGTTAATCACAACCAAGAAAGGGAAACCCGGCCAGACTTCGGTTAGCTTTAATACGTATGCGGGTGCACAGCAAGTACCGATGCGAGGTCGGGTGAAAATGCTGAATGCCGTTGAGTTCGCTCAGTTTAAAAAAGAATATTATCAGGACCAGGGTCAGGCAGTGCCTGTTGAGTTTCAGAATCCAGCTCAATATGAAGGTAAAAACAATGATTGGTATAATGCGCTGATACGGGTAGCCCCCGTACAGAGTTATAACCTGAATATTTCATCAAATACCGAAAAATCAAATACCTCATTGGTGGCTGGGGTATTTAATCAGCAGGGTGTTGTGATCAACAACGAGTATAAGCGGTATTCGCTTCGGCTTAACTCGAACTATAACCTGTCCAATAAAATATCTATAGGTTTCAACGTAGCTCCTTCCTATGTGTTCGATAACACCCCTAAAACGGATGGCGACAGGGGCACTGGGATTCTGTTCAATGCCTTGCATACATGGCCTGTTATGCCCATTTATGATGCAAACGGCGAACTGACCAAGTTTAACCAATTCCCAGGTAGCACCGGTAATATATTTGCCTACCCAAACTGGGTACGGGCTGCGAATGAACTGAAAAATGAAACTAAAAATACAAACCTGCTGGCAAATGCCTATGTTCAATACCGGCCTATCAATGGGCTGACGCTTCGGTCGACCATCAACGTTGAGTACCTGAATTCCAAGTACTTCTTCTTTAATCCGTCGACAGCCACCAATTTCATAAACGTTCCGATACCTACCACTGCTGTTTCTATTCGGCAGAATACGGAAAACATATCGTGGCTCAATGAAAACTTAGCTACTTACACCAAGACAATCAACAGCGATCATAATTTTGAATTGCTGGCCGGTTTCACCCAACAACGCTTTCATCAGGATTTTACCCAGATTCAGGCCAACACATATGCCGATGACCGGCTTCCAACCATTCAGGGGGCCCTTAATATAGATCGTCCAAATACCAGAAATGATGTGCAGGAGTGGTCATTACTTTCTTACCTCTCGCGGTTGACGTATAATTATAAAGGCAAATACCTGTTTACGGCTGCGGTACGAAGTGATGGCTCGTCGCGTTTCGGCTCGGCCAATCGTTTTGGTACATTCCCATCAGCTTCTATAGGCTGGATACTATCGGACGAGAATTTCCTCAAACCAATTACGCAGGTGTCATTTGCGAAAGTCCGGGCTAGCTATGGTGTGATTGGTAATAACAATATTGGTAACTATAGCCAATATGCCTTGGTCAATAATACGACAAATGCTGTATTTGGCAGTAACGTAGCTACGGGTGCCGTCGTCACGTCGCTGTCCAACAACAACCTGGGTTGGGAAACGACCAAACAGTTTGATATTGGTCTTGACTTAGGTTTGTTTAATGATCGGATTCAGTTCGTGTATGACTTTTATACAAAACGAACCACAAACCTACTTTATAATGTGCAGATTCCACAAGAGTCTGGATTTGGGTTCTTCACCGATAATATTGGCGAAATTAAGTTCTGGGGTCATGAATTTTCCGTCACGTCTAAAAACACAACTGGAAAACTACAGTGGACGACCAATGCAAATATTTCGTTTAACCGAAATGTGGTTGTGTCTCTGGCACCCGGAATCGATCGTGTATATGGAGACGACCACATCACGCAGGTAGGACAGCCATTCGGTATGTTCTATGGCCTGGTTAAGCAAGGGTATTATCAAAACGCCGATGATCTCAAAAATTCGCCAAGTATTCCTGGCCGGTCAGCTGTTGGAACTATCAAGTTTAAGGATGTAAATGGTGATGGCGTCATTACTTACGGGGGTGACCAGGATGACCGGGCAGTCATTGGCAGCCCTTTCCCTAAATTCACGTATGGGCTTGTTAACACCTTCCGCTATGGCAAATTCGATGCGTCGATTACGGGTTCCGGGTCTTACGGCAATCAGCTTTGGGTGCGTCACTTGTATAGTACAGCCAACCTGGACGGTGTATTCAATATGGTGGAAGGCGTAAAAGACCGTTTCCGGGTTAGCGCTGACGGTACAGTCATAACACCAGGGAAAGGCATGTTTGGGGTAACCAATGGCGGTGGTAATTTCACCGGTGTTGAGCGCGATTGGAACAGTTCTCAATTTTTAGCCAATGCCTCGTATTTCACTATTAAAAATATAACCATTGGCTATACAATACCACCCGTGAACAGACTGTTTAAATCGGCTCGGTTATATGCTTCTGTGCAGCAGGTTTATGTATTTACGAAATATTGGGGTGGGCCTAATCCGGAAACAAGCGCTAACGGTGCCGGAACAGGACCTGGTGACAATTTAAGCCAGGGTGTCGACCTATCCAATTACCCTGTTCCCCGTACTTACACGCTGGGCGTCAATTTGAATTTCTAGCTTACAAAGCCTGTCAAACTTATTTTTTAACATTCTTACTATTCATAAAGGATGAAAACAAGACTTATAGCTACCTGGCTTTTAGGCGTTGCCCTGGCTGGTTGCCAAAATGATTTTTTGACCATTGTTCCTCAAACGGCACTGAGCTCGGCTACGTTTTTCAAAACTGAATCCGATTTTCAGCAGGCTGTTAATGGGGTGTATGTGCCACTTCGGGATATCTTCAACAACCGGGCATGGGTTTTAGAGGAACTACACTCTGACAATACATACTATGCGCGTAATACACTTTATGGTGCTGTAGATCCGACAGAAAACGTGGCTGATTTTGCCGTGCCAACAGCAGGTGGGGTCACGGCAAATAATAATGTACTGCAACAGTACCGGCTCGATTATGTCATTATTTCCCGTGCTAATCAGATTGTAGCACTTATCGACGGCCCCGGGATAACGTTCAGTTCAGATGCATCAAAAAACAATCTAAAGGGGCAGGCTTTATTTCTCAGAGCATTCGCTTATTTTGATTTGGTTCGTTTATTTGGTAAAGTTCCTCTTCACTTAACCCCTGTTGTAGGTCGGGAGGACGCGGCATTGCCGTTATCAAGCACCGAAGATATTTATGCGCAGATCGAGAAAGATGCTACAGCCGCCAGCACCCTGTTACTAAATAAAGCAACACAGGAAGCTGGACGGGTCACGTCGGGATCAGCAAAAACGCTGTTGGCTAACTTGTATATCACGCAGAAAAAATGGGCGCAGGCAGAGCCATTAATGAAAGCTGTTATTGCGAATGACGGGTATCAGCTCATGCCTGATTATAATAATGCTTTTTCGTTCTCGGCGAGTAACAAGAACAATCAGGAGTCGATTTTTGAAATTCAATATATGGAAGGTTCCGCGGGCTATAATGGCAGTTTCATTTATAGTTTTATACCCTCGCCTATAACAATAGCTGAATTAAATCCGATTACCGGCACGTCGAACACACAGCCTACGTCTCAAGAGAGCAATAATATTCCGACGCCGGATCTTATTGCCGCCTACGAACCCGGCGATAAGCGGAAAGATATTTCCATAGGGTATGTTACGCTAAGCCAGAGTCTACGGGTTAACAAAACATATCCGTACATTAAAAAATATGCTCGGACACATGCGCTGCACGGCAATACGGGTACTAACTGGCCTGTTTATCGCTACGCTGAAGTGCTGCTATTTTTGGCAGAATCGTTGAATGAGCAAGGCAAAACGGGTGAGGCTGCCCCTTACATCAATCAGGTACGGGCGCGTGCAGGTTTGGCGGCTACAACAGCATCGTCGCAGGCCGATATGCGGGAGGCTATCTTCAGAGAACGGCGCGTTGAGCTGGCCTTTGAAAACAAACGCTGGTTCGATCTGACCAGAACGGGGCGTGTGAAAGAGATAATTGGTGCCTATGGGGCGAAAGTGAAAGCCAATCCGGCCGCGTATTATTTCCCGGCTGGAGCAGTTCCTCCACCAAATGCGTTCACTGTGCTGGATGATTATTACGGACTACCAGCGGTTGAAGCTGCTTTAACGCCTAACTTTTGATAAGTTACACATCGGGCTGGCTTCTATCGAGTAGTCAGTTGGATGAGTTGACTGTAAACTAAATGATGGTGCATTGCTCCCCCCCCTGAAGGAGGCTCAGGTTGAGAATAGTCAAGCAAAGGCCCCTTCGGGGGGGGGGGGAGCAATGCACCATCACTTAATTTATTGCAGGCTTAGCCATTGCTCCGGTACCGATTTTATGTTAAATCTAGGTTGGTAATAATAAATAAATAGAAGCAGAATCGTTTCGGCTCTGCTTCTTTTCTTTCTCTTGCCAATCGGTAACAGGTCGGTATATTGACATGATTACGTGCTTTATACTCAAACATATACAATCTGATTGCCTGTCGATAAGCCGACACTAAGGCATTGTTTTTACATACCTACTCAATACAATTATGTTATTCACCTACAAACCAGCCAAGTTGCTGCTTATTGTTTCGGCGATTGCTCTTGCCGGAACATCCTGGGTCAACATGCGCGGAGTAACATCCGAAACGACCAAAGCAGACAACCCGAAACTCGACAAGCTAAAATTGCTGCCGGGTTTCAAAGCGGAGCATTTGTATAGCCCTTCCGATAATAAGCAGGGCTCCTGGGTTGCCATGACCTTCGACGATAAAGGCCGGATGATCACCTCCGATCAATACGGATTCTTGTATCGACTGGAGATACCTCCTGTTGGTTCAGGGGCGCAGCAACCCAAAGTTGAGAAGCTCAAAGTTGGTATTGTTCAACCAGGCGATACAACGGTGGGTATGGGCTATGCGCAGGGCTTATTGTATGCCT
Source organism: uncultured Spirosoma sp. (assembly GCA_964244155.1). GTDB lineage: Bacteria > Bacteroidota > Bacteroidia > Cytophagales > Spirosomataceae > Spirosoma. The sequence continues at coordinate 4,934 of CAXTJJ010000064.1, forward strand.
TCAATAGCCTATATGTGATGGTGAATAACCGGGTGAATAAAAATTTCAATAAACCCACAGGATTATATCGCCTTCAGGACACCAATGGTGATGACCAGTTTGAAACCGTAACTTTGCTGAAAGAACTGAAAGGGCAGGAGGGTGAACATGGTCCGCACAGTATGAAACTTTCGCCCGATGGGAAGTCTATATACCTTGTAGCCGGGAATCACGTCGATGTGCCGCAAATGGATGCCTATCGCTTGCCTTCGAACTGGAAAGAAGATAACCTGTTCCCCCAAATAAAAGACCCCCGTGGGCATGCAAACGACCGTATGGCACCTGGTGGTTGGGTGGCCAATATTGACCCCGAAGGAAAGCGGTGGGAACTCATAGGTGCCGGTTTCCGAAATACATTTGATATTGCTTTCAACGAAGCAGGCGATATGTTTGGCTACGACTCCGATATGGAGTGGGACTTTGGTCTGCCCTGGTACCGCCCAACACGGATTTGCCACATTACCAGCGGGGCTGAATTTGGCTGGCGTACGGGTAATGGTAAATGGTTACCGGCAAGTCCGGACAATTTGCCACCTCTCCTGAACATTGGGCAGGGATCGCCAACAAACCTGATGTATGGCGATAAGGCGCGTTTCCCGGAGCGGTATCGCCAGTCCTTATTTGCCTTTGACTGGAGTTTCGGTATTATCTACTCAATACATCTGAAACCTAAAGGCGCGTCTTACGAAGCCGAACGCGAAGAATTTATTTCGGGATCACCGCTTCCATTAACAGATGGTATGTTTGGCCCCGATGGAGCCATGTATTTTCTGACGGGTGGTCGTCGTCTGGAGTCTGATTTGTACCGGATTACCTATACCGGTACAGAATCCGTAACGCCAGTTGCCAAAGCACCTGTTATCACAAAAGAACATCAGTTAAGAACTCAACTGGAACAGTATCATCAGGGAGCCAACCCAGCTGCTATTGCGGCTGCCTGGCCTAATCTAAACCATCCCGATCGCTTTGTGCGCTATGCTGCCCGAATTGCCGTTGAACACCAGCCCGTTGCCCAATGGCAGGATCGTGTATTCGCCGAAACCGATCCACAACGCTTAACGCAGTCAGCCATTGCATTGGCTCGTCAGGGTGATGCCGCGCAAAAGAGTAAATTGCTGAATGCCCTGCTAAAAATAAAGTATGACCAACTGCCCGAGTCACAACAGTTTGATCTCTGCCGTGCGTTTGAACTGGTTTTCCTGCGGATGGGAATGCCGGAAGGAGCTGATCGGGAAAATATAATTGCCTACCTGAATCCGCGCTATCCAGCTAAAACCGCGCTTATGAACAGAGGCCTTAGTAAGGTTCTGATTGCGCTGGAAGCACCGGGTGTGGTAACTAAAACACTGGCTCTCATGGACGTGAAAGACGAGCCGGGAAGTCATGACCTTGGGCTTGAAACCTCCACGGCTTCGTCTGACCTTATCCTTCGCAATCCGCAATACGGTCTGGACATTGCCAAGATGCTGGAAAAAGTCCCACCGCTTCAGCAGACCTTTTATGCGGTCATGTTAAGTCGAGAGGATGCGAACTGGACACCTGAACTGCGGACAAAGTATTTTTCCTGGTTTGCCAATGCGTTTAAATTCCAGGGCGGACGGAGCTATGTTGGCTTCATTGACAGAGCCCGTAAGCTAGCACTGGCACACGTACCGAAAGACCAGTTTGAAAAATATAATAAACTGTCGGGAGCCGACCTGCTGACGGCAAATGGAAACGACTTTGTTAGTGATTATGCACCCAAAGGCCCCGGTCGACGCTGGGAACTGGACAAGGCGGTAGCAGTTGTTGATAGTGGATTAACCGGGCGTAACTTTGATACGGGTAAAAAGATATACTCCGCTATCCTGTGTAGCCGTTGCCATTCGATGGGCGGACAGGGCGGAGACATTGGGCCTGAGCTAACTCAGTTGGGCACCCGTTTTTCAAATAAAGATATACTGGAGGCCATCATTAATCCTGACAAAGCCATTTCAGATCAGTATGTGTCTACTATTTTCACACTGAAAAACGGTGAGTCCGTACTAGGTCGTCTGGTTAATGAAGATAAGGCGAGCTATTCAATTTCGCAGAACCCATTTGCGCCCGATCAACTTCGAAAAGTGGCGAAGAAAGACGTTGTGTCAAAGAAAAACTCAACCGTCTCGATCATGTTGCCGGGTCTGATCAACAGCTTGAATCCAGACGAACTGAAAGACCTGATTGCCTACCTGAAATCGGGTGGTAATCAGGCCAATGATGTCTATAAAGCAACAGGTACGAAAGGTAAATAAGTCGCGTGGACCTCTGGTCCGCATAGCCGTAAACTGAGTTGCGGTTATACGGACCAGAGGTTGGAACGCCAGCCCGGCCACGCTACATAAAACACCTTAAACAGTAAATTTGACATGGTAAAAAACCTTATCCAGCTAGGATTATTAGTAGCGGTAGTTGCAACAACAACTATGCACACATCCTGTGTGGCTCAAAAAAACAAAGACGGTTTCGTTCAAATATTTGATGGTAAAACGCTCAAAGGATGGGATGGTGATCCAACATACTGGCGAGTAGAAAATGGTAATTTGGTAGGGGAGATAACACCTGCCACCTTGCTAAAAACCAACAACTTCATTATCTGGCGCGGTGGCGAACCCGGCGACTTCGAGTTTAAAGGCGAGTTTAATATCACCGAAGCCGGTAACTCCGGTATCAACTACCGCAGCGATCAATTGCCCGACGTGCCATTTGCCCTGCGCGGATACCAGGCTGATATTGACGGGAAGATTCGATATACAGGCCAGAATTACGAAGAGCGGAAGCGAACAACGCTGGCATATAGAGGACAAAAAACGACTATACCCCCTTATACCGGTGCCGCCACGCCCGAGGCCGTTCGGGCCAATGTCAAAAATAATGCGTGGGGCGGGTTGACCGTAACCGGGTCATTAGGCAGTTCCGATTCACTAAAGACGTTTATCAAAAGCGAAGACTGGAATACATTCCGATTAGTCGTGAAAGGCAATCGTTTGCAGCACTACATCAACGATGTGTTGATGAGCGATGTCACCGATGAAGACACAGTTAACGGTAAATCAAAGGGTCTTCTGGGTGTTCAGGTACACGTAGGCCCGCCTATGAAGGTGCAGTATCGGAATTTGATGTTGAAGCAGTTGTAATTTGGTTAATGGTTAAGTGGTTAATTGGTGGAGTGGTTAATTGCAGTTACATAATGATGATTCAACCACTCCACTAATTAACCACTCCACCACTACACCAATAACCAATAACGAATCTTGACTTCACAATCCTGGACAGATAAAGTATCAAACCCGGCCCAAATCGGTGGCATCGAAACATCCATACTCGATAACGGAACCGGTCGGGGCGTACGTGTTGCCTGGATCAATACCGGTACCGGACTTCGCTACAAGGTAGTTATTGATCGGGCAATGGACATTGCCGACGCTTTTTATAACCAATATAGCCTGGCCTGGCTCAGCCACACAGGCATTACACCACCCCAGCCATTTTCAGATAAGGGGGCTGACTGGCTTCGCACGTTCGGCGGAGGATTGCTTACTACCTGTGGACTCTCGCATGTAGGTGGCCCCGAACAGGATGAGTATGGCGAGCGGGGACTACACGGTCAACTAAGCAATTGCCCGGCTGAAATCGAATCGATTATTCAGCCGGACCCGTTGGTGGGCAGATTCGAGATGAGTATCACCGGACGAATTAAGGAGACCAAAATATTTGGTCCAAGCCTCGAACTGCGCCGGACAATATCGGGAACCCTTGGGCAGCCGGTTCTTCGGATTCATGATGAAGTGATCAATCGAGCCAATACACCCACACCGCACATGGTGCTTTACCACTTCAATTTCGGTTGGCCATTGGTTGATGAAGGAACCAGTATTATCTGGCAGGGCGATTGGCAGGCGCGTGAGGGTGGTATCAATGCCGATATTTTTCATGAAGGCAACGATTTCCGCACCTGTCCGGCTCCGTTGGCTACGCACAGTGGCACGGGTGAAGCTGTGGCGTCGATTGATTGTACTCCCGATGATGCCGGGCAGTGTACGGCTGGCCTGCATAATGCCAAACTGGGCATCGCCATGGCTTTGCGGTTTCAAAAGTCACAATTACCGTGGCTGATCAATTGGCAGCACTGGGGCAAAGGCGAATATGTTACGGGTCTGGAACCAACCACCAACCCCTTGATCGGCCAGGCCAAAGCCCGTGAGCAAAACGAACTGTTGTTTTTGGCACCGGGCGAAATCAAGTCTTATGACCTGGAAATAGAAATTTTACATGAGAAAGCCGCAATCGAGGACTTTCTTTCAAAACACATGGAACGCTGATTTTTATGATTGCCAAGATTTTCGCTGATTTATTGACATAAAATGGATTAAAGAGAATTGCTTTTGGCGCCTAATGAAAAATCATAATCTAATCATATCGATCATAAAGATCAGCGTTCTATCATCGTTAAGCTGACTAATTTTTAAACCTTGTATGGAAACAACCTCAACACTCAGTGTAATCGAAAAAGCGTTAGAACAGGGAAAGGGCGTTCTACGACTCACCCCAACCTGGGTACCCCGGTCGTTTTGTGTACCCGGCCGACGGATTAAACTCCACCCAGACGACTACTACGTGTTGGGCGGTGAGCGGGGCGGTATCGACGAACGCTGGTTTTCGTCGACTACACCGGCAAAAAATGGTCCACTCACCGGCGAAAATGAAGGACTGAGCCATGTTGTCTTTAACGATAACGGGCAGGAGGTGCAGTTTCTGCTGAAAGATGCCGTGAGTGAGTTGAAAGGCGAACTAATCGGCGACCGCTTGTGGGATGAATACGGGGCATGGCCTATGTACTCCAAATTTTTTGATAACATGGGCCCCTTGCCGCATCACCTGCACCATAATGACGAGCAGGCGGCTCTGATTGGTCAGTTGGGCAAACCCGAAGCCTACTACTTCCCGCCCCAGGTCAATAACCACGGTGGCGATTTCCCTTATACCTTTATCGGCATTGCTCCAGGCACCTCAAAAGAGCAAATCAAAGAATGTCTGCAAAACTTCACCAAGGGTGATAACAAAATCACGAACTACTCGTCGGCCTATAGACTTGAACCCGGAACGGGTTGGGATGTACCTCCCGGATTGCTCCATGCACCGGGTAGCTTGTGTACCTATGAGCCACAAAAAGCGTCGGATGTATTTGCGATGTATCAGTCGCTGGTGAACGAAGCCATTATTCCGGAAGAGTTATTGTGGAATGGCACACCCAAAGATCGCATTGGCGATTACGATCAATTGATGGAGGCCATTGATTGGGATTTGAATACCGATCCCCAAATGATGGCTAACCGGTATATGGTTCCGATGCCCGTTCGGGATGCCGAGGAAATGAAAGCCGCCGGATATAGCGAAGTATGGGTCTGCTACAAGTCCGATGCTTTCAGCGCCAAAGAGTTAACTATATTCCCCGGCCAAACGGTGACTATCAAAGACAGTGCAGCTTATGGCCTGATTATGATGCAGGGGCATGGGAAGCTGAACGATTGGGATATCGAAACACCTACTATGATTCGGTACGGACAGTTGACCAATGACGAATTCTTTGTGAGTGAAAAAGCGGCTCTTGAAGGCGTCACCATTGTCAACCAGTCGACCACCGACCCAATCGTCATGCTAAAACACTTTGGTCCAAGCAATCCTGATTTAGTGTTATAAAGTATTATTGCTTTTAGATATTGTTACACAGAGATTCACGGAGATAAAGGAGATGCACAGAGATTTCTCTTTTAATGTAAACCTATCTCTGTGTATCTCCTTTATCTCCGTGAATCTCTGTGTAACAATTTTTTATAAACCATGAACGAAAATAACTATCCAAAACTCCACAATGCCATGTGGCCGGGTGTTGTAGGAAAAGGTCCCGATTCTGAACCGGTTATTCCTTTCGACACCATGCTGGAATTGACAGCCGGGGCCGAAGTAGATGGTGTGAAATTCGACGGCGTCGATCTTGCGCTTTTCGAACACATCGATGTTAATTTATCGGATGATGACATTAAGAAACTGGCCGATAAAGTAGGGGGGTACAATCTGAAAATCGGCTCTCTGGTTGCACCAATCTGGGGTGGTCCGGCTATGGGTAGCAAAGAAGACCGGGCCAACTTTGTCGAAATGGTCCGTAAATCGTGCCACATTGGCCAGAAACTGACCGAACTGGGTATCCGGCCAAGTGGCGTTGTGCGTATTGACTCCGCCAGCTCTCCACACGACTGGGACGCCGACCCAACCGGCAATAGTAAACTCATTGCCCAGACCTTCCGTGAAGCCTGCGATGTTGCCGCCGATTTTGGCGAAAAACTAGCCGCCGAGGGCGAAATCTGCTGGGGCGGCATGCACAGCTGGAAAACCATGCTCGAAACGCTGGAAGCGGTCGATCGACCAAACATGGGTTTTCAGGCTGATATGGCCCACACATTGCTGTATACAATGGGCTATAACCGCGAACAGGACCGCATCTTACCCCCCGACTTTGAGTGGAGCGACCGGGCTACCCTGGAGGATGCCCTTAAAACCGTAACGAAAGCATTGCGTCCCTGGACCATCGACTTCCATGTTGCCCAAAATGACGGCACTGTATTCGGCTCAGGCTCGCATGATAAAACAGGTCGCCACTGCCAGGCCTTAGATCCCAATGGTAAACTCGATGTTGTTCACGATGCGGGTTATTGGCTCCGCGACGAAAACGGGGTTCTCACCAAAGCATTCAAGCATATCTGCTGGGATGGCTGCATGTTCCCCAATGCCGTGATGAACAACCAGCAGACATGGAACGACATTCTGGCAACCATGATCAAAGTTCGAAACGCACACGGCTGGTACGAGTAGAGACGCAATCCCTTGCGTCTCCTGAACCGGACGGTTTTTTGGCTGACGCAAATAAATGCTGACGCACAGGAGACGCAAAGTATTGCGTCTCTACAAAAAAGACAAAACATGACACCTAAAAAAGAAATACGAATAGGCTTGATAGGAACCGGCCTGATGGGCCGTACCCACACGAACGGGTACAAACGCATTGGCGATTTCTTTCCTGAGTTGGAATACCGCCCTGTATTGAAAGTTGTCTGTTCTCGAAATGCAGAAAACGTACAAAAATTCGCCGATCAGTGGGGATACGAGTCCGTCGAAACTGATTGGCGGGCCGTCATTGCCCGCGATGACGTTGACGCCATCGACATTTGTACCCCAAACGATTCACACGCCGAAATCGCCATTGCTGCCGCCGAAGCCGGAAAAATGATTTTATGCGAAAAACCTCTCGCCCGTACCGTAGCCGAAGCCCAAAAAATGGTTGAAGCTGTTGAAAAAGCGGGCGTCAAGAATACTGTTTGGTACAATTACCGTCGCGTACCGGCGGTTACGCTGGCCAAACAGATCGTTGATTCAGGCAAATTAGGTAAGATATTTCACTACCGGGCCAACTTTTTACAGGACTGGACCATCAGTGCCGACCTCCCGCAGGGTGGGGCTGCCTTGTGGCGGCTGGATGCCGATGCCGCCGGGTCAGGTGTAACGGGCGACCTGCTGGCGCACTGTATCGATACGGCTATGTGGATCAATGGGGCCATTACCGATGTATCGGCTGTTACGGAGACATTTATTAAAGAACGCGTTCACCAGTTAACGGGTAACGTACAGAAAGTTGGTATCGACGACGCCTGTATTTTCCACTGTCACTTCGAAAATGGCTCTTTGGGTCTGTTCGAGGCCACGCGTTATGCGCGAGGACATAAGGCACTGTATACCCTCGAAATCAACGGTGAGCATGCGTCTATCCGCTGGGATCTGCATGATATGAACCGCCTGGAATACTTCGATCACAATGATGAGTCGGTTGTTCGTGGTTGGCGTTCCATTCTGGTTACAGACAGCGATCAGCCCTACATGAAACGGTGGTGGATACCCGGAACAATTATCGGCTATGAGCATACATTCGTTCACCAGGCCGCCGATTTCTTCCAAAGCCTGGAAACCAATGAACCCTGTGCCCCAACGTTTCAGGATGCGCTCGAAACCCAGAAAGTCTGCGAAGCTGTCATCAATTCGGCAAACACAAAAAGCTGGAAGGACACAGGAGCCAGGAGCATATAGAGGGTAACAGAAATACTGAAAAAGGTTGGATAGTGAATATCCAACCTTTTTCAGTATGTAGTCATATCGCTACTTTGGTTAGTTCAGCCGGACCTGCCAACCATTCTTTTGCGGTTTCGCCAAACGTTTTCATGTGAGGCATCTGGCTATGTGCCAACAATCCGGCTTCATCATCCCAGCGTTCGTGCATAATGAAGCGTTCGGGGTTTTCCGTACTTTCATATAATTCGTAGAGTTGGCAGGCGGCTTCGGTTCGCACATCCTGAACCAGTTCGCGAAGGGCATTCCTGAGGTTAGTTTCGGCACCGGGCCGGGCGGTTATCGAGGCAAATACTAAAAGCGGCATCTGTTTGTGCGTTTATATAGCTAAAAGCGATAGACTCCAAAATTTACCGCTGCCATATTTCCCAGGCTTTTTCGGCCTGTAGTTCCAGCATCCTTAATCCATTATGTACAGCTGTACCATGTTGGCGGCCGAGTTGCATAAATTTTGTTTCGGCGGGGTTATAGACCAGATCGTAGAGCAGATGACGCGCGGTGAGCAACGCATAGGGAATGGAAGGGGCTTCGTCAACGTGTGGAAAAGTACCTACCGGCGAACAGTTAATGAGTAGCTCATATTCAGTTAAGTAAGAATCCAGTTCATCATACGAAAGAGTTCTATCAGTTTTCGTACGCGACACATACATAAAAGTAATATCCAGATCGGTTAGGGCGACGGTAACGGCTTTCGATGCGCCACCCGTGCCCAGCACTAAAGCCCGCATGCCTGTGGAAGAACGATTGAGCGAGGTCAACCAGTCTGCCAGTGATTGTCGGAAGCCGTAATAGTCGGAGTTATAACCTGTTCGGGAGCCGTCCTCGTTTACCTTAATTACATTTACTGCACCAATTTTTTCGGCTGCTGGATCAATTCGATCCAGATACGATAGAACGGCTTGTTTATGCGGTATCGTAACGTTTAGACCCCGCAAACCAGGTAAGGACAGTAAATCTGGTAAGGCTGAAGTATCGGGCATCTCAAACAAATCATACCTACTGTCAATAATGCCTTCACGAGCAAATTTTTCGGTAAAGTAGCGTTGCGAAAATGAGTGCGTGAGCGGGAAGCCGATCAGTCCGTAACGGTTCATAGCGATTGGTTTAAAAACACTATGCCATCGCTAAGAGCAATGGCATAGGCTGTAATTAATAGAGTGGGTAAAGATGTGTTAGCTGGTTCGCTTTTTGAAAAATTCAAAAATAATGGGCAGTACGGATAAGCCAACAATGCCAAATACAACCAACTCGAAATTTTTCTGGACAATTGGGAAATTACCGAAAAAATAGCCTAGCAGGGAAATACTCGTTACCCATAGAAGGGCTCCCAATATGCAGAATTTAATATAAGTACCGTAGCTCATACTACCGGCTCCTGCCACGAAGGGCGCGATGGTACGCACGATAGGAATAAAACGTGCAATGATCACTGTCCGCCCCCCATATTTAGCATAGAACTTCTCTGTTTCTGCAATATACTCTCGTTTAAAGAACAGAATTCGCTCCCTGGACTTAATCTTTGTGCCTAAGAACTTGCCAACGAAGTAGTTAACATTATCGCCAAGCAGTGCTGCCACAACGAGTAGCGGAATGATGACCCAAACGCTTAAGTCATTGGATGGTCGGGCCGCCAGTGCTCCGGCAGCAAACAGAAGTGAATCACCGGGCAGCAGGGGCATAACAATCAATCCTGTTTCTGTGAAAATGATCAAGAACAGGATGGCATATAGCAATACACCATATTCATTTGCCCATAGATCGAGGTAGCGATCAAGATGAAGCAAAAAATCAAGTAACGATTTGATAATATCCATAAGAACTCTTTACGCCTTATCTAAAAAGTGCGAAAACGTATCACCCCGTAAACCTAAGCGTATGGTTTCCAGGGGAATAACTTCGTGAGGGGCAATATTGCCAAGATTAACGTTCGCGCCGAGAAGTTTAACGAACCAGACTTGCTGCTCCTTTTGAGGAGCTTCCCAAAGAATTTTCTCAAAGGGAACCTGGGTTAAAATTTCTTCAACAAGTCCTTGCCGAACTTCACCGCTTGATCTGAAAAGGCCAACGGTGCCACCTTCGCGAGCCTCACCAATAACTTTCCAGGCACCGGCTTCCAGTTCGGCTTTCATTAATTGAATCCACTTATAAGGCGGAATAATCTTTGCTTCATCTTTGGAGCCTACCTCAGATAATACTGTAACCTGAGTAGCTAGCTTACGGATATAATCGCATTTGTCGTCTTGATTCATATCAATTGACCCGTCCGATACTTCCGCATACTCCATTTCATACCGATCCAATAGCTTACGATATTCCTCGAACTGGTTTCGGACCACGAAAGCTTCAAATAAAGTACCGCCGAAATAAGCAGGAATGCCAGCTTCGCGGTAAATGGCCAGTTTTTCTTTTAAACGTGGGGTGACAAACGATGTAGCCCAACCTAGTTTAACAATGTCTGTGTGATCAGCGGAGACAGATAGAAAATCCTCTACTTCCCGGAGGCTTAACCCTTTATCCATGACCATTGTCAACCCACTTTGGCGAGGTTTTTCGGTACGATCGGGTATCTGCGTAAGCGTATAATTCATGAGGAGTAATTACGTATGCGTATTTTAAACGCCCAAAAGTAGTATAAGTCTTGAAAAACTCCCAAGAAAGTACATAAATAATAGCATGTTATAGGCTTTTAGCTTAGTTAAATACTATTTTTGTTGACTATGAATAACAGGACAAACCCGCGTCTCGACTTCTTTCGCTCTCAGATTGGTCAAACCATGCGTGGAAGCATATCCCCTTTTGGTCGATGGCTTAATGGTACTATTCGTGCAGCCGACTATGGTCGGCTGGTAGCTGATTTTATGATTCGAGAGGAGATGACAAACCCTGCGGGCGTACTGCATGGCGGAGCCGGAGCCGCAATTCTGGATGATTTGATTGGTGCAATGGTCTATACGCTAGGTCGTGAGTACGCCTACACATCTGTTAACCTGACAGTAGATTTTTTGCATGCTGCCCGTTTGGGAGAGGTAGTTACAGCAACAGCAGAAGTTATTCGGGAGGGTAAAAATATTATTCACTGCGAAGGCCAGATTGTAGCTGACA
>CAXTJJ010000065.1:0-16029 GCA_964244155.1 uncultured Spirosoma sp.
ACTTTCGTTTTGACTTCCTGAAGATCGATAATGTTATTCACCGCCAGATAGCGAGGCTCAATCACATGGGCAGGCCACTGTCGACTCAACTCGTTCAGCAAAAATTCAAAACCCAGATCATTCCCTTCAGACCCGGACGACAGTAAAACATGCCGATCATAATTCGCATAGAAATTCTGATAAAAGGTGTACGTCGGACCTCCTTTATTCACCTTACCTTCAAAGAAATCGTTTCGGAAGGCATTCCAGGAAATCAGAATTTTCATATCATTAATTGATAGTAAAAAAATCATTTTTTGACAGCAATTAAGCGTATTTTCGTCAATAAATGGCAATAAATGGATTGGCCGGCCTTTTGCCTATTAGTAGTGGTCTCACCTTTAACCCCCTTTTCGCATTATGACGACCGTCATTACCTGCACTACCTGCCAAACCGAAATTAACGTCGAGCAACTTCTAGCCGAGAAGATCACGAACCAACTCAGAGCTCAACTCCAAGATGAGCAGAAAAGACGCGATGATGTTCATGCCGACCGTGAACAAAAACTTAATGAGCGTATTCGGGAGTATGCTCGCCAACAGAAAGACTTGGAAAAGGAGGTCAATGAGCGGGTAAAGGCAAAAGAAAATGACCTGAGAACTCGTCTTCGTCAGCAATTGGAAGCGGAGCAGGCACAAACCGTGAAAGGTCTGCAGGATGAAGTTCAGCGGAAATCCGGCCAGATAAAGGATCTACAAAAGAAAGAGTTGAGTCTGCTGAAACTGGAAACAGAGCTAGCCGAAAAACAGGCAGGCATTGAACTACAGGTAGCTAAAAAGGTAGCTGAGGAACGCACAGCTATTGAAGCCAGGGCTCGACAGGCTGAACAGGAAAGCCAACTGTTCAAGCTTCGGGAAAAAGATGAGCTGTTAGATTCGATGAAGAAAAAATTCGAGGACATGCAGCGCCGTATGGAACAAGGTTCGATGCAGACCCAGGGCGAAGTAATGGAGACCGCGATTGAAGAACTGCTGACCGCCCATTTTCCACACGACGACGTTGAGCCAGTTGCTAAAGGATTGAATGGGGCTGATGTCATACTGTCGGTTAATACCCGAATGGGGCGCTCCTGTGGCCGTATTGTGTTTGAGAGCAAACGGACAAAAGCCTTTAATTATGCCTGGCTTACCAAACTTCTGGACGATCAGCAAAGACATGGCGGTGAGGTGGCGGTGTTAGTAACTGAGGTCATGCCAAAAGAACTAACCCAGTTTGGTCCCTTGCAGGGCGTTTGGGTTTGTTCTTACCGGGAGGTAGCAGCCTTAACGGCTGTCCTGCGGGAGTCCCTATTCCGGATGGCCGATGTACGGTCTGCTCATGAGAATCGGGGCGAAAAAATGCAGTTAGTGTATGACTACTTGATTAGTAGCCAGTTTCAGCAACAGATAAGCGCTACGGTACGGACGTACACCGAGATGCAGCAGCAATTGGAAAAGGAGAAACGTCAGGCGATCAAGGCATTTAAGATACGGGAGAAACAACTGGAGACGGTTGTCATGAATACAGTACAGGTGTTTGGAGCGTTTAAAGGGATTGTTGGCAAGGAATTAGTCGACTTCGATGAACCTGAACTAGCCCCTGCTGATGAGATGCTAATGCTGGACGAGACGGAAAGTCAGACGGCCTAATCTGTTATCTTTGCCGTTTAGTAGGGCCAACTATCCCCGCTAAACGGCAAACAAGACAAATGGCAACTCCGGAAAAATTATATAATGCGTCGTACACATCCGGCGGCTTGCTGCAACGCGAAACCACTGCCCTATTACCCCTGATTCTGCACGACAAAACGGGAGATGGCTTTCGGCAGGAGAAACGCGAAAACCAATTTTTGCAAATCAATTCGGAAGTAGGCCGACGAAAAATATTGGATGAAGTTCGAAAGCGAGTTCGCCATGTGGCATCAGATGTGTGGGTTGTTTATGAATCGGCCACCGAAGCCGAACAAAGCCTTTTACTTTACTACGTTTGTTTAAAGACGTACCGGCTGCTGCGGGAGTTTCACTTCGATATACTGGTGGCTCGCTGGCGCTCCCTACAACGAACGCTTGATGCTTACGACCTTAAACAAAAACTGGACGAGCTGGCAACGATCTATCCTGAAGTAGATGCCTGGACCGAATTAACAAAACGGAAGATTGTCCAGGTGAGTCGGCTAATGATGGTACAGGCTGGCTTTATAGTAGGCAACCAGATCCAGAAACCCGACATTTCAGGAGCCTTTTATGAGCAATTTGTCCGTTGGGGCGACAGTTGGATGCTCGAAGCCTCCCTCCTCAACGAATCAGAACGAAATACCATTTTAAACGAATCAATATGACGCCCGACGAACTCTACGACAAGTTGTGCGACAAAGGATTTCGGGAGTTTCAAACGGGTGATCTGTTCTCCCGTTACTACGTTTATCTGTATCCGCCCGATCAGGAATACGCCTTTCGGCGGCAAATGACCGATCTGAGCCAGCGACTTCTCCGACCCAACGAATTTATTGAGGTGATAACCGTTGACATCTTCGACGAATTCTGCACGCACCTGAAGCAACAATCCTGGGGGAAAACGGGGTCATTATTCGACTTTTTGCTCACCCGCGAGTCCGAACGCCCGGCTGATGTACAAAAAACGCTGACGCAGACTGCTAATCACGACCGATTTATGAAACACCTCAGCGACCTGATTCATGAGAAACTACGCACCCCTACCTCTTTCGAGCGGGCGTATGTATTTCTGCATGGTTTCGGTGAGCTTTTCCCTTATTTGCGGGTAAATAAGTTTATGGTTGGCTTTGAGAAATACAACCATGATTGTAAGTTGATTCTTTTCTATCCCGGCACCTACCAAAATGGTGCTTACAGCCTGTTCAACCACTTACCCGACGCGAATCCATACCGCGCCATAAAATTGCTCAACCCCTAGTATGCTCATTGAGAAACTGTATAAAGAAGAGATCCGCCGGGAGATTCGGGCGGCCGTTGTCGTTTCCAATCAAACGGATGAAACCATAGAAGCCGAAATTCGGGAGTACGTTTTTACAAACGAATTGACAGAGCAACTCTATAAATTCCTGAACCTGATCCTGAACCGTAAAAACGGCAACACGGGTATCTGGATAAACGGCTACTACGGCTCCGGGAAATCTCACTTTATCAAGTACGTTCACTATTGCCTTAGTCCCGTTCACCGCGATGCGGCTATGACCCGGCTAAAGGAGGCTGTCAAATCTTATGACCCGATGGCTCCCGGTCGAAATACTGAGTTGACAGAAAGCAACATTCGGGTATTGGAGAAAAAACTTACCGATCTTCATTGCCGGGATATTCTGTTCAACGTGGAAGACGTGACCGGCGACTCCGGCACCGAAAAGCTAACCCGCGTTTTTCTGGATGTGCTCAATCAATACCGGGGCTATAACGCTACCGATATTCCATTAGCACTTCTCTTTGAAAAGGTGCTCGATGAGAAAGGTGTTTTCGCGCAGTTTAAACAGCGGATTGCCGATGAGTATGGCTTCGACTGGAACGAACAGGGTGCTCAGTTGGCACAGTATCAACTCGATGATGTACTGAGTGTTGCCAAAACCTTAGTGCCCGAACTGGATACGGTTCGACTGCATAGTACCCTGTCAAATCCGGATACCTACAAGATCGGGGTGGTCGATACACTGATTCCCGAATTGAAGCAGTACTTGAAAACACAACCGGCTGACAGCCGTTTGGTGTTTCTGGTGGATGAAATATCGGCATACCTTGGCAAAAACAAAGACCTGTTGCTCAACCTCCAATCCATTGTTGAACAACTATCCGGGAATGGCCTGAACCATCAGGTCTGGATCGCCTGCACGGCCCAGCAAACCCTCGATGAAGTCGTTGGTCGGGTGGACTCGACCAATATCAACGACGAGTTCGGTAAGATTTTAGGGCGTTTTGATTCGTCGGCCCGTATTTCACTCGAATCAAGCGATGCCTCCTACATTACCCAAAAGCGGGTATTGGAGAAAAATGCATTGGGAGAACGTACACTCAGCGACTTGTACCGTCAGCAACACGACGCCATCGTGCATCAGTTTAAGCTTAGCCACGATCTGTATAAAGGCTACTCGTCGGAGGAAGAGTTTGTGCTGGCTTATCCGTTTGTGCCGTATCAGTTTCGGCTGATTTCGGAGGTGTTCAGTTCGTTTCAGCAATTGAACTATGTTATTACGGAAGTAAAGGACAATGCCCGTTCGGTATTGGGCATTACCCATTATACCGCTATCGAAGCCGCTAAGGCCAATACGGAGGTTGGCTACTTTGTGCCCTTCGACCAGTTCTTCAACAACATGATGCGGGCCAACCTAACCCACATTGGCAGTACGATTATTAGCCGGGCGCTGGAAATTAGCTGGGTAATAGCCGATGAATTTGCCAAACGGGTGGTTCGAACGCTGTTTATGGTATCTAATCTGGCGCAGGATGCGCTGCTTCGGTTTCCGCCGACAGTCGATAATCTGACCGTGCTGCTGATGGATCGGCTTGATCAGAACAAACTCAATCTGCAAACCCGCATCCGGGCGGTGCTGACCAAGTTGATCGATGAAAGCATTATTCGCGAGGAAAATAGCCGTTATTTTTTCTTCAGCGAAGACGAAATTAACGTCACAAACCTGATCAAGAATACGCACGTTACGGTGCAGGAAAAGGACACTGTCTTTGATGAGTTGTTTCGCAGCACTGTAAAAATTGAACCGAAGTTCCGGTTTCTACAAACCGATTTTCGGGTAGGCTACGATGTAGATGAACTGGCTTTTTTACGCAATGGCGATATAAATGTCAGTATTATCCTGCTCGAATCGGCCACAAATAAAGCCGAAACGCGGATCATGACGGCCAATCCAACCACGCTCTATCTGTGTTTGAACGAGTGGTTCATGGCAGATGAAACCCTCACCCGCGACTTTAGCTGGTATTGCCAGAGCCGGGCCTATTTCAAACGCAACTCCGACACGGCGACCGGGGTTCGGGAGCAGACGCACGAAACGCTTTCGCTTCGAAACCAGCAACTTCGTGAGCGCATTGCCAACAGCCTGAAACTTCAGTTTGCCCAAACACGCTTTATTTCGCAGAGCCGCGTGGTGGGTGCTTCCGAAATTAGTGGAGCCAAACCCGATGAGCGCTACCGGAACGCGTTAGAAAAACATCTTGGCGGCATCTACAAATACCTGCCCTTAGCGAAAGACTATGCCACTACGGCCATTGATCTACGGTCAGCTGTACAGGATTCGCAGGTGCTTGGCCAAGACCTGCCCCCCGCCGAACAATCCATCAACGATGCCATTAGTCAGCAGGGAGATACCATGTCGGTGGCCGATCTGGTGCAGAAGTTCGACAAAGCGCCTTTTGGCTGGAAAGATACCGCTGTTATTCACATGCTCGTTAACCTGAACAAGCGGAAGAAACGCGAGTTTGAGTACGGCAACCAGCCTCGGTACGGCATTAAGGAATTTGTCGAAAAAGCACTCTCCACCGCCGAACGTTCCCGTTGTATCGTTCGCGCATCGGAAGATCTGCCCAAACAGCTTATTGACGACGCTCGGGCCGCCTATCGGAAAATCTTTAACAAAGACCTCTTCGAGACCAGCGATGCCAACAAGTTGACCGAAGAGATACTTATAGCACTTGACGGCCACCGCAAAAGCACGCTACAGGACGAAGAGAAGTATTACGGCCACTATCCTTTTGGGCTAGCCTTCCATACGTTTGGCAAGACCTTGGACGAGTGGCAAAAAATCCGCGACCCGCGCCGGTTACTAACGGCCATAGTAGACCAGCAAACCACCGCTCAATCTGCCTTCGACGCCTGTAAGACCCTATCCGAATTTGGGCGTACGGCCAAAACGGAGTATGACGCCATCCGCAAATTCGTAGCCGACAACACCGCCAACGTAATGTACCTGAATGCCGTTGAGCAGCAAACGTTTAACCAGTTGGCCCAGTTTTTCCGCAATGCCAACCCAACATCGGCCGATTTTAGAATTGCCCGAAAAGAGCACGAAGAAACTCGAAAGGCCCTTAGTAAACGCGTAACCGAACAGCGTCAAACCGTTGACCAAACGTATAAACAGGTTTTTGATACGCTGGAGGCCAAAGCGCAGGAACTTGGCGTAACAGAAGCCAACGTACTGGCCAGCCGCGATGAGCATTTGCGTCGGATTAGTCAAACGGATTCGCTAGGCGATTTAGTCAGGCTGGAGTTGGAAGCGAACGGGTTTCAGCACGACCGGATGGAGCAACTGATCCGGTACGTATCAGCTAAAAAACCGGACGATAGTAAGCCTGGAACGAAGCCAAAATTTAATGAGCCCGAAGCCTATTATGTATCCAGGAAAAGCTCCGTTCTGTCGAGTGAAGCAGAGGTAGAAGCCTACCTGGCTACCCTCCGCACCGATCTGCTGGCCATGATCGGGCAAAACAAAACGGTGATTATTCGCTAGAAAGTCCAAAGCTACCCCACCCCTAGCCCCCCCCCTTAAAAAAAGGGGAGGGGCTAAAAATCTGGGCTGTTCCCCTCTCCTTTTTTTAAGGGGGGGGGCTAGGGGTGGGGTAAACACAACCGACACCACAACACCATTCCCCCATGAATACCGCTAAACTTAAAACCTTTGCCCGCAAAGCGCGCACTCTACTGCGGGCCGGTGTTGCTCAGAAAGTAGCCTTTTGGGGATTTGCGCCTAATGGTACCGTTACGGCAGAACCCGAAGCCATTGCCGGGGGCTATATATTTCGCGAACGCATCGGCGATGATGCCCAACTGCCTGACCGCTGGCAAAAACTCCGCACTGCCATTCGTGCCCACGGTGTGGAGGAGGTGATTGAACGGGCGGCCTATACGTGGTTTAACCGTCTCATTGCACTCAAAATTTTGGAACAGAATGGCTTTGAGCAGCCCCAACTAGAGTTTACCGAACCCACCACGGGCCAGCCCCGGTTGCTGCAACGCGCCCGGCAGGGGCAAACGGCTTTCCTGACCGCCCGCGAACGCCAGCGCCTGCAACCGCTGCTGGCCGACTATGCGCAGGAAACAGCCGCCTTTGGTTTGCTGCTCGTGGGTTTCTGCCACCAACCCGACCATGTGCTGAACCGGGTATTTGGCCACATCGACGATTATACTGAACTGTTACTACCCGACGACCTGCTGGCCCCCGGCGGATTTCTGGACCTGCTGAACACGACCGAGGCCATTACCGCCGACGACTACAAACAGGTGGAGCTGATTGGCTGGCTCTACCAATTCTACATCTCCGAGAAAAAGGACGAGGTATTCTCCAAATTCAAAAAGAGCCAGAAGGCCGAAGCCGCCGACATACCAGCCGCGACCCAGATTTTTACGCCCAACTGGATTGTGAAGTACCTGGTCGAAAACACCCTTGGCCGTACCTGGCTCGACCATCACCCAGCCTCCGCCCTTGCCGATTCGATGCGGTACTATGTAGCTCCCTCCCTTACAACTGCCCCCATTCTTGAGCCAGGAGTCATTGATAGTACCTCCCCCTCTCCTTCTTTCAAGGAGAGGGGGCCGGGGGGTGAGGTAATAGAGGTAATACCCCTCTTCGATAAACCCGTTGCCCAATCAACACCCTTTGATGGCGATGTAACGCAACTTACTTGCCTTGACCCAGCCGTGGGATCGGGGCACATGCTGGTCGAAGCTTTCGATTTGCTAATGCGAGTGTATCAGGAAGAGTATTATCTGGCGGGTGAGGCCGTACGGAGCATTCTGCAACACAACCTCTTTGGGCTGGACCTTGACGAACGGGCTGCCCAACTGGCCCGCTTTGCGCTGCTCATGAAAGCCGCCCACTATGATGCCACCATCCTGAGCGAAAACCTATTGCCCAGGGTATATGCCATGCCCGAAGCCACCGGGTTTAGCCGAGCCGACCTCTTGCTGTTTCTGGGACTAGACGGGCGCGAACACGAACCCGCGCTGGCCGATGCCCTCAACCTGATGCAACAAGCCCAGAACCTCGGCTCACTCATGCGATTCGGCCTCTCAGCCGATGCCCGTGCGTATTTGCTGGCCCGTTGGCAAACACTGGAAACGCAACCCTTCCGTACCCTGGCCGACGAGTTGGTATTGACAAACCTGCGCCCGTTTCTGGCTGTATTGGAATTACTAACCCAGCAATACGCCTGCCTGACCGCTAACCCACCCTATATGGGAGCGGGTAACATGAACAACCCGCTGAAGCTCTATGTAAACCAGCATTATGCCCGCGCAAAATCTGATTTGTTTGCTGTATTTATGGATGTGTGCGAAAATCACTGTTTACCCAGCGGTCGATGGGGCATGATTAACCAACAAACTTGGATGTTTACAAGTAGTTATGAACTATTTAGAACTCATGTACTTGAGCATCAAATATTGGAATCAATGTTACATTTAGGGATAAAAGTCTTTGAGGAGCTCAATAGTAAAAAAGTACAAAGTACCGCATTCATTTTTCAAAATTCAACTTCTAATATTCATTCGAAAGGAACTTATTTTAGACTAGTAAATCATTCCAGCAACTCAAAAAAAGAAAAAGCGTTTTTAGATAGAAAGAATCAATTTCTTCAATTACAAAATGAATTTTACAGGATTCCTGGCTTTCCACTTGCTTACTGGGCAAGCTCCAATTCTATGAAATGTTCTGAATTAGCGAAGCCTCTGCACATGTATTCTAAGGCCCTGAAAGGCTTTGATGTTGGTTCGAAGACGGATGACTACATGAAGTTATGGCATGAAGTCAGTTTAGATGATATTTCCGGGCATAAAGAAGATTACAAAACCGACTTAAAATGGGTCGAGGTAAATAGAGGTGGTATTTATCGAAAATGGTATGGCAATAGAAATGATATTGTAAAATTTGGAAAAGAAGGAGAATTACTATATAATTTAAAAGGAGCAACTATCCGTAATAAGGATATGTATTTCAAAAATGGAATTACCTTCAGTGTAATTACTTCAGGTGCTATAAGTTTTAGAGCATCTTACAATACATCGGTATTTTATCAACATGGTGGAACATGTGTATTTCAAGAAGCAAAAATAAGAAACTATTTTCTTGGGTTACTTAACTCAAAAGTCAATGGTTCATTCATGGACATATTATGCCCAACCTTATCATTCTCTGTAGGTGACGTAAGCAATTCTCCTATTTTTTTTAGTAACAATAGCTCTATAAACCAGCTAGTCGATTATTGCCTTTCCATCTCCAAACAAGATTGGGACAGCCGCGAAACCAGTTGGGACTTTGTTAAAAATCCGTTGATAGTACAGGAACAACCTACCCTTGAAGCGGCTTACCATAATTGGGAAACGGCTGTTACGCAGGACTTTTACCAGCTTCACCAGAACGAAGAGGAATTAAACCGCCTTTTCATTGACCTCTACGGTTTGCAGGATGAGTTAACGCCCGAGATACCGTTAAAGGATATTACCATTTTACAGGAGGAGTTGGACCGAAGCAAATTAACGGCTCCCGGCGAGGCATTACCCATTAAGCGGGATATGGTCATGCAGCAGTTTATCAGCTACGCCATCGGCTGCCTCATGGGCCGCTACCGGCTGGATCAGCCCGGTTTGCACATTGCCCACCCCAACGCTACATCAGACGAACTAAGTGCAAACGCCCTGATTGATGCCGATGGCATTATCCCGCTCATGGGCACCCGTAGTGCTTTTGCCGATGATGCGGTGGGGCGTGTGCGTGAATTTATCCAACTCGTTTGGGGCGATGATGCCCTTACGCGCAACCTCAACTTTCTGCAAGCCGCTCTGGATCGAGATCTGGATACCTACCTCGTTCGGGACTTCTGGGGCCATCACGTCCGGCGGTACCAGAAAAAGCCTATTTACTGGCTGTTCAGCAGTCCGAAGGGCGCATTTCAGGTGTTGGTCTACATGCATCGCATGAACAAGTTCACGGCCGAGAAAATCCGCACTAACTACCTGTTGCGGCACCTGCAACACCTGCAACGAAGCATTACCGAGTTAAGCGCGGTGAACACCCTCAACAAAGCCGACACCAAACAACTCGACCAGCTCCGGCGCGATCTGTTGGAGTGCGAAACCTACGACCTACTCCTGAAAGACATCGCCGACCGCCAAATCGACTTCGACCTCGACGACGGCGTAACCCGCAATCTGGCGTTGTTTAAGGGTGTAGTGGCGGAGGTGCGGTAAGTAACTATGGGCAGTTAGGATCGCACCAGAATATCTTCCGCTTCTTTCCATCTGAGCCAATCTCCGTTTTGGACCGAACACATTCCTGAGGGCAGTCTTTCAGAGAATCGACCTGGATACGAAATCCATTTGTGTTAATGCTAAACCGCGACTTGTTATCGTGAAACTGGTATTTTTCCAATAGGGTAAGAAGCTCATTTACGAACGCATCGCTATGCTCCTCGAAATGCTCGGAGTTTACTTGCATGGTTGTGGGTTTATTGAATGTAGATCGTTTCAGTCGTCGGTTTTACATTATCAGTGGTTGCCTCAATAGTCAAGGGGCTCACGTATGTCGTTGACGTCAGCGCAAAGGTACCGTAGCACTTACCGGTGGCATCGCTGGGCGAGAGGGGTTCGCGCATTTTACCTACCTGGTTACCGCCTGCATCTTTCACCGTTAATGCTACCGTTCGGTTCAGCGTAGGCGCACCCGAATTACGAGTTAATACAACGGTCACTTTAAACTCCATATCGACCCCGCGTTTCAATACTAGTTTTTCGGGGACAATAGTTATTGTTTCGGGGTAGGCTATGGCAAACGAATACGATTTTGATTGTACAAACCCATTTGTGCGTGCGGTAACGGTCAGATCACCCTCCGTTAATGCACTCACCAGCGTTGCATGCGCTATTAGCTGGTAGGGCTCCCCACCGGTTTCAACCTGCTCAGCATTCACGCTTACTACATTTTTCTTATCTGTTTCGGCAAATGTGCCAGCTGTTGTACTAATCTCGACGGTACGTTTTCCGGCTTCGGCATTGTCGGCTAGTTCTACCATCACTTTCGTGTGAGACATACCGTCGGCCTCAAGCGATGGCTTCTCAAACGTGACGTTCTTAATCACATCACTGTTTTTGATCTGGGGTTCGCTATAATCACAAGCCGCCGTAACCAGTACAACACCACAAAGAATACATATATAGTTCATTGTAAGGAGATTAATTAGCCGTAAAAAATTTCCCGACGTCTCCCAAGGCTTTCCGTAGACGCAAATCAAGCGACAGGCCAAGGTACCCGATGGGGGCTGTTACGTTATCGGTATTGAGCGGGCTGGGGTTAGTACGTTTTTTGTAAAGGATAAGACCTCCCTGCAATTTGAGTCCACTATTAAGTCGATAGCCTACGCCCAGCATCAGGTTTTGACCACCGAACAGGTTATCGCGGTAATTATCTTTTGCCAGCGTCAACAACGTGACACCCGCATGGAATGACAGGCGTTGCCAGGGATAAAGCGGCCTAATAAAGCGAATAGGAATATCGGCATCGAACGAGCGAAGCATGATATTAAAACCAACGTAAGGCATTACGCCCATAAAGTCTTTAGTGAGACCAATACCGTTGCCTGGAGCACCAAATCCATAAAACACGGCACCAAAATCGGGCTGTATAACAGCTTCAGCTCGCGTTTCCAGCTTAAACGCCCGTGTACCGGTCAAATACAGCATCTCGGTATCGACAAATAATAAATCAGCGTTTCCAGACCCCGTCGGCATGGGTTCCCCACCGTCATTAAGCGATTCGATTAGAGTGCTACGTAGGCTTGCTGAGATAGGCCCTGCTGGTGGTATACCCGCAGCGGCAAGAATTGTACGTGCATTATTTCGATAATAGGTTTCAAAATCCTGAAACCTAATCTGGTTGGGGTCTTTAATTTTCTGCTTTTCTGCGTTAATATCGTTCACGGTCTTTTTTGCCGCAATCAGATCACCATTATAATAAGCAATGAGCGCATCAGCTAGTTGCTCGCGTCGCTCAAAGCTCATCGCATAATCAAAAGCAAGGTCATAGAATTTGCGTGGCTTCAATGATGGAACCAGAATGTCAACCATTTGCGCAAAACCTTTCTGAACGGTGTCAGAATCAAGTAGCCAGAAGCTAATTTCTTCGGCAGACTGAACGGGTGCTCCGATTTTTTTGCTGTAGCTCTTGAGAAAATGTATAGGCTCTGTGATATAAACCGCCATAATTGGCCGGGTGCCATCATGAATATAGCGTCTGATGTAGAAATAGCGATCAAATGGAAATTCGCCTTCTGGTATATTCGACAGAGGGTCTAACTTTATAACTGTTTTAATTGGTCCGAAATAGCCAATTTGTGGTGTCTGACTCCATACAGGCGGAGCAATCAAGCAACTTGTGAGTGCAATGAGAAGTAAAGCTTTATACATTCCTGAAGCTAAAAAGAGTAATTCTGAACTGGCAAACTACCGATATTGATAGGCCATGTACAACGGGAAATTTCCCGTATTTCAGCAAAATATTTACTTTTCTAGAAAACAGACACAAAGCACTAATCAGATTTTAAGAAAAGTATCTGAGTCGATTCCACCAAGGCATCATTAGAATCTGTCGCTTTTTGGAAGGATGGTGGTGGTTAGATAATTAAGTAAATTGCCCGAAAATCGCTACCTACATATTTGTATCGACACATTACGAATTAAAAACTTCAAGGGCATTGCCGAACTGGAACTGAAGTTTCCAGAGCAGTTCACTGTGCTTATTGGCGATAATGGAACTGGTAAAACGGCTATATTGGATGCTCTAGCTGTGGCAGCCGGTTCGTATTTGTTGGGCATTGAGCGCGCATATGCTCAACCTCGTCAAATTTATCCAGAGGATGTTCGTCGTATCGCTGTTTCTAGTGTAGAACGAGCTGTAGAACAATTTCCAGTTATTATTGATGCAGAAGGAAATGTGGGTGGGCGTCAAATTCACTGGAAGCGAGAACGTCTCAGCTTATCTGCTAGAACCACATCTAAAGATACCCATGTAATTTCAAAAATAGCGGCAAAGGATCAGTCTAGCGTACGCAGTTTAGGTGAAAATAGTGATATTATTCTTCCAGTATTAGCCTATCAGAGTACTACGAGGTTATGGAATGAGGGTAAGGTTGAATTTAAAAGACAGAATAATCGCCTAGAAGGGTATTTGGACTGTATGTCTTCCAAGTCCTCTGGTAAACTATTTCAGTCTTGGTTTAAAACATTCGACTCAGAAGCGCGCTCTTTTAACCAGCCGCTAGTGGAAGAAATGCTTCAAACATTCAAACAAACAATAATGGATGTTGTAAGTGAATGGACAAATATAAGCTATAGCCCAGCTGATGACGACATAGTTGGTTTTTATAAACAACCTGATGGTAATCAAATATTACTTCCATTCCGAATGTTGTCTGATGGCTATCGAAATGCTGTTGGGATTGTAGCTGACATTGCTTATCGGTGCTTAAAATTAAACCCATATCTGCGCGATAAAGCAATTAAATTGACTCCGGGTATTGTGCTAATAGATGAAATTGATTTACACCTTCACCCCAAGTGGCAGAAGCGTATTGTCAATGATTTAAAAAAAGTATTTCCTAAAATTCAGTTTATTGCTACAACACATTCGCCATTTATTGTACAATCACTGCGACACGAAGAATTGATTAATCTGGAACCAGAGAAAGACCAGAATGATACAGACCCATTTCGATTAAGCATTGAGGACATTTCAGAGAGAGAGATGAATATTAAAAATCCTAGACGTAGTGACCTTTTTGAAAAAATGGAAGATAAAGCAGCCGTATATTTCAACTATGTTTCTCAGGGTCAAACAAGCAGAAATAACGAAGAAGTCGCTAAGATTAAAAAAGAATTAGATTCGATTGAAACTGAGTTTAGCAAAGACCCAGCCTATGTGGCTCTTATAAAAGCGAAACGTTCGAGACTATGAGGCCAATTGAGCGGGGGAGCTGCCCCGAGAAAACCTACAAATCAGGAAAGAAAAAGACTATTATTTTCAAAAAATATGGAAATGCAAAAACCTATTTAAGAAAGCGGATTGGCAAGTATTGCTCCTATTGTGAAATGGAATTATCAAATGCAGCCTGCCATGTGGATCACATCTACGCTAAAGATTTAGCTAAATATCACGCTCTTATTAACAGTTGGGATAACTTTTTGCTTTCTTGTCAGCACTGTAACTCAACAAAAGGCATTAAAGACGTAGCTGTATTACTACCATATATGCCTCATCTACATAATACATCTCTTTTATTTAAATATTTAGATGGTGGACTGGTTGAGATAATTAATACCTTACCAAATCCGGCAAAGGATAAAGCAAAAGAGTTAAATGACATGGTAGGGCTAGATCGTCGGCCTAGAATGCCTGAGTACTCTGACAAAGATGATCGCTGGCGAGAACGATATGAGACGTGGAATGTAGCAACCGAGTGTTTGGAAGATTATCAAAATGGAGATATTAAACGTATTCGTGTAATAACTTCGTTAGCGGTATCAAAAGGTTTTTTTTCTGTTTGGATGACTGTTTTTCAAGCATATCCCGCTATTCGGAAAGCCTTAATTGACGCTTTCCCAGGTACGGCCTTAACCTGTTTCGATGTCAATACTCTTCCAATAAATCGAAATGGTGTCGATATTT
Organism: uncultured Spirosoma sp.; assembly: GCA_964244155.1. Taxonomy (GTDB): domain Bacteria; phylum Bacteroidota; class Bacteroidia; order Cytophagales; family Spirosomataceae; genus Spirosoma. The sequence continues at coordinate 14,706 of CAXTJJ010000065.1, forward strand.
AACCCCATTTTCAAGCGTATCTTCATGCGTTTGTTTACGGTTACCTATGACATCCGAAAAAATTCAGCACTATTTTGATAAGTACCCGGATCTGCGTGTGCTCTTCTTTTTCGATCCGAACCGCGATTATGCAAATAGTATCGCCCAACACCTGCCCGAAGGCATTGACTTGGTGAACTATGCAACAAATGACTTTACCCTAAAGCTTCATTTCCGGGCAAATACTAATCCTACTTTACTATACCTGCCCATAGTTGCGCCTGCCACCCCTGAAGCATATGGACAATTTGGGCTAGCCGATTTATTAGTGGCAAATAAGGTGCTTCAGTTAGATGATGTATCAGGCTTGATGGAGACCTTTGGCTTTCAACCACATCAACGAGGCTTGGTTGAGCAATATCGGCAGGAATTACAGCACACCACGACCCAGAAAGTATTACGGGATGTACTCACCCCAGAACGATTCGACGAGCCAACACTCATTCGTGGCCTGTTGTCGGTTTATCTTAAATTTAACCAGGTCGAAGAATGGCCAATAGTACTGATTCGCCTGTTCAATTTAGCTAATTCGGATAGAGCAGATGAGTTTAGGTGGATAAGCGCCAAAATTTCGGCCTACAACTGGTTAGATACTATAAGTCAGCAAACCCGTCGATGGCTTGGTCTGTCGCTTGACAGGTTTGAAACAGATGAACTAGCCAGACTCGCTCAACGGCTGAAATACAACGCTATCGTACCCACCAGCGAAAGACAAATAGTTGTAGCAGATCCTTACCGTCAGTTAAGGTTGACCGATTATCGGGTCCAGCAGCAACTTCGACAATGGATTGAACTACTAAAGAGCCACCCAAAAATTCAGCCTGACTGGAACCAACTGTTGACTGAAACAGCGGCTGAAATTCAGGAAGAAAAGATTGTAAATGCTTATGGGCCATTGGCTCCATATCCAATGTTAACTCAAGCACTGGGCTGGGCCATTCTTAGTTCGCTAAGCTCAGAAGTTGGCACCCAACCTACTGTGGTTTTATCGGCGCTGGAACCCCTAAACGCAGATACCAGTACCAACCAACTTTTACAGCAAGCATCTGATCTGCTTCGGTGGTGTGCCCGCTTTTTTGATGCGCTCAACCATATCGCCGGATTCACACTAGACACCCCCGATGAGTATATTCGACAGTATGTCAAGGATTGGTATCAGGTCGATATGGCTTACCGGAAGGCCATAACCATTGCCAAAGCCATTGATGAAACCGATCTGCCTTCTACGTTTCCGCTGGCTGACCTGCGCACCACCCTTAACAAACACTATCATCCTTTTCTGGAG
>CAXTJJ010000066.1:0-16010 GCA_964244155.1 uncultured Spirosoma sp.
CTACCCGGCGGCAACCCCGACCGGGGCGAAATCCTGACCGAAACGGTCATCCGCGAGATTCGGGAGGAATTAGGCGTCTCAGTAGACCTGGGTGAGATGATTCTGGCGGGTGAAATGCTCTTGTCCGAGCGTAATGACGACGTATTGCATGTGGTCTTTGCGGCCCGCAACCTCATAGGTGAACCAATATTAAATCCCGACGAAACCACTGCGCTCAATTTAGTCTGGATACCTGTTGCCGATTTAGATAAACTCAATCTTTATCCGAACATCGGTGCAAAACTTCAGCCCTGGTTCAGTAGCGCTACCTATCTTGGTTATGTCGGCCGGATTGAGCAGCAGTACTTCGGGTAACGATTTATTGGTATCCCCATCTATGCTTATCCAGACCTTAAGAACGCTTTTTCGCCGGGATCTTATCCGTTTACGGAAAGAGATTGACTTGTATGAAAACGAGTCAGTTATTTGGTATACTGAAAAAGGCATCGCCAATTCAGCCGGTAATCTGTGTCTGCATTTACTCGGCAATTTAAACACCTATCTGGGCGCAGAGTTTGGCAAAACAGGCTATTTACGCCAGCGAGAATCAGAGTTTTCCCTAAAAGATATACCTAAAGCTGAGCTTTTGGCCAAAGTTGATGAAACAATTTTGGTAGTCGATAATGCACTGAGCAATCTTAGAGAAAGCCAACTGTCTGAGGAATATCCGCAGCTGGTTTTTGACGAGAAGACATCGACTGGTTATTTTCTGGTGCATTTAACAACGCACTTGGGCTATCACTTAGGTCAAATCAATTACCACCGGAGATTGCTGGATGTGTAGCTCGTCGGGCTAACGCTGTATAAGTTGAGGCTTACTCATTAAACTCCCTGCTACCATAGCTACTATACTGGCCAGCAGCCCCCATAGCATCGGCGAAAAATTTGTTTCTAGCCACAAGCAGGCAAGCCAAACGCCAAAGCCGACTATCATCGACCATAGGCAACCTGTCAGGTTAGCCCGTTTCCAGTAAATTCCTGCAGTCAGGGGTACGAACAACGAGACTAGACTAAAGGCAGAAGACTCGCCCACAAGGTCGAAGATATTCGTATCGCGGCTAATACTCATGCCAACGCAAATAATGGTAATGAGCATTACCATCCACCGGATGTTTTTTAACAGGGCCTGATCGCTGATGTCGGGTTGGAAGAACTTCATTATATTCTCTCCAAAAACGGTTGCTGGTGCCAGTATAGCTCCACTCGATACACTTAAAATGGCCGATATAACAGCCCCGAAGAATAAGATTTGCAAGGGAAGGCCACCATGTTGCATCACCATATTTGGAATAATAAGCTGATTGTCTTTTGGTAAGTCAGGATGCAGTAATTTAGCACTCAGCGCGATAAACAGGGGCAGCATAGCGATGGTCAAGTACATACCCGATGCTAAAAAAGACGCACGCACAGCCGTACTTTCGGTTTTCGCAGCCATAACCCGTTGGAAAACGTCCTGTTGCGGAATAGATCCTAGCCCGATGGTTATCCAGGCGGCCATATAGGCCAGCCAGTCTTTTGTTGTGGAGTGGGGCAGAAAGCGGAAGAAGCCCGCTGGTGTTCGTTTCTGGATTGACTCCCACCCACCCACCTCTCTCCAGAGCATAATGCCTAATACAGCCAAAGCCAGAATAATGATGAGATTATGGAAAAAGTCTGTAATTGAAATTGACCACATACCTCCCAGTAATGTATATGCCATCACAATAGATGCACTACCAATGATGCAATATTCACGTGGGATGTCAGTCACTACACTTAGCACGATACCAATGGCCACAAGTTGGGCGGCAATCCAGCTAAAGTAAGAGGGTATAATCATAATCGCCGACAGCAGCTCGGCCGAACGACCAAAGCGGATGCGAAAGTAGTCGCAGAAGGTAATGATATTGAGTCGATAGAGTGGTCGTGCAAAGAAAGCTCCAACCAGAAACAGACATAACGATGACCCAAACGGTTCTTCGATAACAGCTAAAAACCCACCTTCCACAAACATGGCTGGGGCACCCATAATTGTTTCGGAGCCAAACCAGGTTGCAAAGGTTACCGAAGCCGCCAGCATGAGCGGCAATCGCCGACCTGCCAGTACAAAATCCTGTGAAGTCGTTACGCGCCGTGCTGCCCAGGCACCTACCGCTACGTTGGAAAGTAGGTAAAGCGAAATAAAAAAGAGGAGCATTGGCCAAAGGATAAAGATAAAGATAAAGGCACAAACGATACAAATGTGCTCTGTATCGTTTGTGCCTTACTAAATTTTAACGCTAACGACCCATTTCAAGGAAGTTTCTCTTGTAAATAGGCAAGAACTAGTTGTAATGTTTGTTTTATAGTGCTAACATCCTGCTTTAACACACCGACGTCAGTCTCCAACTTTTCAAGCCGGGCATTAATTTGTTTAAACCCTTCTGTCTGATCACGACGAATAGCCCGTACATCGACTGTGAGATCAGCTTCCGCACGGGCGGTCGTGGCGTTTTGTCGTTCAACCTGCTCAATGCGTTCTTTCAGATACATAGTACACTGTTTTCGGTGGGAATTACTGTTGAGCAGCAATTATACTAAAAATAGTTACAAACGCAACGTAGCAGGTAAGTACTTGGCGATCAAATCTTCGTAATAAGGTTTCAATTCACTAACAACTGGTGGTTTCGGACTTTTCGAGTACAAATCATAGGGATTAAACTTACGTACCCATTTGAACATCTCGTGGTCATGCTCATCCATCAAATGATTATAAGCCTCCTCCCGGTGTTGCGAATAGAATGAATGATACCGCATCATGTACAAGGCTGGCTCCGGAAGGTAATCCTTCATGATCTGGTACAGATACTCATCGTGCCCCCACGACATATGCACGTTGCGAAGGCCACAATTGGGCTCATACACGCCATATTTCGTGTTGTACCGCTCGTCTCTTGAATCAGGATTGTTGGCGAAATATTCAGGATACACAATTTTGTCTGAATGTTGGCAGCCTACCGGGAATGTATCACCCACAACGGCCCATTGTGGTTCACCAAACAGGCATAACACTTTGCCCATGTCATGCAGAAAGCCTGTCAGGACAAACCAATCGGGGTGGCCATCGGCACGGATGGCTTCGGCTGTTTGCAGAAGGTGCTGAAGTTGATCAAGATCGGTGTCGGGATCGGAATCATCGACAAGCGTATTCAAAAACTCCATTGCCCCCCAAACGGGCAGTTCCTTTTTATCGAAAGCCAGGAATTCGCGCTCCTTTTCCCGCACGAAGTCATAGGTTTGATACGTATGGTTAAGTCGGTAAAACTCCCGCACTGTGTCACGTTCCGGCGAGTCATAATTTCGGTAGTCTTCTTTCGATTTATGCTCGGGCTCGGGGTAGCGACTCAGCACATCGTCTTCCCACTGATCGAGGCTGGTAAGGGGGGCGGTTTCACTAATCATGGCCAAATAGAGTTTAGAACACAAATTTATAAATTAATTACTGTCAACCAGTTAGACAGATCAAAAGTTATCGTTGAGCCGATTACTGCGTTAAGTCGTCTAAAGTTAAAATAGTAGCAAGCTCAGGGTAGCCTGCATCGACCAGAATTTTCATAATAGCCGATGCATTGGCTTTGTTATCGGCCTTATTAGAAAAACAGGCCATCAGGAATCGTTTCGACGGTATGCTAACAACGTAATTGTTGAAACCACAGGTACTTCCTGAGTGGAACAGAATCGGCTTATCAGGCTGTTGGTAAAACCAACCTGCACCGTAATAACTCCCCCTTGTTTGCGGAATGGCTTTGCCTGTGCGTGTCAGCACCTTGGTTAAATCCAGCAGCGTACCCATCCGAAGCGCATCAGTCCATTTCTGGTAGTCAGCTAGCGACATATATACTCCACCATCCCCTTTTGTGGCACTAGTGACGCTCTGATCAGAGAAGACAAACGAGTTATCTTGCTTTTTATACCCCATTGCCCGGTTAGGAATCGGCTTCCCTGCTTCGTACACAGTGGACTGCGTCATGTGCAGCGGGTGAAAAATCCGTTGTTTTAAAAACGACGCAAACGACTTCCCCGACACTTGCTCAATGACTAAGGCCAGTAAACAATAAGCCGAGTTGCTGTATCGAAACTGTGTACCCGGCTCAAAATAGAGAGAATCACGGTTTTTAATTAGCATTAACACATCTGTATCCAGCAATTGCTCATGTTGTTGAGGGTTCATCACAGCTTCATAATCCGGAATTCCCGATGAATGTGTTAATAAATGACGAATGCGTACTTGGCGGCCTACATGCAGGTTAAAATCAGGAAAGAAGGTAGTTAAGGGGGCATCTAACGACAACTTTCCGTCTTTCTCCAGTAACAGAATACCCATTGCTGTAAACTGTTTCGTAACAGACGCCATTCGAAAGTTTGTTTCGGGCGTAATTCCTGCCTTTGTTTCGTTGTTCGCTAAGCCATACCCCTTTTTAAAGATCGTCTTTCCGTCAACAACAACCAGTAAGGCCGCACCCGGCGTGGTAGGTAGGTTATGGGCCCTCATCACCGAATCCAGTCGTTCACGCACTTGTGCTACCGCTGACAATGAGACAAGCAGAAGCCCTATCGCTAGAAATTTCGTCATTGACCTTACCAGAACTTGGTATATAATACAGCCAATATAGCGAAAATAGCAACCGACCCAACTATGAAAGAGGGCGTTACACGGAACATTCTCCTGTCGACGATAACGCTTTTCCCATTCGCATAACCGGCTGGATCAGTGAGCGATACGATCACCATGATGATCATATCAATACAGAAAACAAGGGTCGTTCGATGTAAAAACGGAATGGAATCAACCTGAACGTCAATAAAGCCCATCACTTCCGGCCAGAATTTTAAAAGTGTCGAAAAGGGGATTGTCAGGATAGCCACCGTCATGGCAGCCCGGTTTGTCGCGCGTTTCCAGAAGAAGCCTAACAGAAAGATGGCAAATACGCCCGGCGTAATAAAATTGGTGTATTCCTGGATGTATTGATACACCTGATCGAGAGAGCGGAGCATGGGAGCCAGTGCAATAGCGATACCAAATGAGGCAATGATAGCCCAACGCCCTACATTAACCAGTTTCTGCTCTGAGGCTGATTTATCAATGTATTTCTTATAAAGATCGAGCGTGAAGATTGTCGAGATCGAGTTGCATTTACCCGCCAGAGAAGCCACAACTGCGGCTGTCAAAGCGGCAAAGGCAAGTCCTTTCATACCAATGGGCAGCAAATTCATGAGAACTGGGTAGGCGTGGTCAGGCTTGACAACACCCGAAGCATCGGTCATTGCATTATGAAAGGGTCCGCTCTGGTATAACACAAACGCGGCAATCCCCGGAATGACGACAATAATTGGAATCAACAGTTTCAGGAAAGCAGCAAACAGAATACCAGAGCGGGCAGTCTTCAGGTCGGCCCCTAACGCCCGCTGTACGATGTACTGATTACAACCCCAGTATGAAAGATTATTGATCCACATACCACCCGTTACCAATGCCATGCCCGGTAGCACCTCGTAGTGCGGATGGCCTTTTGGAAAAAACATATGAAAGTGGCTATCAGCCTGTTCTCGAATAGCTACCAAGCCATTCCATACACCTGAAATGCCCGATTCCTGCGCGACCAATTGTAAAGCCAGATACGTAACGACCAGGCCACCAAATATTAGTACAACAACCTGAATAACATCGGTATAGCCAATTACCTTCATTCCACCCAGCGTAATAAAAATGGCAAACAGCGCCAGGCCAATCGTGCAGGTTGTGAATGAAATACCCACTAAAGACTCAATGGCAATGGCACCTAAATAAAGAATAGACGTTAGGTTGACCAGCACATACACCACCAGCCAAAACACTGCTAGTATAGTGCTAACGGTATCGCTGTACCGCTGCGCCAGAAATTGCGGCATGGTGTAAATGTGGTTTCTAAGATAGATTGGAATGAAAAATACGGCGACAATGATCAGGGTAGCTGCGGCAAACCATTCATAGGAGGAAATTGCCAGCCCCATAGCAAAGCCGGAACCAGCCATACCGATGAAATGCTCGGCAGAAATATTCGAAGCAATTAATGAAGCTCCAATTGCCCACCACGTTAACGACCCTTCAGCCAGGAAAAAGTCGGTTGTGTTTACGTGAGCCTGCCGCTTCCGTTGGTAGACCCAATACCCATATCCAACAACAATGATGAAATAAACGAAGAAAACAATGTAATCGGCTGTAGCGAGGTGATTCATGCAGGAAGTACAAAAAACGGGGTGTCTAACACTAAAGCAAGACACCCCGTTTTTTCTAATGTAGCCTTGTATAACGCCAGTGACCGGCCGCGAAACTATTTGCTATAACTTACTAAAATCGAACGTTTCCAGAAAAGCCGTTGTAAACTGGCCGGAGCGAAACTGAACGTCGTCCATCAATTTAATATGGAAAGGTATCGTGGTTTTAATGCCTTCAATAACGAACTCCTGTAACGCGCGCTTCATACGTGTAATAACTTCCTCCCGCGATTGTCCCGAAACGATCAGTTTAGCAATCATCGAATCATAGTTTGGTGGGATAGTATAGCCACTGTAAACATGACTGTCAATCCGAACACCATGTCCACCAGGGAAGTGAAGATTCGTAATCTTACCAGGCGATGGCCGGAACCCATTAGCCGGATCTTCTGCATTGATTCGGCATTCCATTGCGAACAGTTTCGGTGTGTAATTTCGTCCTGATATCTCGGCACCGGCAGCGACTTTAATCTGCTCTTTAATCAGGTCAAAATCCGTTACTTCTTCAGTAATCGGGTGCTCAACCTGAATTCGGGTATTCATTTCCATAAAATAGAAATCGCCGTGTTTGTCGACCAGGAACTCAACGGTTCCAGCGCCTTCATAGCCGATTGCTTGAGCACCCTTAATGGCAGCTGCGCCCATTTTCTCCCGGAGTTCAGACGATACAACCGGCGAAGGCGTTTCTTCGATCAATTTCTGATGACGGCGTTGAATCGAACAGTCGCGCTCAGACAGATGGCAAACTTTACCATACTGATCGCCCACGATTTGAATTTCGATATGGCGAGGTTCTTCAACGAACTTCTCCAGATAAAGTCCATCGTTGCCGAATGCCGCCCCCGCTTCAGTACGAGCGTCGTTCCAGGCTTTTTCGAAATCTTCCTCAGCCCGTACAATACGCATACCGCGCCCGCCACCACCAGCGGTAGCTTTTACAATAACCGGATAGCCCATACCTGCTGACAGCTTCTTACCCTGCTCTACCGATTCGAGCAAGCCATCGGAGCCAGGAATTACCGGAACCCCAGCGGCTTTCATTGTGGCTTTGGCCGTCGATTTATCGCCCATACCATTGATTTGATCGGCAGTAGCACCAATAAATTTGATGCCGTAGTCGGCGCAGATTTGGGAGAATTCTGCATTCTCAGATAGAAAACCGTAACCGGGGTGAATAGCATCGGCACCGGTTACTTCGGCCGCTGAGATAATATTGGGAATGCTTAGGTAAGATAGTTTGCTAATGGGAGGGCCAATGCAAACGGCCTCATCGGCGAAGCGCACATGTAGACTATCACGATCGGCGGTCGAATAAACGGCCACTGTCTTAATGCCCATTTCGCGGCATGTCCGAATAATCCGCAGGGCAATTTCCCCTCGATTGGCAATTAATATTTTTTTGAACATGGTTTTAAGAGCGAAAGAGCGAGAGAATGAAAGAGTGAAAGAGCGAATAACAGCACAGGCTAGCGTTTCACCCTTTCACTCTCTCATTCTTTCGCTCTTTCACCATTTAGATGGGTTCAACCAAGAACAGCGGTTGGTCATATTCAACCGGCGTAGCATTCTCGACAAGAATTTTCACAATACGGCCTGATACTTCCGACTCTATCTCGTTAAACAGTTTCATGGCTTCGATGATACAGACCACCTTACCTTCAGTTATACTATCGCCCACTTCAACGAACATGGGCGAATCGGGATTAGCCGAGCGATAGAACGTGCCAATCATCGGCGATTTAATGGTAATGTAGTTCGACGTATCGGCCTTAGGCACTGCCGGCGCAGCAACGGGTGCTGCTGGAACTGCAACAGCCTGTGGTGGCTGGGCAGTCGTGGCCTGGGCTACAGGAGCCGCTGGTGCAGGAGCCGCAGTTGGTACGCCGGTACCATACCGCTTAACACTGATTTTCAGATCAGTTGTTTCGATGTTAACTTCGTCTAAACCTGATTGTGAGATGAAGTCGATAAGTTGCTGTATGTCTTGTGTGCTCATAGTTTAGTCGGCAAGTCAGTAAGCCTGTAGGTTAGCAAGTCAGGAGGTAAATACTGCTTACTGAATTAACTACTTACTGACTAACTAAGTTATTTTACGCGTTCTACGTAATCACGGGTGCGTGTATCAACCCGAATCTTTTGACCAGATTCAATAAATAAGGGTACCATAATCTTCGCGCCTGACTCTACTTCAACCCGTTTTTTAGGACTGTTTGCTGTGTCGCCTTTAATGCCTGGCTCTGCGTATGTTACCTCCAATTCAACAAAAGGTGGTAATTCGCACGAGAGTGGGGTGTCGCTCTCCGCATTAACCAGGATTTCAACTTCCTGCCCTTCTTTCATCAAATCAGCCCCCTCCACGATTTTCTCGCTTAGGTTGATCTGATCAAATGATTCCTGGTCCATAAAGTTATAGCCCGCTTCGTCTTTATAAAGGTATTGGAATTTTCGACGCTCAACCCGTACCGGGTAGATTGTCACACCTGAGTTGAATGTATTGTCGATCACCCGTCCTGTTGTTAGACTTTTCAATTTAGTCCGGACAAAAGCTGCACCTTTCCCGGGCTTTACGTGTTGAAATTCAGTGATTTGAAAAAGATCGTTGTTGTAGTTAAGAACTAATCCATTGCGGATATCTGCAGTCGTTGCCATGTTTAATATGTATGATGTAAGATGTATGATGTATGAGCTAGTTTGCCGATCAAGGCATATATCCTATATCATACATCATACATAAAATTAATACGCCCACTTCACATAAGCGGCTCCCCAGGTAAAGCCACCGCCGAAGGCTGCCAGTACAAGATTGTCGCCCTTTTTCAGTTGCGACTCATAGTCGAATAGACAAAGCGGAATAGTAGCCGCTGTGGTATTGCCATATTTGTGGATATTCATCATAACCTTTTCGGCCTGAATACCCATTCGATGTGCCGTAGCGTCGATAATACGTTTGTTGGCCTGGTGCGGTACCAGCCAGGCGACATCATCGCCAGCAAGGTGATTACGCTCCATAATCTCAGCCGATACATCGGCCATATTTTTTACTGCGAATTTGAAAACCGATGGCCCGTCCTGATAAACATAATGCCAGCGTTTTTCAACGGTTTCGTGGGTGGGTGGATAACGGCTGCCTCCCGCTTTCTGGAACAAATGATTTTGTCCAACACCATCCGACTTAATAATAGTGTCCAGAATACCAAGGCCTTCCGTATTGGGTTCGAGCATGACGGCTCCAGCTCCATCACCGAAGAGAACGCAGGTTGTGCGGTCAGTATAGTCTGTTATAGCCGACATCTTATCAGCTCCAACAATGACCACTTTTTTGTATTTACCCGTTTCGATGAACTGCGTACCAACGGTAAGGGCATACAAAAACCCGGAACAGGCAGCCTGAATATCGAAACTTCCCACATTACGAATCCCCACCATGTCGCAAATCAGGTTTGCCGTACATGGAAAGACGAAGTCGGGAGTGGTCGTCGCACAGATGAGCAGATCGACCTCTTCAGGTTTGATAGTCAGCTTTTCGAGCAAACCTGCCACGGCTTTTGCTCCCATATGTGAGGAACCCATGCCCTCACCTTTTAGAATATGCCGTTCTTTTATACCGGTTCGGCTAGTAATCCATTCATCATTTGTATCCACCATACGTTCCAATTCGGCATTGGTCAGCACGTAATCGGGAACGTAGCCGTGAACTCCAGTTATGGCAGCTTTACTCATAGGATGATAGTACAGTTATCAGTCAACAGTAGCCGGTGAACAGTTATCAGTGCATCAGATAATCAGAATCTGTTTACTGCTCACTGACACTTGCCCACGCTTAACTGAGTGCCTGTGCAATTTTAGTGTATGCGTCGGATTCAACCTGCCGGATGGCTAAGCTGATCATATTTTTGATAGCTAACGGCGATGAAATACCGTGGGCAATAATTACATTCCCGTTAACTCCCAGAATTGGACTTCCACCAACCGATTCGTAGTTGGTTTTATCAAGAAACTCATCGCTTATACTCCGTTGTGCAGCCACTTTATAGAAGGACTCGCCCAATTTGAACATTGCATTACCCGTAAAACCGTCTGTAATAATGACGTCGGCATGACCAGCGAAGAAATCTCCACCCTCTATATTGCCAACAAAGTTGATGCGGTTATTGTCTTTCAGAAGTTGATGCGCAGCCTGGGCTATCAGTGAGCCTTTTTGCTCTTCAGAACCTATGTTCATCAACGCCACGCGGGGTTGTTCGATGTTAAAGGTACATTGCGCATAAATAGATCCAATCTCCCCGAACTGAGCCAGCATTTCGGGCTTGCAGTCTGCATTGGCCCCAATGTCGAGCATAACGGCGTAGCCACCGGGTAGTTGTGGAACAAATCCGGCAATGCAGGGACGCAAAACACCTTCAATGGCTTTTATACTAAATAAGGCCCCTACGTGCATAGCACCGGTATTCCCAGCACTGCAAAATGCCTGCACTTTACCCTCTTTCAAAAGTTTGAACCCAACTCCGATGCTGGAATTGGGTTTCTGAGAGAGCGCTTTAGTTGGGTGCTCACTCATATCAATAACATCATCGGCGTTTACCAACTCGATATTGGTAATTGCGTCCGCACTATGTTTATTAATTAACGCCTGTATGATAGCCTGCTTGCCAATTAGTGCAATAGCTACATTCTCCGGCAATTCAGCAGCGGCCATCAACACTCCTTCCACAATTGCTTCGGGAGCAAAATCGCCACCCATTGCGTCCACTGCAATTTTCATTGACTCCGTTTGTTCAATACCTCCCAGTTAAGCTGGACTCTTAATAAATACGCGTAAAAATAGGGAGGTGGCGGGCAATAAAAAAGTATTTCGCGTTCATCTTGGGAAAGACGTCAACGAAATACTTTTCAGAAATAGGTGAGATTTAAGCTGTTTTAGCGTAATTCTCAATAATCATTTGCCCTTTATAGAACAGATTGCCTTCAAAAACGTGGGCGTGATGACGCTCGTGTACTTCGCCAGTTTGGGCGTCGGTTGAAAGCGCTACAGGAGTAGCCTTGTAGTGCGTTCTGCGCTTATCGCGCCGGGTGCTGGAGTGGCGTCGTTTGGGGTGTGCCATGATTCAGTCTTATAGTTATAAAGTTATATAGTCATCTAGTTTTCGAGTTGGCAGGCCGTTTATACGTCATTGACTATATGACCTTACAACCTTATTACTCTACAACTTAATTAGTTGTCACTCAATTTTCGCAAAGCGGCCCAGCGAGGATCGATCTCCGGCTGGTCGTCTGCATCGTCATTATTCGTTTCTGGGCCAGAACTGTAAATCAGTTTTACGTCCTGGTCGTCGTCCTGATCATCTTCTTCCCGAAAGCGGGGGTGAAGACGCTTCATAGGCAGCGACAGGCTTATGAACTCGAAAATGTAGCGGGCTACATTAATGGTCGACGTATTCCGTTCAATGAGTTCAATCTCATCGCTCAGTTCTTCGTTATGGTCGCCGAACTTTAGCAACATTGACCGTTGCGTATCGACTGATTCATCGTATTCGTCCAAGCTGCGATCGCACGTTTGTTCGACCGTACCCACAATGTGAAAGTCGAGCCGAATCATCGTCTCTGACTTATCAAGTACCAAATGTGTCTGAACATTGCCCGTTTTGATCAACTCTTGATCAAGTGCGGCAAAAAACGAACGATCCGATATGAAATCGTATTCGTAGCGTTTATTGTCAAGACCAACAATATGGATGTCGTATGTACGTAATGGATTCACCTCGTATCTCCTCCGCTCCGGTAGCCCGGTCAAAAAATAAGACCGCAAAGGTACGAAACGTTTGTTAATCAGGAAAGTGATGTGTTGAAAAAGGTTTCAACTAATTGGTTAATTCGTTTGATTACAGACAATTTTAGGTATATGATCGTCCTGTTACCATTTTCGATTAGGTTACAGTATATTAAGGACTATGTTCTTAACTATACTCACTGGCTCCTCGTTTGCTGTATTGGTACGTATTGTAGCAAATCCACTCTCGAATGTTTTTCAGAAACAGTTGACCCAGCGGGCAGCTAACCCATTGTTCATTACATCAGCTACGTATGGCATTCTGATGCTGATTTGTTTAACATTTTGGCCAATGCTTCAACTTACAGGTCTATCGTCCGAGTTTTGGCTAAGTATGTTGATTACCGGCCTATTTGCCATGTCTGGCAATGTATTTTTAGTAAAAGCAATGCACATCGGCGATTTGTCGGTGCTGGGGCCGATCAATGCTTATAAAGCTATAGTGGGTATGTTGATCAGCATTTTTCTGCTCAATGAAATTCCGGGCTGGTGGGGGCTTGTTGGGGTACTGCTGATTGTGGCAGGCAGTTATCTTGTACTGAACGATAAAAAACGACAGTCGAATGGATTAGTTTCACAGCCAGCTAAAATGAGGCTCTTTCAGCGACCGGAAGTTCGATTACGGCTGGCAGCACTGGTATTTTCGGCTATTGATGGAGCGTTCCTAAAAAAAGCCATTATCCTTTCTACGCCCACTATTGCTTTCTTCTACTGGTGTGTACTGGGCTTTGTGTTCACTTTCATCTGGATTTTACTGACTATGCGAACCACTTGGCAGGTTCAAACCGCGTTACTTGTTTCGCAGAAAAGTACCTACCTTGCCTTATGTATAACCGTTGGTGTGACACAGATGGCCAGTAACATTACTCTGGCTAATGTACCCGTTGGCTATGCGCTGGCTTTGTTTCAAACATCAGCATTAGTGAGTGTTTTGTTCGGTTATCATTTCTTTCGCGAACAGGACATCCTCCGTAAGCTCCTTGGAGCGAGTGTTATGGTTGCGGGCGCGGTGTTAATTATCATGCTGGGTTAACATCTTATCAACTTGCGAGTTATCGTTACCTAACTATTTTTTTATTATGGCGCAGTATCAACTTGTCGAAAAACACCAAATCGAGCACCACAACGAGTATTATGAGGTGCGCACAACACAGGATAATGATCAACCAAAGAGCCTGTTTTTCACCACAAATGAAGAGAATCTGGAAGAGGTAGCCGCTGCTATTGTTTCCGAACACCTGTCAGGAGCTAAGCACTGGACGGTAATTCCGCACAGGAAAGACAGCTAAATAGCAATCTAAAACCTACCGAATACAAAATTTTAATAAAGTCTTAAACAATTATCATTGATTATAGTTGCGCTAAAGTTTATCTTCACGGTACTAATACCAAGGAACCCTATAGAGTTTCTCTGACCGTAACGTGTACCGATGAAAATTAGCAAGATTCTGCATTTGGTAGGTTTATTTGTTGGTTTAAGTTGTCAAATTTCGCGGGCTCAAGTGCTTACTCCTACCCAGGCTCGTACTGATCTTAGTTACCTGAAACGGAAACTTGATTTGCTCCATCCGGGCATGGGTTATTATACTCCCCATGCCCGGATGGAGCAACTATATGACTCCTTATATAATCGACTAACTTCGCCCGTCGACTACCTGACGTTTTTCCATCATGTCAGTCCCTTTGTAGCCGCCATCAAAGACGGTCATACGAACCTGAACCATCGAAAAAACTATATCGGGAAGTCCACCCGCTTTTTTCCCTTCTATATTCGGCTTGTTGAGTCACAGTATTTTATTAGCCATAATGTATCGTCAGATACGACCCTTCAGCGCGGTACGGAATTACTTACGATCAACGGGCGGCCCGTTGCTGATGTGCATGATGAGTTGATGAATGCTGACCACTCCGGCTCTGATGGTGATAACCTCACGGGTCGACGCCAGTGGAGTTTAGTACAATTTGCCGATTATTATGCCGCCTGGTTTGGCTCGGCAGATTCCATAAAAATTACCTATCGACTAACTGGCGACAGCCTTGTTCGGCAAACGAAACTTAAATGCCTGACCTTAGATAGTTTTCGACACAGAATACAACGCCGTTATGGAGTTGAGATAGACCGGCGTCCTAATCTGTCGGTTCGAATGGTCGATACGCTTACCCGTACGGCGGTGCTGCGCGTTTCTACGTTTATGGGCATAAAGAAAAAAGATCCTTTCCAATGGGCCTTTAATCGTCGGTTGAAACGAGCCTTCAAGCAGATACGGCAGGAAAACGTACAAAACCTGGTGGTCGATATGCAGGGCAACGGCGGAGGCATTGTTATGAACTCAGCCCGTCTGCTTCGATACTGGATGCCAAAATCTTTCCGTATCATGGATCATGAAGAAATGAAAAAAGCCGCTCGTGCCGAACTCGTAACCCGTTGGAATCCCATATCGGCACTCAATTTCAGCTTACAATATAGAGACGACAACCAAGGTGGATTTGCAAGTCGTTCAGCCAACCGACGTTACCGGCCCCGGCATCGGGATGCGTTTGCCGGAAACCTATACTTCCTTATGAATGGCGCATCGTTTTCGGCTACCACATCGGTACTGGCCAAAACGCTTGATGCGGGTATGGGCACGTTTGTTGGCGAAGCGAGCGGCAGCGCCTACTGGGGTGATTTTGCCGGGCACTTTAAAACCGTAACTTTACCTAACTCCAAACTTCAAGTACGGATCCCGCTCAAAAAACTAACGCATGCCGTTGAAACCGAACGGGCAAATGGATTTACTGTAGAGCCGGATTTTATCGTTACGCGTAGTTTCGACGACCTTATGCACAACCGGGATTATGTGCTGGATTACACCCTTCGGCTCATTCGGGAAGGCGTGGTGGTGCGGCCAGGTATAGAGAAACAGCCGAATCGGAACCGGTCGTTGCAGGCTTCGCGTTAAACTCGTACCTTTATGTTGTATTCGGTTCTTCATTTACGGAATTCGGCGGTAGTTAGAACACAGGCCACAGCTTGTTGAGGCATTTGCCTACTGGCACCGAAGATCATAAACGGCCGTAAACTATTCATTTGTGTATTGCATCGTTGACGTTGAAACGACTGGGGGCGTTAAAGGCCCTACTCGACTTACCGAAATTGCCATATTCCGCCACGACGGACAGCAAGTGGTTGACTCTTTTCATTCACTGCTAAATCCCGGCTGTCTGATTCCTCCGTTTATCCGGCACTTGACCGGTATTTCGAACGAGATGGTGCAGGACTCCCCTACCTTTGCCGATGTTGCCAGCGATGTACTGAACATTACGAAGGACGCTATTTTTGTGGCTCATAATGTTGGTTTTGACTTTGGCTTTATCCAGAAAGAGCTAAACTGGCTAGGCTACGAGTACTTCCGGCGTACCCTCTGCACGGTACGTACCAGCCGAAAGCTACTGCCGGGTCATCCTTCCTATAGTCTGGGCAAACTCTGCCGTTCTCTTGATATTCCCCTCAACGGGCGCCACCGGGCGCAGGGCGATGCAGCCGCAACGGTGTTACTGTTCGAAATGCTGTTGCAGAATGACGCCAATGGTTTAATTCCCCGAATCAATCCTCAAATTGAGTATACCCGTTAATCTGGGAGGGTTGTATTTGTTTTTGTTGGATTAACAGGCCGCTTACTGGTTTTACCGATTGGCACGTCAATCGTAGCTTGTGTGCCTTGTCCTGATTGCGTTAGCCAGGAGATTTTGCCCCCTAAAATAGTCACCCGCGACTCAATATTTCCGATACCCAGCCCAGTTGCTTTCTTCTGTGTTTGTTCGTAGTTGAACCCTCGTCCATTATCCTGATAAAAAAAAAAAAAAAAAAAAAATTGCCGTATCATGTGTA